>JAZQCY010000071.1:0-19855 GCA_045546555.1 Acutalibacteraceae bacterium | reverse complement strand
CATTGCATAATCTACGGTCTGCCAAGCGCCGCCTTTTTCATGTTCAATGTAGCAGATAATAAGATCAGCGCGGTCAACCATTTCCCGGTTGCGAATTTGGATAGCGGATTTAGGATGCGCCACCGATGCGGCGTGGGAAATTTCTACATCGGTATAATAGTCGTGAAAGTAATTTTCGTTATTAAGGTACTCCGCGGTAGGATAGGGCAGCATCAAGACCAATGCACTGTTATCGTTCCTATGATTTTTTCGTACGCGAAGTACAGAGGAAGATACGCATTGGTCGAAGTCCCCATTGCGTCCGACCAAAAAATCCACGTACTCATTTTCATCAAGAAGTCTCCGTATCGGTTCTTCCAAAAGGGTTTCTACCTTTAATATATTATCCACATATCGGTGACCAAAAAACGCCACAGAATAAATCCTCATATCTCGCTCCTTATTAAAACACCCACCGAACCGTTTTAGTCCGGTGGGCTATTCCAATGACTCGGCTATCTCATCATGCGTGTGTATAGCGGTCATTTGAAATCACTTGTAGGTTCATTTCCTGCATTTTCTCCATTATATCATATATAAACCAACATTGCAACACCTTTGACGCCTGTCAACCAATAGTTTTGCAACCTTTATGGGGTACAATATTATAAAAGGCGGTGAGATTATGGACGAAAAGGATTTTGCTTTGCGATTAGCGCAACTGCGTGAAAAGAAAAACGTATCTGCACGGGAAATGAGTTTGGCTATTGGTCAGAATCCCGGCTACATCAATAACATTGAGTCGGGAAAGTCGTTGCCTTCCTTGGTGGGTATTTTCTATATCTGCGATTACTTAGGTGTTTCGGTAAGTGAGTTCTTTGATCTCAATACCAAAAATCCTACTAAGCTCAACGGCATCATTAGCGATCTTAAAAAGCTGGATGACCAACAGCTTGAGAGCATCGCCAATCTCGTTAAGGGGTTAACCAAGAAGTAAACCATATACGCAAAAGCACTAAACAAATTAAGGACGGTAACCAAAATTGGTTACCGTCCTTTTGACATATTCGTTTCAATAGATTTTCGTTATGAAAAAATCTTCGTCGGGAACTTTTTACAAAGGCACCGAAATACAGCACTTCAAACATAAGAGAGATAACTGTTGGAAAGGCAATTACTCTACGGCAATTCAACGTATAGGCAATGTCCACCCTTGCGGGTGGGTGAAGCAGATCGGACAGCAAGTTTTACGCCATTTGCTGTTTTATATGATCAGCATAAAAGCTATCAGCACAAGTAGGAAACCGAAGTTGAATGCCGAGAACATTCCGACGTATGACAAGGTCTTGGTCGGGTTGTGCTTTGTGTATTCTCTAAAAGTTATTAAACTTGCCAAAGAAGCTATAAGCGTACCTGCACCGCCAATATTTACACCAACCAAAAGGCTCGGATAATCGGTCGTGAACTGTGACAGAAGAATAGCAGATGGTACGTTGCTGATACATTGACAGGATGCAACACTGAAAAGCAAGGTGTTTTTGTCAAGCAGGTATGAGAAAAACTCTCGTACCTCCCCTATTCTTGCCATATTTCCCGAGAAAATGAAGAAAAACACAAAGGTCAAAAGCAAAGGATAGTCAACCTTCTTTAAGGCATCACGGTCAACAAAGAACAGAACTGTGGGAATTATCAAAAAACCGATCCAATAAGGAATGCCTCTGAAAACAATAGCGATTGACAAAGCAAACAAAGCCAAATACAGCGAAGTTTTCTTAATATCGAAGTTGATCTGCTTGTCCTTGACCTCAAGCGGTTCGGGCTTGATAAACAGGCAACAAACCGTTATCAAAATAATTGATACAATAAACGGCGGTGCCATTATGGCCATAAACTCAAGGTTAGGTATTTCAAATTTTGAATACAGATAGAGGTTTTGCGGGTTGCCAAAAGGTGTGAGCATACCGCCTAAATTGGCCGCAATGTTCTGCATTATAAAGGTGAAGGCCATATATTTTTCCTTATGGCCGGTTGTCAGAACAAAATATCCCAACGGTAAAAACGTCAATAAAGCCATGTCATTGGCTATAAGCATCGAGCCAATAAAAGTTATGTAGACAAGAGCCAAAATGCACATACGGGCATTTTTGAAGCATTTAACGACCTTTCTGGCCAACAGATAGAAAAAGCTGATGTTTTTCAAAGCGCAGACAACCACCAAAACGCAGAAAAGACAGGTTAAGGTCTTAAAATCAAAATAGCCGAGATACTCGGAGTCGACGGGAACAAAGACGCAGGTTATGGCTGCCGCAACGAAAGCAACGCACATAACAACATTCTGCTTTAAAAACGGAACGACCGACGGTATATGATGATGTCGGTGCGGTTTTGCAGAAATCATTTGCCGTTCCCTCCTAATCTAAAAATAAAATACCTATAATGTTTTAATACTTTTGGGTGCAAAATGCAAGCATTATTTTTACTTAAAATCAAAATTCATCATTATGAATAATATCTGAAATACTAACCTCAGTGCAATTGATGAAAACACCAAATTTAACTTGACATAGCAGGTTTAAGTGTTAGAATATGTATTAAAGGAGTTGTTGTTATGAAAAGAGTATTATCAATTTTAGTTGTTCTTTCTCTTGTATTCACCTTCGCCGCCTGTGCCGAAAACAACCGAGAATTTGAATTGGGTACAACAGAAGGACTTATCTATGAAAATAAGTTCATAGGGATCGGATGCGAATTAAAATCCGATTGGTATTTTTATACTGATGAACAGATAAGAGAGCTGAACAATTTTTCGATGAATGTTGCCGGTGATGAATTTAAAGAGCTGGCCGAAAATGCCGATGTCTTTTATGATATGTTCGCATCAGCGTCGGATAATCAGAGTAACATCAATGTAAATCTTGAAAAAGTAAGCAATATTAAGCTGGCAACCTTAGATATTGAAGAAAATTATGAAGCTATTTACCCTACTGTTGAAACAAGCTTAAGAAATATGGGTTACAGTAATTTTAAGCATTCGGTTGGCAGTGTGACCATCAGCGACAAGGATTTTCCGACAATGTTTATTTCGGCTAAATTCAGCACCTTTGATATGTATCAGGCACTGATCAACATCAAGTGCAGCGGATATCTTGCTTCCGTGACAATAACCGCTACATCCGAGGATGCAGTTAATTCACTTGTTGATTGCTTCTATCTGCTCGACTAATAAAACCAAAATGCAACTTTAAGCCCCATCTGACTTAATGTCGGGTGGGGCTTTGCTTAATCCTTTACTTAATTATTGAATATTCGATAATATTGTGCTACAATTTTAATATGAAAATGAAGGTGAGGTTTTGTTATGAGATCAGTTTCTATATTTTTCTTGGTTTTAAGTCTTGTTTTTGCATCGATTTTTGTCGGATGCGATTCTTCCGACAGCACAGTCTCCAACGCATCATCTGATATCAGTTCGGTCAGCAGTACCGTAAGTGTACCATCCAATACTGCTGATACAGAACCTATTGACCCCACTAAGTTCAAGCAGTTCATCACTGAGATTAAAACCGACGGAGCCGGCAGTGCGGCTGTTGATGAGACAAGCAAAAATGAGATTTCGCTCACTCCCCCAACCTACACGACCAACGGAAAAACGGTATATAACGACCTTGACGACAATTCAACCCTTATGACGGTTACCGATACCACTGCATCGGAGTATCAGAATTATTTGAAAACTCTCAAGGATTTGGGCTACACTGTAGTAACGGCTGACCGTGCAATAATCGGAACCGACAACAAGGCATCTGTAAACACCAACGGCAAATACCTTGTAAGCACCAATTACATACCGTCTTCCAATACCGCAAAGATAACTATAGACGAGCTGAAGCTCGATACCGTTGAAAAGGTGAACAAATATTTATCCGCTTTTGACCCCGATTTTTCGGCAAAGTCGAATATTTGTGAACCACTATTCATCTCGATGGGTCTTAGTGTTTCCGAAAGTAAAAGTGTACCCGGGTATTTCAACACCGGGTTAAGCTACATTCTGAGGTTGACCGATGGCAGTTTTATTGTGATTGACGGCGGAGATAATAAAAGCGCCAACGATCATTCCGGTCGGCTTATGGCAATTTTAAGTCACTATGCGCCCGATAAGGAGAATATACGAATCGCTGCTTGGATAATTACTCATCCGCACGGAGACCACGCCAGAGCAATTAACGACTTCTGCGGTAGCTTTGTCAACACCGTTGACGCATCCGTTAAAATTGAAAAAATCATTGCCAATATACCCAATTATTTTACTGCGGTTGCCTCCACTTCAGATGGACAGTTTTGGCTTAACAGATCCCTTAGAGACGTCTTTAGCCTTATCAAGAGAAAGGGCGGCGATGTTTACAAGGCACACACGGGTCAGCTTTATAATTTCTGCGGTCTGACGATGGAAATACTATACACCTATGATGTTACCCTGCCGCAAAAAATGGTCAAGGGTATGGACAACTCATTTTCTATATGCTTTAATTTGAATTTTGAAAATACCGTCTTCCATATTAACGGAGATGCAACAGCCTACAATATAAACGCCATGAACGCAATGTATGGCGAAAATTTAAAGTGCGATGTAATTCAGGTTCCGCACCACGGTGGAGTTCAGAATTTCAAATCATCAAGCAGCCCCGAAAAGCAAGCATATAATTTTGAACAGCTTACTAAATTTTATACCGATTACACCAAGGCCTCCTATACCATTTGGCCGTCGACACGGGTTGCCAAAGACTATTACCTTGGCTTTGATGTGTCCGAAAATCCCAACGCTGTACTTAAAACAATAATGCCGTCCGACAATATCTTCGCTTCAGGCAGCAATGTTAAAGAATTTAAAGTCAGCTCCGGTAAAATAACAGTAACCGAAAAGAGCTATTCTGATATCGGTTACGGAAAATAACGTTTTAATTTCATCAAAAAGCCTCACCGCGTGGTGAGGCTTTTAGTTTATACAAGTATAATGGAAAGTTTTACAGAACCCTTTTTTACAGCTCCTTATCGGCAAGGTATGCGGCGATTTTGGCAATACCGACACGCATATACTCATCAAGCTCGGGCGGATAGGTCTTGCTTATATGGCACTCCAAAGAAAGACAACCGTCAAAGCCGATCTCCTTTATAGCCTCACGGAATCCGACCCAATTGCACTTACCGTCGTAAGGCATTGTGTGGGCATCGCAACGGGTGTCGTTATCGTGAACGTGCAAAACAGCCAAGAGATCTCCGCAAAGACGCACGGCATCACCTATATCATCCTTGAAAACATTGCAGTGACCGGTATCAAGGCATATTTTAAGGTTTGGTAGATCAAGTCGCTTGACAAACTCGACTATTTTTTCAATTCTTGACATACGCTGTGCGGAAAAAGGCATATTTTCAAGGCAGATTATTACACCGTAATCTTCGGCAAAAGCACAAAGCTTTTTGAAAAACTCCTCATTTGCGGCCTCAGCGGCATCGTGATCCTGCACTCCGCCCCAGCCAAACGGCATGTGTGGATGCATAACAAGGTATTTCGAGCCCAAAGCGGCGGTACCCTTAACGGCACGCTTACAATCCTCCCACTTTTTAGCACAGGATTCGGGGGTCTTATCATCGGTAGGCCACGGACCGTGCACCTGCCACACCTCAATACCGCCCTTTCTGATTTCGTCTCCCTCTTTTTTGAGGAAAGCAATCATTTCCTCATCGGGCATTGAATAAAGCTCATCACTTGTGTTGCAAATACGGCCGTAATCAATGCAATCATAACCGTGACGCTTGAGCCATGCGGTATCAACGGTTTTTGTGCCTTCAAAATAATAATGCGCCGCTTCAACACCGATTTTCATAAAAACAAATCCTTTCAAAACTATAGGCTAAAGTTCAATATTTTCAATAAGTATTTTTGCAAGTGAAGCTTTATCATCACTAACGGCAGTAAAATCAAGCTCCTTTTTCGAGCGTTCAAAACCGCCGCCGAAAATAATGTGGAGCCATCTTTTTATATGATAAAACGGTAATAACCATTTGTGACGATTAAGCACAGGATAATAGCTTGACATTTGGTTAAACGGCAAGAAAATACGTGACAAAGCGTATTTAAAGCCACTCCCCTTTTTAGCTTGACCTAATGCTGATTTGTTTCTAAGGTTGCCGAATACTCCACCCGATAAAATGAAATCCTCTAAGGCAAAAGTAACATCATTATAGGGCTTATTCAAGAAAACAACGTCACACAACTCTTTTGCGTATCTATAAAAGCTATTCAATGAGCAATCAGATATTAACTTTTCTACCAGTGCTTGATCAAAATTCAAATTATCAAGTATCACACGCAGGTCGATAATATATCTTATACCGCATCCGCCGCAAACAAAATGCTTGGCCATGTGGGCAATATGATAACAAAGGAAATATTCATCGGGCATTTTATAAAGGCAACCGTCATCAACTGCAGTAGCAACGCTCCAAATATCCTTTAAAGGCTCAAATTCACGGTATCCGGGCTCGTTTAACGAAAAATGCAGTTCGACCTTGACCTTTGACTCGGTTACATAAACGGCATCGTGAGAACTTTTGGATACAAACTTTAATCCTAATTCATCTGTCAAGACACCCGAAGCCTTCTCAATATCTTGCTCTTTTACGAGGATATCGATATCGGTACCGGTGCGCATCCAGCTTTCGGGATAATGCTCCTTCAAAACCGAGCCTTTAAGCGGCACAAACGGGATATTGGATTCGCTAAACGCTTTACCGATAACACCGAGAACATGATCAAAATTCTCACGGCGGCAAACGTATTTCAGCATCTGCTTTCTGAACGGCTGATAAAATTCACAGTCGTTTTTTAAAAGACGGCTCTCCAAAAGCACCTTTGAAACAATAGGAAACAACGAATGAACCCTTGCCGCATTATATAAATACGCCAAGGTTTCATCATTTAAGGTTATATCGTGCTTGGATATATCATCATATCCCAAAGCACATTTTAAAAGTAAAAATAAATAATCTTTATTGGTCATAAATGCATTATTCATCAAAATTAAAATCAAGTCCGACAAACTTGAGATCATCGTAATAATTCAATATGCTTTCAGCGTCGGATACTTTTATGTTATCAAGCTCGATACGAATATTTTTACGCTTGAAAAGTAAAGCAGAAAAAATACGGTAGATCCAAAAAAACGGAAGTAAAAAAGGAAGCTTTTTAAGGATTTTATGACGGTTGCACATACCCTTGTAAGGCATAAACACTCTTTTTAAGAAAAGTGTAAAACGCACAAATCGTTTACATTTGACCTTTTTGGTTGATTTTACAGCGGTTGAGAGTATTTGTGCTGTTTGGTTACCGTAAGAACCGCTTTCAAAAATCCTGTTTACAATACGGTCTGAAATATCTGTTGATTTTACGCCGTTAAAGCAAACACTGAGCGTAAACATAACATTTATGTAAAACTCATAAAGACCAAGCTTTTTAAGCTCATCTTTAACAAATGTTATATCAAGACCCTTGTGATGGTCGTTGAAAACAAAAAGATCAACTAAATGCAGTATTCCAATACCCGCATCTCTATAATGCTTGGCGAAATGAGTAAAAAGGTAAATAAAAGCATTTTCACACGATAATTCATAAGCGTTAGAGCCTTCGCTGACCGGCTTGGCAATCCCCCAACCGTCACCAAAATAATTATAAAAATCAACATTATAAGAAGGTATAAGCCTTTTATGAAGCTCAATTAGCCTTTCGCCCTTAAACCATTTTATCTCATGGTCACTTGTTTTTTCTTCAACATAGCCCAGATCGACCATACATTTGTTTATCTTATCAAGCTGAGTAAGCTCAATAAGTATATCAATATCACCCATAGGTCTCAATTCAGGGCGTGGGTAATAATGCTTTAAAACAGAACCTTTAAGCGGCATATACTTTATATCATCTTTTTCAAACAAGCTTTTGATATTATCAAGATCCTGCAGCTGTTGTTCACTTGTTATTAAATATCGGGTAACAAGCACTAAAAGGCTTTCTTCGATCTCATCGGGTATGCTGATACCTGAATTATGAGCGCCATAATATATCAAAGGCAGTATTTTGTGATTAAGTCCTATTTTGACCGCCTTACCCCAATCAAAATCATTGCTTATTTTGACATGAGTAGAAAATACAGCGCTTTTGATCAAAGAAAATATATCTCTTTGAAATTCTGTCATTTTAATCTCCAAAATCAGAATTGGTTTTTAATATTGAAAAGTCGTATCTTTGATAATGCTCTCTACGAGAAACATGTTCATGTTCTTCCTGCTTTATAAACTTTTCGGGATTATAGAACAGCGCAAGCATGAAGATATTGTAGTCGATAAAGATCCAAAGATGCTCACTCAATCCATAGACCATAAAGACGAAGAAGATAATGCACAAAGGAATGTTATCGTATTTATAATTCTTTTTGATCATTCTGTAATAAGCGAATATGAACAAGCAGAAAACAAGTATACCGAGATCAAGCCAAACAAAACCATAGGTATTATCAAGAGAATGGTTGATGGTCTCACCTATCGGCTGTCCCCAAAGCTTGGGAGACAAATGCCTTGCAAAGTTGGCAACCGCCTTAATTCGGTTGGTAAGAAGATCGTTAACAAGAATAGCCCACGATGCCCCGTTGTTATATGCCTTGACCGCAATAAGCGTAAGTAAAGACAAATAGACGGGCGCAGTACTGAAAATAAACTCAGTAACTTTATTCTTATAAACCTTTGGATAGATCGTATATATAATTGCGGCGATAAGAAGCGCAACAATTGCATAAACAGCCGTTCTGCATCGGGCAATGTCATACAACCAATACGACAAGCCGGCCAAAATTAGAACCCTTTTCCAATTCATCTTCATTTTAAAGACATAGAAAATATCACAAGCAAGAACAAAAGTTGCAATTCCCAAAGCGTTGGGATTAGTAAAGCCCAAGCTGTGTCTTAAAATACCGTCATACATCATCGTGACATCCGGTGCGATGCCTACTGAACACAGTATAGCGCAAAGAGCTATCAGCACGGCACGAAGATACATGTCAAACTTAACTATATCTTTAAAATCGACTTTTCTGATAGAGCCTGCAAACAGAACAAGCTTAAACAAACCGTAATTACCGCTGAAATAGGATTGGATCAAGGACACGATCATCAGCGTTACGTATACGCCAACCTCCTTTATCGGTGCACGGTTATACTGCATAAAGAAGTTGAGAATAAACAGTCCGATGGCAATAAAGGTCGAGTATTTAAGCGGTGCTTTAAACAGCGGAATATGACCTAACAACGAATATGTCAGAAACAGCAAATGCGATAGTTTAAGCAAAATCAAATAAATACTGCTTTTCTCTCTGTTTCTATTTAATAGTGTCATTGACCCACCTCCTTTTTATGTTTCTTGATTTGCATTACTGTTAGATTTTCTTTTAATGCCAAGAAATTCGTGGAATATAAACTTAAAATTCAAAGCAACAAACAAAGCAACAGCGATTAAGATCTGACTACCGAGTCTTAAATAAATATTTTCTATAAACAGTGCCGGTATGAAGGCAACGCACATAGTCAAGGCAGCCTTGATAAACGAAATCAAAAAGGTGACAAAGTATTTCTTGATCTCAAGCTCACGTCTGACAAAATAGGTTTGATAAAATACGATCGAAAACTCAGCCAAAACAGTACCGATACATGCACCTGCAGCACCAAAGAATCTGATAAAAATAAGATTGCAAATAAGGTTTATAACTGCGCCGATAACGGTTGAGGTCACGTATATTTTGTCGTGACTGTTAGGGATAAGATACTGTGTTCTGATAACGTTGGCCCAGGCCGAAGCGATTATCGTTGCGCTTAACGGTAACAGCAAAACACCCGAAAAGCTATACTCAGAGCCAAAAATCAGAACACAAAGATCTTTACCGACCAAGGCAAGACCTAAAGCAGAATAGCAAGCAATGATAAGCGCAAGCTTCATGGAAAATCTGATGGTTTTCTTATAATCCTCGGTTTTATTATGGATGGCATGCGACATGTGCGGAAGCATAACCGTGCCCAAAGCCGCAATAACCATAATCGGTATATTGATCAATCGCTCGGCATTTTCGTAAAAAGCAAGCTCTGCTTTGGTGGATATTGCACCGATCATCGTTTTGTCCATAATCCTGTAGATATTATAAGCCAAAACAGGAACGAAAAGTATCAGACAGCTTTTGAAGTTGGTAAAGGCCTTTTTGACGGGGGTCACCTTGAAATCAACATATTTGCTTGAAAGCACAAGCATCACAAGCTGACTTGCCAAGGTAGAAGCGACCGTTATCAAAGTGTAAAGCCACACGTCATCGGGAGATTTTACAAAAATGAAAACGAGGACCAACGAAATAAGTCTGACAACAAAGCTTCTGGTTAAGGTAATCTTGAATTTTTCAAGACCAAAGAATAACCATGTAACATCACAGGCGACCGAGACAAAATGAATGATCTGAATAAAATATATCGTTTTATGCTCAAAAGGAAAAATAAAAACCGTAGCAACATATATGAGTAAAACAATAGCCGATAATATCAGCTGCAAGGTATAGATCGAAGAAAATTTTTCTGATAGTGCTGCCCTTTCGTCACGAATCTTGGCCACTTCTCTGTTTCCGTAATTGGAAATACCTAAAAGCGAGAACATACCGAACATTGTGGCGATCGAGTTAACGTAGCTGTAAAGACCTAAGCCATCGGCACCGAGGACTCTTGAAATATAGCCTGCCGACAGCAAAGGTATCAGATACATCAGTAATTGATAACCGACGTTAAATATGAAATTTTTGTTTTGCTGTTTCATATTTACCCTTCTAATGCTGATAATAGATAATTTTGTGATTCTTCTTTGAGAGATTTTAAGTTAATATCGTATTGAGTATAATCTGCTGATTCTAAATAATCAAAATCAGCATTAAATTCAATTGGGATCATTCGATCCTCAATGGATAACTGCTTCAACAAAGTCAAAACACGGTCATCGGTACCGAACATACCGCCGTTTTTGACCACCCAAAAATTCTTTTTGAAAACAGTTGAGAATATACAACCGTGGAATGATGTTGTTATTACCATAGATGCGTTCTTCATAAGCTGAAGATAAGCAGTCGGATCCTCAAAATCGGGCAGCTTGAAGCCTTTGAAGTTCATACCCTTAGTATAAAACGATTTCGCGTTAAATGCAATAACCGGGAGATTATATTTTTTAGAAATACGTTTAATTAAACCGTTTATATCGTGAGAAAATCCGGGAGAATAATAGAAAATATATTTTTCGGGCAAATTTAACTCATCTGAAGTTATCGGAGCATAATCCTCGGGTTCAACTATCAGTGTAGGGTCAAGAACCACCTTAGCTTCCCTTCCGCAAAGCTCCTTGATCCATTTTTGACCATTATATTCTCTGATCGACAGAGAATCAAATTGATTAAGAAAATCCGTGTATTTCTTAGGATCATCAGAATATTCCGATGGGTTTCTTGCGCCGAACGACGGAGCATAAGCGATTCTCTTGGCGCTTTTAACCCAATTAAGAAAATACGCATCATCGTAGTCGGAAATAGTAATATTCCAGATCTGATCGGCACCTGCAATAACACTGTCGTATCGGTCGATAATATCTGAGCTGTCAGATGTGTTATATTCTGTCAGGTTAAACTGCGTCTGTTTAAACTCCTCATAGTGTCTGAAATTATTAGCAATTCTCTTTTTATGTAGAAGAAAAATAGTGTTTCTTATGAAGTTCTTTATGTTCTTACGCTTGGCAAAAATCGAATAAAGCCTTCTCTGCCCTTTTGAAGAAAAATCAATCATTTCGGCATCATAGCCGTTTTTCTCAAGAAATCTCTGCAGTGCAAAGGCCTGCAGCATAGAACCACAGTTATATGAAGCGTGAAACGTAATAATTCCAACCTTTTTACCGTTAGAAGCCATTTTTTCTTCTCAACACCTTTTTCGCTAAATTGAAGATCTTTCTGCGAAGTCTGATTTTACTCATAACCTTGTCGTATTTTTTATCTTTGATAAGGTTTATTATTTTTGTTTTAAATTTTTGATAAGTACACTTATTGTCAAAATCATTCCAAAACTCAAGATACATCTGACTTTCAAACAAACCGTAGTGCATTCTTCGGTCGTTTATATTGTCTAAAAAGGATATTCTTGATGCCAAAATATAAAGACCGTTATAGGTCAGATAATCGACCGTTGTCTTAATTTCTTTTGTAGTGAAATCGTTATATGATGACAGCTCACCTTTTACGGTCTGAAGGAATTTGATATTGGATGAATTAAATTTGGGATTAAAAGAATGAGTTGCCGAAGCATTATTTATTCTATAAAAATAGAACATACCTGCTTTGACGATCGAGTAGCTCTTTGACCTTAAGAAGCATTGCAGACTGAAAATACCGTCCTCGCCGTTGATCAACTCGGAATCGAATTTAATACCGTTATCTTTGATCAAATTAGTTGAAAATAGCTTGTACCAACAAGCACTTCCTTTAATATCAAGCTTCTTTTGCCCCGAAACACACAGAATATTTGCAATTATGTCACGTCTTGACGCTTCGGTTTCACCTGACGGAGAAAAATACACAACGTCACTACCGGTCTTAATGCCGTTTTCTACGTCTTGACGCCAACCGGGTAAAAGATAATCATCAGCATCAACGTACATCACATAGTCGCACGATGCATTATCGTTTCCACAGTTTCGGGTGTAAGACACACCGTGATTCTCGTTTGAAATAACAAGCACGTTTTCGCACTCGTGTCTTTTACATATATCGAGTGAACTATCTTTAGAACCGTCATTCACAAGCACGAGCTGGTCACGCTCGGTCAATTCATTTTTTATTGATAAAATACATTGCTCCAAATACTGCTCAGCATTATACACGGGAACAACAACCGACAATCCACTCATAAATATATCCTTTCATCAGCCTCTGCGCTTTAAAACTGCACCAAAGAAATGCTTGCATATAAAAAGCTTGATGCGTTTCTTGAACGGAACCACACCTTTTTTCTTTTCGGCAATTTTAAGATTTTGCATAACGTCAAAATCTATATCTTTGGCCGAAATACTGTGCTTTTTCATTGTGTATTTTGCTTCGTAAAGGTTTTTCAGATAGTAAAATACAATATGAGGATAAACGCTGTTGCCCTCATAAATCTCAAATAAATACTTATATGCCTTAAGACACGAAAACCATCTCAATGAAACCGTATTGTGCGCCGCACTGTTGCTTCTCTGCCTATAGCCGTAAAGCTTGCTGTTATTTAAAACGATTGAATTACAGAAACCTACGTATTTAAGATTAAATAAAAGATCCTCACTTACCGCAATTGAATCGTCGAACTTAATTCCGTTATCAATAATAATATCTCTTAAATATAACTTTGAACAAATTACGCCGCTTGTGTTTACAAAAAAGCAGGTTTCAAAATTATCGGTCATTAAGGTATTTATATCGGTCTTAAAGTATAAAGGATCGTTGCCATCATAAAAGGAGCAGTAAGAAATGATAGACATATCGGCTTTTGTATACTCAAGATTTTCAAGCATCTTGGAGATGTAATCACACGAAATTACATCATCGGAATCTACAAAAGCGATATATTTACCGCAAGCTTTAGTAAGTCCGAAATTTCTGGTGAAGGAAACGCCGTGATTTTCATTATCAAATACCTTGATGCGCTCGTCAACCTCAGCCCACTCTTTGCATTTTTCCAAAGACTTATCACTTGAACCGTCGTTAATAAGAATTATTTCAATATCACGGTAGGTTTGCTTGGTAACGCTATCAAGACATTCATCAAGATATTTAGCAGTATTATATACAGGGATTATTATGCTTACTGTTTTGTCAAATTCCGTAGGCATCCTTTAAAACATCCTTATAATTTTCAATATCGTTTATCTTCTCAAATTCCTTCAAAGTTGCATCTGAAAAGTTTTTTTGTAAATCATCATCGGTAATAAGCTCAAAGACACGGTCGGCAAAATTTGCCTCATCCCACTCTAAATAACCGGTAACGCCAACCTTCACAACGTCGCAAAGGCCGTCGGTGGGAGTGCTGACGATCGGAACACCGAGAGACATTGCCTCCAAAGCGACCATAGGGAGTCCTTCACGGTCAGAAGTAACAACCATTACCTTAGACGATTTCAAAACGCCCAAAGGATTACTCATAAAACCGTGAAAAACAATATTTTCGGTAACACCGAGGCGCTCTGCTTCGGCCTTCATGGATTCCTCAAGGTTACCCGTGCCGACAATACCCACCTTGACATTGGGCTTCTTTTGCTTTATAAGCTCAATAATACGTATCAAACGAAGCGGATTTTTGGGATCTGCAATACGTCCTACGTAAGCAAGATCGTAATTATAGCAATTCTCATCAAGCGCCGCCTTGTCCAAAACAGCTTTACGGTCAATTACGTTATACAGAACCGTACTCTTTTTTGCAAAAGACTTATGGAAAATGTAGGTTTTATAGCAAGAATCCGAAACCCAGATGACCTTGCTGAATTTGCGTTTTTTCAAACGGAAGGCTATCGATTTGGGAGAGATCCTTCTTGCCTGAAAATCGCTGTTGTGTATATGAGAGATAAGCCTTGTCTTACCGCAAACAAGTGCGGCAATAAAAGATGCACGCATATCGTGAGCGTGTATAACATCAGGCTTGTATTCATCTATAACCCGCTTTACCTCGGACTTACAAAGCTGTGTCATGGGGAAAAACCTTATCCCACGCTCGTCCAACGCCTCTTTGATCTGACCGTCACGACTGCAATATGCCATTTCAATATCGGGTATATCCTTAAACATACCGATGATCTGACAAACAACATTTTCAGCACCCGAAAAACGGTTGCTCTGCAATAAATGCAAAACCTTCATTAATTCACCGCCAATTAACCTAAAACTTCTTTATAAATCTCTCTGATTTCCTTTTCAACAACCGAAACATCAAACTCTTTGATATGCTCAAGGTTATACTCACGCATTTGCTTGCGAAGCTCTTCATCTTCGGTAATTTTTTTGATTGAATCTGCAAATGCGTCTACATCGGCTGAACCGCAAAGATAACCGCCGGTTCCGTTGTCCATAAGGTCTACATTACCGCGGATTTTAGAAACAACGCAAGGAAGTCCCGAAGCCATTGCCTCCATCATAGAGCGAGGTAATCCCTCTTGCAAAGAAGTGAACAAAAAAGCATCTGCAGCAACCAAAAGCTCTTTAATATCGGTTCTGAAACCCAAGAAATGCACACGGTCGCTAACGCCTAAATCCTCAGACAATTTAGTTAATTCATCAATAAGAGGACCTTTTCCGCAAATGAAGTAATGTGCATTTTCATTTCCTGCGGCGGCAAGAGCCCTAATTGCAACGGAATAATTCTTTCTGGCAATAAGGTCACCCATTGAAATAAAGGCAACATCAGTACTTTTAAGTCCCAACTCCTTACGTTTTTCTTCACGATCAACGTTAAGATTCTCATAAAGACTTAAATCAATTCCAACTCCGTGAACAAGATAGACCTTACCGCCATTACGCAATTTAAACTGTTTAGCAGCCTCGTAGTCCTCCCTGTTCATGGTAATAATTGCATCAGTGTGATGTGCCATCCACTTTTCAGCCCATTTTAAGACAGTACGGTTAAAAAGCGGGGCACCTTTATAAAAATGAAATCCGTGTGCAGTATAAATAACTTTTTTGATCTTATGCTTTTTGGCTGCCAATCTGCCAACCAAACCACCAATCGGTGTATTACAGTGTATTACCTCAACATCGTTATTCTTTAAAACATTGCAAAGGTTTTTATAAGCAATTTTATTATCCTTGAAGGCTGTAATACTCCGATAAGTATGCGAATCGTAGCAGGCTAACGGCAATTCATCGCAAGAAAGCTCCTGAGGATTATCACGGTTTACGCCCAAAATCAGATCGTAGCCCATATCCTTAGCCGCATTGAGGCAAGGACGATTGACAGTTGAAAGCTTAATACTTTCACGGCTTTTTCTTTTTTCCTCATTAGGCTTTGTACTATTTGCAACAAATACATAACTGGCCATTTTTACACCCTCAAAACATAAAATTATAACGAAAAGTAATTATTATTTTTCTTCGCCATCAGTAACAGCTTTATCACTGTTACTAACATTTTTTACCGATAGGCTTTCAAGCTTGCCAATATACATAGCAATGAGACCAACAACTACAGCCAAAGAGCCTACAATAATGACCCAGGGGTAGTATTCTTTATATAAAAAGATCGAAATTTTTTCGCCAATATCGCCACCGATTATTATAGCTATAACAAATGGGATCAACGGCAAAAAACCGGCAAAAAATGATACTGACATCATGATTCCGTATGCTTTATTAAGTATATCAAATAATTTCTTACGCATAGTAACCACCTCAACCTATTAGTCCCCAAACGGGAAGCCATTCGAGCAAAATAATTACCGACAGAGCATAGTGGATTATGATCCAAATAGCACAATTAAGCAAAGTTGGCTTAAGCTCAGACTGTGCTATACCCATACCGGTGTAAACGCACGCACAATAAGGAGGAGTAACACCATGCATAGCACCGCAAATACAAGGCAACATTGCGGCAACTAGCATCGGATTACAGCCTGCAGCGGCCATAATTGAGATAATGATACCACCAAATATTTTGACCTGTGTTGATCCCGGAAGCAGCATACCTAGTATTGCAGTAAATAGAGGTATGAGCAAGCAAAGAGCCCATCTGCTCATATTTAACGAGCCAACGAATTCGCCTATTGCGACTTCAACATTAAGATCTTCAAAAACATTGCTCACAAAGTATGCAAACAAAACCAAAGCAGCTGTTGGCACGACCTTAAGCATACCATCTTGTATATGCTTTGACATCTTGGCTAAAGACATCTCTTTAATCGTCTTTTTGCCGGATAAAAGAACACCGCAAATAACAATTAAAGAAGGAATGAATAAAAGCAAACTATTGTTTAAGGCTTTAGATCCATCGATACCAAGACGCGATATAAAGAAATTTTCAAATTTACTTGTCAACAAGAAAGGAACGAAAACGATAATCGGTAGAAATATAGCTTTCCATCCGTGTCGTAACACTTTACGCAAACTGGGAAGGTCTTCTTTATTAATGGGTTTGACTTTGTAATAACGGCACATTAGATACATAGTAATTATTCTTTGGAGAACAAACCACAAAGCAACGCCCCAAAGAAGCATCCAGTACTGAGACAAAGTATATGTATTAGGATACAAAATATCAAGTGCCGCAAAGGCAACGGCTATCATTCCGGCAGGCGGAATCATATTGCCCATAGTACTGGAGTGCGCTTCAACATTAGCAGCCAAATGTGGCGGAAAACCGGACTTGATCATAGCAGGAATCGTGAATACGCCCGTTGTAGCAACGTTTCCGGGACCTGAACCTGAGAGTGAACCCATATAGGAGCTGCCAATTATAGCAACGTATCCTGCACCGCCTCTGAATCGACCGAAGACAGAAAGAATAATCGCGATACAGTCATCAATAACACTTGTTTTTGATAACAACGAAGCAGAAACTATAAAAACAAATATTACATATAGAGTTGACTCTTGCAAGGCATCCCAAATATACCTACCCGTGTTCTGCCATGTTCCGCTGATAAGCATCAGAACAACAAATGCATAAAGCATACATTCATAAAGTGGTCTCTTTATAACAACGAAACCGATAACTGCAACAGCAAATACAGCAATTAAATACCATAATTCAATTGGCATAAAATCTGATCCTCCAACTCACTATTCTGTGAAAGATGTTGTGTTGCAAATTGCAACATAGCAACGATCATATTCAAGATGCTCTAATTGCATATCTTCCCCATCGGTAGATATGATTTCTAATGTCTGACTAATTTCACACAATGTTTTGGCCAGATCAGAAACATTGTCTCCAACAACGTGTATTCTGAGGCAGATTCGCTCCAAAGCGTTGGAATCGGGAATTATATCGCCTTCAGAGCACATAACCGTAACATTTAGGACGCCACGCATATGTCGAACCTTGTCTACCCCACCCATTTTTGCAACAGTTCCGGGTTTGAGACCGACATAATAATTACAGCAAGGATAACGGAAATGAGCATTATCCTTTACAATGATAGGAGTATCATTCATACTTCCGGTCAGAGCGTAATTTATCATATAGTTAAGGGAGTTAGTGCCGCTCTGATATTCGGAAAGAATATAATTTTGGGCTCCTCCCATACGAAATCCCGCTTCAAAAATATAAAAATTGCCGTCTTTATAAAAACTTTGAAGTGTCATAACGCCGTTGTTGATATCCATAGCTTTAAACATAGCCTTAACGCCGTTATGAACATTTTTATAATATTCATCTATGTATTTACTTGGATACATATGGAATATAGGCAAAATAAGCTCCTTATTCTCGCTCTTAACAAAAACCTTTGTAAAGCAAGATGTCAAAGAGCACTCACCGTCCTGAAGTGTATATTGGAAAAATACTTCGTCAGCATCGGTAATAAGCTGCTCAACTATAACTTCCTTTCTTTTTGACCATTTCAATGCTTCTGTATAGCAACGGTCAAAATCACTAGCCGAGTAGCAAGCACTCATACCTCTTGCGCCGGAGCTGTCGGTAGGCTTAAGCATAATCGGAAAAGGAAGCTTTTCAATATCCGCATTCGTATAATCAGACGTGATTTCAAATTCGGGAACAACGGGAACACCGTATTTCCTGCAATATCTTTTAAACTCTGCCTTATTAGCAAGTATATCCCATTGCTCAGCAGTAGTGTAGAAATTTACACCGGTAATTTCGCTAACCTTGGTTGCAGGCGCAATATTAACCTCCGAAGAACCAACAAAAATACCCTTTACATCTTCTTTTTTTACGACCTCAACAACTCTGTCAACATCCTGAGTATCTATTTGATAAAAAACATCAGATATTTTTGCAATAGGTGTATTGGCATCTCTGCCTAAGGCAACTATGCGAAAACCTGTTTCGTTCTTATACTTTTCGATATCTCTGGCATAGGCGCCACCACCCATAAGAAGTAGAGTTTTATTTTTTAAATCCATTATTTACATCACCTTTATACAGATAGTTTTTTCATTTCTTTCATACCAAGACGCCGTAAAATATCGTTAGTTTCTTTTAAAAATCCTTTTTGACGTGGTATCTGCCAAATAAACTGACCTCTGGCGTTAGCTTCTATCATAACCCAACCGTTGTCAGTTAAAGCCAAATCCCAGCCTGCATATCGGTTGCCTTTAACTATCAAAGCAAGTTCCTTGGCCAAATTTACTGCTTCATCCCATTTTGGTATCTGAAATCCTACCATCTGAATATTAGAATCGGGATGTTTTAAATAATTATTACCAAATTCGTCACCAACTGCATCTACAATGCCTGTCATGATGTCAATTGTTCCAAAAACTCCACCAGCACCTGCATTATCAACAATATTACCACCACGACCTGTTCTAAAGAAGGATGCAATAACTTCAACACCTTCATTAAACTTCACGGTTGCAACTCTAATTGTGTTTAGTGAAGATGGGTGAAACTGTCCCAACTCTGACGCTTGTACAACCAATTCCTCGACAATAAAACCATCATTAGAGCCCGAGCAATTATCAATAATAAGCTGCTTCAATCTATCGTCATCGTTCGGAGAAATATCAAGTATACATATACCTCTACCGCAAGTGCCGGTTAATGGCTTAAACATAAACCTGTTATG
>JAZQCY010000070.1:0-6072 GCA_045546555.1 Acutalibacteraceae bacterium | reverse complement strand
CCTCCGTCTTTTTGCTTCGCAAAAATCCACCTCCCTTTAGGCAAGGGAGGCTATGTAGGGGCGAACCTATGTGTTCGCCCGTCGAAAAACGGCTTTGCGGAACGGATAAATCCGTCCCCCACAAAATACTCGTTCACCGTTAAATTCCTCGTTTTGTGTATTGAAATGTGGTGGGAATGGTGGTAAAATAGGTGTGGATCAAATGGGAAATCGGTGCAACACCGATACGGGCACGCCGCCGTGACGGGTAAACTGCTCGGTCTATTTTCTTGCCGCAAAGAAAAGAACCGCCATTGAAGCCTTGGCTTTGAGAAGGCCTGACCGAGAACTGCCGAAGTCGGAAGACCGGATCCAAAACTGAAAGCCTTGCCAAACGGCAGCTTTGCGAGTGCCAAAGTGTGTTTTCGGAATTTAAAAAAAGGAGCAAACAAAAATGAAAAAAACAAACCTTTTCAAGAGAATTTTATCAGTAGTTGTTTGTATCGTCCTTATTGCGGCTATGGGACTTATGGTTACTGCGTGCAGTGATAATGCAGAAACACCTCAAACCAACTCATCCAACACCACCACCGCCTCGGGTATGTCCCCGACCGGCCCCGCCGACGGCTACGGTTCTGCACCGACCGAGGTAGGCAAGGGCTCGACCTCGTTCATCTTCCGTGTGACCGATTTGGAGGGCTACGACACTCTGTACCGTGTTTACACCAACAAAAAGACGGTTGGCGAAGCCTTGCAGGACGTTGGACTTATCGCAGGTGACGAAGGCGAGTTTGGCCTTTATGTCAAGATCGTCAACGGCATCACCGCAGATTATGACAAGGACAAGACCTATTGGGCGTTTTACATCAACAACGAGTATGCCACCACAGGTGTTGACAAGACCGACGTAACCCCCAACGCAGAATACTGCTTTAAGATCGAAAAAGGATGAGCAAAACAGGACGCATACTGTTCCAAATGGCGCTTTTTGCCTCGTTTGGTACGTTGATGTTCCTGTCTGACATTGCTATGGAGGCTCTGCCCAACATCCACCTCATCGGTATGTTCACCGTCACCTTTACGGTGGTCTACCGCATTAAGGCGCTTATCCCCTTGTACGTTTACGTATTTTTGAACGGAGTATACGGCGGATTTTCGTCCTGGTGGATCCCCTACCTTTACGTGTGGGCGGTTTTATGGGGCATGGCAATGCTGTTGCCTAAAAAAATGCACCCTGCCGTTGCCGCCTTCGTTTATATGGCGGTGGCAGGTCTGCACGGGCTGATGTTCGGCACGCTTTATGCGCCAAGCCAAGTGCTGTTATTCTTCGGCGGTGATTTTAGCAAAATGGTGCCGTGGATAGTGGCAGGACTGCCGTTTGACATTATGCACTGCATAGGAAACGTGTTTGCGGGCATCCTTATACTGCCGCTTGTCAAGGCATTGACCTCACTGCACAAGCGTATCCCCATAGCACCTAACAAACGTATCTAAATGGATTTTGGAGTAATTTTATGAAGATTTACCGACAGATAACCGAGCTTGTGGGCAACACTCCGTTGCTTGAGCTTGTGAACTACAGCAAGGATGAAGGTCTGCCTGCTACCCTGCTCGCCAAGCTTGAATGCTTTAACCCTGCAGGAAGTGCCAAGGACAGGGTTGGACTTAAAATGATACTCGATGCCGAGGAAAAGGGTGTTTTAAAGCCCGGTTCGACCGTTATTGAGCCTACCAGTGGCAACACCGGAATCGGTCTTGCTTCGGCGGCGGCCGCAAGGGGCTACAGGGTCGTGCTGACCATGCCCGAAACCATGAGCATTGAGCGCCGCAACCTGCTGAAGGCCTACGGTGCCGAGATAATTCTGACCGAGGGTAAATTAGGTATGTCGGGTGCGGTCGAAAAGGCGGAGGAGCTTGCCAAAACCATCCCGAACAGCTTTATCGCAGGTCAGTTTTACAATCCCGTAAACCCCAAGGTGCATTACGAAACCACAGGCCCCGAGATTTGGCGTGACACCGACGGCAAGGTTGATATTTTTATTGCAGGTGTCGGCACGGGCGGTACGGTGTCGGGTGTCGGTAAATATTTGAAGGAACAGAACAAGGAAATACAAATAGTAGCGGTCGAGCCGTTTGACTCTCCGCTTTTGTCTAAGGGTGTGGCAGGCCCTCACGGTATTCAGGGTATTGGTGCCAACTTTGTGCCCGAAAACCTTGACCGAGATGTCATTGACGAGATAATAACCGTCAAGACCGAGGAGGCCTTTGCCGCAGGCAAAAAAATGGCACGTCTTGAGGGCGTGCTGGTCGGCATTTCGTCGGGTGCGGCATTGCACGCCGCCAAAATGCTTGCCCTGCGCCCCGAAAACAAGGGCAAAACAATAGTAGTCCTTTTGCCCGACACGGGTGAACGTTATCTTTCAACCCCAATGTTTGACTAAACAACGACCTCCTAAGCGTTTTAAAACGCTTAGGAGGTCTCTTTTTATCATTAACTTTAAATATCCGAATAACGGTATTCAATTACTGCATCTGTCCGTTGACGTAATCGTAAACGAAATCCACTCCGCCGCCAAGGTCAGTAAAGCTGATGATTCCGTTGGCGGTGTTGATGTGACGCCACAAAAAGGTTGCTCCGTATTTTTCTGCGGTTCACACAAACAGCAAGCCCTTTTGCAAATTCAGTTATCCTTTTGCCGGTGTTGCATACGCTTCCAATTAAAAAAGCCGTACATATCGTTGGCGAAAAAGGCCACAAAGCAGACCACCATCGAAAGGTATTTTATGTCGGTCATACTGGCCATTACCCAAAGCACTATCAGCACTATGTCGTTAGCCGCATAGGCCACGGCATAATAAGGACTGCGGAACAGTGTGAGATACGAGGCAAGAAAGCTTGTGGTTACCGAAACGGTGCTGACCAAAAGGTTGGCATTGCCCAAGGCACCCAGTATAAAGTAAAACGCAACCGTAACGGCAACGGTCAACACCCACATGCAAACAGTGTTGCGACGGCTCAAAACGGCCACTTCAACCTCATCGGAGTTCTTATATGGGTGGCGGAACCACGAAATGACCGAAGCCAAAGCTATTGGTGCCGTCATACACATATAGGTCACCATTTCACCGTAATAATCAAACGACCAGGATATGATACCGTAAAAAACTGCAAAAATGAGGGTCAATACCTGCCCGAAAACATCGCCCTTGGCCACAAATATCAGCGCCGTTACCCCAACAAAGGATGCAACGGTCGAAAGCCAACCGTCGTTGCCACCGAAGACCCCCGAAGCGACAACGGTCAGCGCCGACACGATATAAAGTGCCCACTCAAAGCGGTTAAGTCCCGAAAAAGGATTGCGAATCTTCATAAATACTCCTTAAAAACAAAAAACGCCTACCCTTATCCGCACCTTCAAAGGCCTAACGATGCGAACAAAAAGCAAGCGACTGCTTCACTACCCGGCGGCAGTATCATTTAATTCGACTACATTATATCACGAAAAACACATTTGTCAACCGCAAAACGCCTACGATATGTGCAAAATGACAAAATTTTGAAGGCCAGAGGTTTTTTTGCAAAATTTTGTTGATTTAAAGCTTTTTATGTGCTATACTACTCAAGTCAATTCCCGATGAAGCTTCGGAAAGGGTGACCTGACCGAATGTGAAGGGGACTCTGGAGAATCCCAATTGATGGGTGCCGAAGGTGCAAGGAAAAACTTTCCGAATCTCTCAGGCAAAAGGATAGAGTCAGATATTGTTTTTATATTTAATATAAAAATACTGATTTTTATTTTCTTCAGAAGTCGCTTTTTCGGGCGGCTTTTATTTTTTTATTTTTGGAGGGTTCATTGTTATGGACAAATTTTTAGACACGCTGTACAATTGGGTGTGTACGGCAAACAGCTATGCAGCTGACTACATTTTGGTAATTCTACTTATCGGAACCGGTCTGTTCTTCACCTTCAAGACCCGCTTTGTTCAGGTTCGTTGCTTTGGTGAGGGTATGAAAAAGGTTTTCGGTAACCTTTCGCTTAAAGGCGGAAAGCAACACGGCGGTCTTTCTTCTTTCCAGGCCTTGGCCACCGCAATTGCCGCACAGGTCGGTACCGGTAACATCGTCGGTGCCTGTGGTGCTATCCTTTTGGGCGGCCCCGGTGCTATTTTCTGGATGTGGGTCATCGCCTTCTTCGGTATGGCCACCATTTACGCTGAGGCAGTTCTTGCCCAGAAGACCCGTCAGGTCGATGAAAACGGCAATGTAGCAGGCGGCCCCGTTTACTACATCCGCAAGGCCTTCAAGGGTGGCTTCGGTAAGTTCCTCGCAGGCTTCTTTGCAGTTGCCATCGTTCTTGCACTCGGCTTTATGGGCGCAATGGTTCAGTCCAACTCTATCGGTGAATCGGTCAACACCGCAACCGGTATTGCTCCTTGGATCGTCGGTATCGTCGTTGTTGTTGTTGCCGGTGCAATTTTCCTTGGCGGTGTAAACCGTATCGCATCGGTTACCGAAAAGCTTGTTCCTATTATGGCTCTGCTTTACATTCTTGGCGGTCTTGCTGTTATCTGCATCCGTGCAAAGTACATCCCCGAGACCGTTGGCATGATCTTCAAGTACGCCTTTAACCCTGCCGCTATCATCGGCGGTGGCGTCGGTGCCGCTTTGAAGGCCGCTATCAGCCAGGGTGCAAAGCGTGGCCTTTTCTCCAACGAAGCAGGTATGGGTTCAACTCCTCATGCACACGCTCTTGCCAAGGTCGAGAAGCCTCACGACCAAGGTGTTGTTGCTATGGCAGGTGTGTTTATCGACACCTTCATCGTTCTCACCATGACCGCTTTGGTCGTCATCTCCTGCCTCTATGCAGGTGACGGCCCCTTGGCTGTCGGAGGTAGCGGTATGGTCGACGGTGTTGCTCTCAGCAAAACCAATATGGCACAGAACGCAATCGGTATTGCGCTGTCAAGCTTTGCGAGCTGGGGTATCGCATCCAAGATCGGTGCTGTCTTCATTGCAATCTGCCTGTTCTTCTTCGCCTTCTCCACCATCCTCGGTTGGAACCTGTTCGGCAAGATCAACTTTGAGTATCTCTTCGGCAAGAAGGCTGTTATCGTTTACTCGATTCTGTCGCTTGCATTCGTGTTCTTAGGCTCCTGCCTCAAGAACGACCTCGTTTGGGAGCTGACCGACTTCTTCAACTATCTGATGGTCATCCCCAACGTTATCGCCCTGCTTGCCCTTTCAAAGCTCGTCCGTGACGAGTCCAAGGAAGCCGAAGCACTCAAAAAGGCCGCTAAAGCAAATAAATAATATTTTTTAAACACAAAACCGATGAGGGAGTGAATTGCTTTCTCATCGGTTTTATGTTATTATTTGGGTGTGATGAGGGAGTGACAAATAAAATGGATAAAAGGAAACCCACAAGACTGCATACATACGATTACAGCAGTAACGGTGCATATTTTGTAACCCTTTGCACGCACAACAGAAGAAAAATCCTTTCAAAGGTAGTTGTAGGGCAGGGCCTTGGTCCTGCCGAAATACGGCTAACGGATTATGGCAAGATTGCCGAATCATATATTAACGATATAACAAACCGTTTCCCGAGTATACATGTGGATAAATATGTAATTATGCCCGACCATATCCATTTTTTAATATCAATACTCAACCCCACAACGGCAGGAGCAAGCCCCTGCCCTACATTGTCCGATGTAATGTGTGCGTATAAATCACTTACAACTCGGGCTTGCAAAAAGATATATCCCATAGATAAACTGTTTCAAGACTCCTTTTATGACCATATAATACGCAATCAGAGTGATTATCGTGAGAGCTGGCATTATATAGAAAGAAATCCGTACCGTTGGATAGAAAAACACAAGGTGTGAATGCACGGAGCGTTCAGCTAGGGAGAAATCGGTTTTTCGGTGAAATTTGAATTGTTGCTTGTTGAAAAGCCTTGAAATACGGCAGTATTCCTGCATTTTTCAACTTCGCAGTTACTTCAAATTTCATCCTACAAAACTGCATAGCACCCAAAACAGATGAATTTTTGTTGGTCTAATGCGTCAAAAAGGCGCTGCTTTGGG
>JAZQCY010000069.1:0-6919 GCA_045546555.1 Acutalibacteraceae bacterium | reverse complement strand
GCTTGCGCTCAACAGCCACTTACCGTGGCGGTCCCCTCTG
The DNA here is from genome assembly GCA_045546555.1 of Acutalibacteraceae bacterium. Lineage (GTDB taxonomy): Bacteria > Bacillota > Clostridia > Oscillospirales > Acutalibacteraceae > UMGS172. Next base: position 6,879 of record JAZQCY010000069.1, on the reverse strand, counting down.
TCCTGCGGACATCTCCCCATTTTATGGGGAGTCACCCTCAAAGAGGGAGCCTATTCCGTTCCCTACGATTAAGGCTATAGACACAATGTAGGGACCGACATCCTTGGCGGTCCGTCGTAAGCCGGCTTTGCGAAAGGCATAAATACCTTCCCTACGATCACGCTAAAAGACACAATGTAGGGGCTGGCGTCCTCGACTGCCCGCATAGCAAACGGGCACGACGTGAGAATTTCGTTTTATTGTCGTTTTACCTGTAATTCCTTGCCGTGCGCAGGGGATTTTTTACTTTTTATATTTGCTTGTCGAAGGGAAATGTCAGTTGATTTTGGGCTCGGTGTAATACGTCCAGGCCATACAACCCTCGTGGTTGAGAATGCCGATGGGTGCGGTGGGCTGTTTGTTTGTGCAGGCGGCATGGTTAGCCTTAAAATCGTCAAAGTTAAGGTCACGGTCACGGTCGATGTTTTTGCCGGCCTTAAAGCCTATCTCATACATCCAGACACCGTTGTAGCCTGCGCTTTCAAGCGCTTTTACAAGCTCGACCCAATTAACCTTGCCCTCATACGGCAACCAATGGCGCTCGTTGCAGAAATCGTAGTCCGAAACGTGCAGGGTGATGATTTTATCGCCCAATTCACGCACAAAATCGACGTTGCGCTGATCAAGCAGATGGTTGGTGTCAAAGCAGACACGGAGTGCAGGGTGCTTGGCTATCAGCTTTTTGATATCGCTTGAGCAGTTGCCGAGGCAGGTTCTTGGGATATCCTCAACGGCAATAGTAACGCCCTTTGGCTCTGCGTAAGCGGCAAGCTCGGCCAAGGAATTTGCGGCAATTTCAAGCAGCTCTTCTCTATCCTCGGGGCTGTTGGGCTCACCGCTCGGATGAATGACGGCAATTTTTATCCCAAGCTCTGCAATGCGGTCAATACAGCCACGGTAAAACTCCATTGTGTAGCTCAAAAGCTGTTCGTCACGTGTGGCGATGTTGAGCTTGCTGAACGGGCCAAACGGGATGTGGAACGACCAAACCTTTACGTTGGGATACTTGACCATACAACTTTTCACAACGTCCCAATCGATATCAAGGTACCTGTCGTGATAGCCATAGCTCAGCTCCATATACTCAATACCGTTGTCGGAATAGGCCTTGAAGATATCCTCAACCCCGAAATCGGCACTCATACAGCAGGTCGAGAGACCCAGTTTCCAATCCTTTGCTTTTGTCATATTATCAGCCTCTTTTGTAGTCGGGTCCGTGGAACTCTTCGGGATTTTCGATAAAGGTGTGCTCCTTGCAGAAATCCTCATCCCACTTGCAGAACTTGGGCCAGACCTCCTTGTTCATAAGGCAACGGTGGTTTTCTTTGAGGTCGTCGGCAGTAACGGGGCGCTCACGGATGATGGGCTTGCGCTCGCCAAGTCCGCATTCATACATCCATACACCGTTGTAGTTGACCTTCTCGAGCTCCTCAACAAGCTCAATCCACTTGATATCACCCTCGTAAGGGAACACGTGGCGCTCGTCGTGGAAATCGTAGTCCGAAACATGGAGGGTGACTATTTTGTCGCCCAGCTCACGGACGAAATCAACGTGACGGTTGCGAAGCAGGTGGTTGGTGTCAAAGCAGACACGGAGTGCAGGATGGCTGTTGACAAGGCGCTTCATTTCTTCAATGGTGTTGCCAAGGCCGGTTCTCGGCATATTCTCAATGCAGATGGTAACGCCCTTGGGTGCGCCGTACTCGGCAAGCTCAGCCAAAGCGTCGCAGGCGTTCTGCATACATTTTTCACGGTTTTCGGGATCAAACATATCAACACCCGAGTGGATAACAAGGTGGGGGATCTTCTGCTCGCCCATACGGTCGATGGCATTTTTGGCCATCTGAATGGTGTATTCCCTTGCAGGGCCTGCGGTATCGCCGAAATTGATGATCTTGTAGGGCATAAAGGGCAGGTGTACCGACCAAAGATTGATGCCGCACTCTCGGGCATTCTTGCCGACCTCGTCCCAATCTATCTTCAGAAAATTGTCGTGTCCCATCGAGACCTCGATGTTTTCGATACCGTTGTCACGGTAGAATTCAAAGGTCTCACGGCTTGCCTTTCCCTGCCAACCGGTGCTTAAGCCTATTTTCCAATTCTTAGAGTCTGTCATAAAAGAACCTCCTTGTTAGTTCCGTAATATATATCGTCACGACCCGAGATCATTTTGCAAAATTCCTCAAAATAATCCCACGTGTCAGCAATATCAAATTCATAAGAGTGACCCCAAACGTAGAATATTTTTGGGGTTTCGGGGGCAAGGTTTACAAACTCCTCGGCCAGTTCCATAAGCCGCTCCTTGCGGTTTTCCATAACGTGGTACACCGTAGGGTTGAAGCGGTAAAGATTGGTCTGTGGGTCGTAGGCGTATGTAGAGGTGATGGTTCGGGCGTACTTTATACCCGTGTTTTTCCTTATCAGCTCGGCGACACGCTCGTTGTTGTTGACACCGCCGCCGGGATAGGCCATTCCAACCACCTCATAACCCACAAGTCCGCTCAAATTGAGGCGATCCTCCTCAACCTGGCGAACGACCTCGGAGTCGGTCGAGTTGGGCAACAAAGGATGGGTCAGCGTATGTGCGGCAACCTCGTGCCCCGAGTAAACTGCTTTCACGTCCTTGGGGTCTATCTTATTATGGTTTACGGTCACACCTCCACGGACAAGGGTGTTACTCTTGCCCAAAAGCTCGGAATTGATGTTAAAGGTAGCCTTTAGGCCGTATTTATTCAATATCTCGATCAGTCTTTTATCCTGTGTGACACCGTCATCATAGCTGAAGGTGACGGCCTTCATTTTTCCGTTGAACACAACACCACTCCTCACAGCAAAACATCTTTGTTTGTACCGTAGAAAATATCTTCGTGTCCCGATATCAGCTTCAAAAATTCCTCAAAATAATCCCAACCGTCGGGGAAAATATCAAACTCGAAGCCGTGACCCCAAATGTAGAAAAGCTTGGGGGTCTCGGGGTTCATTTCAACAAACTCTCTGCCCAATTCCATAAGTCGGTCACGGCGAGGCTCCATAATATGATACACCGTGGGATTGAAGCGGTAGAGGTTGACCTGTGGGTCGTAAGCATATGTAGAGGTTATGGTTCTGGCATATTTTACACCCGTATGCTTTCGGGTCAGCTCGGCAATTCGCTCGTTAAGAATACCGAACGGGTAAGCCATTCCAACCACCTCATAGCCTGCAAGCTCGCTTAATTTCAAGCGATCCTCCTCGATCTGACGAATGACCTCCCGGTCGTCGGCTATTTTGGTGAGTATAGGGTGGGTCAGCGTGTGAACCGCCACCTCGTGACCCTCGTAAATGCTTTTTACATCCTCGGGGTTTACCTTGGTGTGGTCGACCGTTACACCGTTTCTCACAAGTGTATTGGGTGTGCCCAAAAAGTCGGAATTAAGGTTGAACGTGCATTTAAGACCGTATTTGTCAAACAACTTTACAAGTCTTATATCCTGCAAAGAACCGTCGTCATAGCTAAACGTGACGGCTTTCATTTTTCCGTTGAACATAAGCTACTCCTTATCAGAATTTTCCTTTTATGCCAAGCGTTTTCCTGACCGTTTTGCGGAGCTTGACGAAATACATACCGATAAGTCTTGACAGCGTGATATCGTAAAGCAGAAACACAAGGTTGCCTACTGCGAACACGATGCCGACCGTTGTGTAAAGACCGAAATGCTCGTTCTCGAAAACGGGCAGACCCAAAATTTTGGTGATGGCCAAAAAACAGCCTGCAAGGGCTATGTTAAAGGTTAAAAATTTCAGCAAAAAGCCGATCGGTCTTGACGGTATGCGCTCGATAAGCAATTTGAGTATCGGGTAATAGCCCAAAAGCCCCACGTACATCACAAAGGCTTCACGCTCGGTCGGCAGTATGAACGACAGCGCCGCCGTTACCGCAAAGCACAAAAATGCCCATTTTGAGTTGAACTCGATGGCGGGTATCATAAAAAGGATACCGACCAGAGCAGGCACGGTGTAAAGCATTATGGGAATGTTGGTGCCAAGCATCAGAACTATGGCCAGTGCCGATATTACGCCCGAAGCCGTTATTTTAACTGTATTTTTCATATCAAATACAACGGCAACACATATCGGCGCACATCAGACCCATACAGCAGTCGCACGGACTGCAGCCGGCCTGCTGTGTCTCATAGCCGCCCCTTGAATAGGGTGAATAGCCGTTGCGGCTTTGCTGCATACGGTTTAATGCGGCACGGTATTCGGCATTGGAGGGATCCATTCTGCAGGCGGCCGACATACTTGTGTATGCGGCATCAAACCAGCCTCGGCGGTAAAGCACCACACCGTTCAAGAAATACCATTCGGCATCTCTCGACTCGGGCGGAACACCGTCCAGAATCTCCTGCGCCTCCTCAAAACGTCCCGAGGTTATAAGCTGACGGACATCGTTATAGTTGGAGTTTGGCGAGGTGTTGTTGGCACCCCAGTTGTTGGCGTTGCCCGATTTGGACGAACCGCCCGACTTACGGCGCTTGATAATAGAGTCGTAAGCCTCGTTGATCTCCTTCATCTTCTCGGTTGCCAGCTCGGCGGCGGCAGGGTTGTCGGTAAAATTGTCGGGGTGGAACTTTCTCGCCTTGTCACGGTAGGCGGTCTTTATCTGTTCCTCGGTGGCGTCACGACCGACGCCCAATACCTCATAAGGGTCTTTCATTATTTACTGTTCTCCTTAAGGAATATTTGTTTCTGACGGTATTTCAGGCCTTCGTTGACAATGTTGTCGACTATAGGCCTGTATTTTTTTATCTCCAACAGCTCGAAATAGTTGGAGCATTCAACAAAGCAGGTGTTCATTATGGGGGTCAGCCGTTCCTCGGCAAATTTTATGGGGTCGGCATCCTTGGGCAGCTCCTTTGACAAGGGGTTAAAGTTCTTCTTTTTAATGTCCTTCGGCAGGTCGTCGGCCACGTCACAAAGGTAGACCCACTTGCCAAGGCAATAGCCCATTTGCTGAAGCACGGGTTTATATTTTTCCTCACACGGAATCATGGCCAATATGCGGCTGACCGCCCTTGAGGTCGGCTCGGCGGCCATATCAAGACTGCACTCGGCATTGACCTCGGTGGAAAATTGGCTCATGGAATATTGCTCCACAACAGCTTTTAGCTCGGGATATTTCTTAAATGCCTTTTTGCTCCAACGCTTGGTGAAAAGCCTCAAAAAGCGGTAGAAAATCGACTTGAAAAATCCACTGTCCTGAACGTTGTCAAGCACCTTGATATCGGTCAGCGCAACACCTGCGGCGGCGGCAAGCTCCTGAAAATCGGCATCGTTTTTGCAGTAGGTGCATTTTTTAAGCGGATTGACACGGCATTTTTTCTGCTCATAGCCGTCACAGCCGTCGGTCATTGCCGCTTGAAGCAATGCAACAAAGGTCATATCATAGCTTAAACAAAACTTTGAAAGCATGCCGTAGGTCTTGCCCATGTGTCGGCAAAGCCCGCAGTAAACTGCGTTGTAGATCTCAAAGTCTTTGACCTTCATATCGGGCTTGAACACCCTTATATAACCAAACACATTGCTCACCGCCTTTATGCACCCATTGTGCCACAATTTGGATTACAATAGGTTAATACTTTGTTAATTTTAAAGCATTTTCTTTAAAAACTGACCCGTATAGGACTGCTTACACTTGGCGACCTGCTCGGGAGTGCCGCAGACCACGACATTTCCGCCACGGTCACCGCCCTCGGGTCCCAAATCTATAATATGGTCGACCGACTTGATAACGTCAAGGTTATGCTCAATTATGATCATGGTGTTGCCTGCGTCGACAAGGCGGTTGAACACGTCGATAAGTCGGTGAACGTCGGCGGTGTGTAAGCCCGTTGTCGGCTCGTCAAGAATATACACGGTGCGACCCGTGGGACGCTTTGAAAGCTCGGTTGCCAGCTTTACACGCTGTGCCTCACCGCCCGAAAGGGTGGTTGCAGGCTGTCCGAGCTTGACATAGCCCAAGCCGACATCGTAAAGCGTTTTTAGCTTGCGGTATATCTTCTGATGGTTTTCAAAGAAGTACATTGCCTCCTCAACCGTCATTTCAAGCACGTCATAAATGCTCTTGTCACGGTACTTGACCTCTAAGGTCTCACGGTTGTAGCGGCTTCCCTTACAAACATCACAAGGCACGTAAATATCGGGCAAAAAGTGCATTTCTATCTTGATTATTCCGTCACCCTCGCAGGCCTCACAGCGGCCGCCTCTGACATTGAACGAAAAACGTCCTGCGCCGTAGCCCTTGGTCTTGGCGTCCTTGGTTGCGGCAAAAAGCTCACGGATATCGTTGAAAACACCTGTGTATGTGGCGGGGTTGGAACGGGGCGTTCTGCCGATGGGGGACTGGCTTATCTCGATAACCTTATCAAGATGCTCTAATCCCTCAATGCCCTTGTGCTTGCCCCAGATGCGCTTGGCACCGTTAAGCTCGCAGGCAAGGCGCTGATACAAAACGCTGTTTATAAGCGACGATTTGCCCGAGCCCGAAACTCCCGTGACACCTATCATCTTGCCAAGCGGAAACTCAACGTCAACATTTTTGAGGTTGTTTTCTTTAGCGCCGATTATTTTAAGCAGCTTGCCGTTGCCCTCACGTCGGGTGGTGGGAACGGGAATCTTTTTACGACCCGAAAGGTAGTCACCCGTGATCGATTCCTTGCAGCTGCAGACCTCCTCGGGCGTGCCGGCGCATACGACTTGACCGCCGTGGATACCTGCGCCCGGACCGATATCAACAATAAAATCGGCGGTACGCATGGTGTCCTCGTCGTGCTCGACAACGATAACGGTGTTGCCGAGATC
>JAZQCY010000068.1:0-5408 GCA_045546555.1 Acutalibacteraceae bacterium | reverse complement strand
CATACTGCTGCTGAACCACCATTGTGACGGTGTTTTTCACCAGCTCATACATCTGCTCATCCGACATACTCGAAAGCATTTCTTTAATGCCTTCCTCGGTCATATCGGCCTGACTTTGGGTGTAAATAGCTACAATAAAGCCTTCCTGTGCCGCACGGTCGGGGTATTTTACCATCTCGGTGTTGACCAGCTCGTTCAAGGTGGCCTTGTCGGGGGTCACGGTGATGTGCGAGTATACCTCAACCTTTTTGGCGGTGTCAAGCGTTGCTATCCACGATTGGAAATCGAGTGCCTTTTCAGCATCGGTTTCGGGAAGAACGGTCATAAACGGCAGACCGTTCAGAACGTCAATAGTGGGGTTTTCCTGCTGGAATTTGACCATTTCCGAGTTGGCGATCTCCTCGAGGTACCAATCGGTCAGCTCGGCGGTGTAGGCAACTGCGGTGTTCTGTAAGGCGGTCGAAACTGCGTCGGGCTTGGGTCGGATAATACCGACAACCTCAAGCTCGTCGGCCGAGGCAAGCAACAGCTTCATATAGGCCTCGTCCTTGCTCATATCGATCCAACGGTCGTTCTTTTTGTCACCGTTGGTATCAATGCCTTTATATTTGTCGGTGGGCAAAATCAGCTTGTATTTCAGACCCACAAGGTCGTCATAATTCCAGGTGTCCTCAATTTCAACGATTTCCTCCGTCTTGTTGCCGGACATGATTTCACGGAAAAGATTGCCCAGCTCCTTACGGTCAAGCAGACCCAAGGCATAAAGGAAGGACTCCTGAATCTCATTATACTCATTTACGACCAGCACGACCTGATTTTTGTTGATCGGCCAATGCATGGTCTTGTTGTCGATAAGCTCATACTGCTCATAAATAAGGTCGTTTATGGGCTGACCGTCCTTGCCCTCGATCATCTCGCTGAACACCTTGATTGGTGTGGCTGAGGACATAAGGGAAACCATACCCTCCATACCCGTTTCTTGTCCGCCGCCTGCAATGTCGGTAAACAAAGCCTCATAGTTGTTGGCGGTCAAAACACCGTTCGAGGTGTCGCTGACGTAAACGTCAAGACGGGTGGCGTAGCCGTACTGAATGGCGCTTGCATATTGGTCGATCTTGCTTTCGCCACTGTCGACCCAAGCCTTAAAGGCTTTAAGATCGTTCTGCTTGGCCTCCGAGTTGAACATTGCGTTCATCATATCGTACATATCGGTGTTGGGGTAGACCTTGTTGGCGTCACGGTTCTCACGGTCGACCTGATTGTCGGCCATCGACTGGAAAAGCGCCGACATATCCATTTCCTCGGCATTTATGGTGATGGGGTAGGACGAAAGCGTGTCCTCCTGCACCTTGTCGATATAGGCCTGAAAGCCGGTCGAAAGCGACAAAATGAGCGCAATACCGATGATACCGATGCTTCCCGCAAACGAGGTCATAAAGGTACGGCCCTTTTTGGTCATAAGGTTGTTAAGGCTTAAAGACAATGCCGTGAAAAACGACATAGAAGTGCCTTTTTTCTTATTTTTCTTGGGTGCTTCGACGGTTTTTGACACCGTTTCTTCGACAAAGGTCGACTCGGCAGACGAGTCATAAGGATTGGTGTCACCGATGACCCTGCCGTCAAGCAGGCGGATGATACGGGTAGAGTATTGCTCGGCCAGCTCGGGGTTGTGGGTGACCATTATTACAAGGCGGTCGTTGGCAACCTCCTTCAAAAGGTCCATAATCTGCACCGAGGTTTCAGAGTCCAAAGCACCCGTAGGCTCGTCGGCAAGCAGTATCTCGGGGTCGTTGATAAGCGCACGTGCAATGGCGACACGCTGCATCTGACCGCCCGACATCTGATTGGGGCGCTTGTTTATCTGATCACCCAAACCAACCTTTTCCAATGCGGCAATTGCCCTTTTCTTGCGCTCCGACTTGGAAACACCCGAAAGCGTCAGCGCAAGCTCAACGTTGGACAAAACCGACTGATGGGGGATAAGGTTATAGGTCTGAAAAACAAAGCCTATGGAATGGTTGCGGTAGGTGTCCCAATCGTGGTCACGGTACTCCTTGGTCGAGCGTCCGTTGATGATTAGGTCACCGCTCGAATAACGGTCAAGACCGCCGATGATATTAAGCAGGGTGGTTTTGCCGCAACCCGACTGTCCCAAAATCGAGACAAATTCATTTTTGCGGAACTCAATGTCAATGCCCTGTAAGGCCTTGACCGACTCGTTATCACCGACATCGTAGTGCTTGGTGATGTTGGAAAGCTTTAGCATAACACACATCCTTATAAAATATAAATCGTTAAATGGCTAATTTAATTTAAGTATTATAACACATAAATATTACCAATGTGTTACAAAATAAAACAAAACTGAAAAATTTACCAGCTTATCATAAAGCCAAGGGCACCCTCAACTCCGCCGTAGGTGTAGGTGCGCAGTTGTTGCTTTTTGGTAAGCTCGGCGTTGGCGGCCGAAATGCACCGCCCAATGTCAAAAAACTTGTCGGCATCGGCTTCGCCAAACACAAAGCCCATATCCTTTGACACTGCAAACTCAACCGAACGGCGGCCGTTTCTGACGGCATCGCAAACAATGCTCACAACGGTCGACTCAACCTGTGCTTTTGAGCCGATATAAAGGTCGTTTACTACGTGATAATTTTTGGTTTCGGTGGTGCAATGGGGCAAAAACAGGTTGTAGCTGTCGTCCTCAATTTCGGCCTCGGTGGCATTCTGCAGGGCGGGGTACACGGTTCGGGAATGCCGCATATAGTCGGTGGTCACGTTAAAGAAAAAATGTGACGACAAATCACCCGAGTCGTTGTGGGTGGGGTCAAGCTGGTACCAATGACCGTCGACCTTGACCGAGTTCCACACGTGCGGGCCGTCCGAATCGCCGTACACAAGACCGCACTCAAAGCCGGTTGCAATAAGCAACACCTGCATGGCCTTGGCATAGCCCTCACAGACCGCCTTACCCTTTAAAAGTGCGCCGTCAATGTTCCAGGCGTATTGGTATTTATCGGGCTTGTCGGCGGCAGTGAAATCATAGGTCACGGTGTTCACAAGACTGTCATGCAGATAAAGCTCAAGCTCAAACTGCGACGAAAAGTCGGGTGCCTTTGACAGTATTTCACCGATACGGGTCTTCAGCTTGCGCTCGGTCTCGGTGCGTTGAGCCTTGGTGCAAAGCCATTCGGTCTCGGTTTTGGCAAAGCAGACCTCCTGGTAAGCGTCGGTCGTTCTCAAATAATAGGTCGTGGGCAACCAAAAATACTCGGGTCGGTCGTTGCGCAGGGCGTTGTAGGCAATGTCAACGTCCTCCTCCGAGCATTCGCCAAGCGGTATATATTCCGTCGACATGGTGTAAACGGCATTGTCCAAGGCTATGTAAATGCTTTGTTGTACTTTGGTCAAAAGGTGAAAATCGGGTCGGTCAAACGGTTGCGGTGCATCAAAACCGCTGTTTTCGGGGTAGATGTCAAGCTTCACCACCGAATCGGCTTCGGTCAGTTGCTTGACAGAGGCATTGGCCGAGGAATCGTAAACTCTATACAACAGGGAGCAACCGTTCAGCAAAAAGGCGCAAAGCAATATTACGGCAAGTAGTTTTTTCAAGGCGGTGTCCTTTCTATCGTTTATTTAAGGCATCGTAAAAATGTGGATAATTAAGGTTGTTTTCGGTGTTATCGGCAAGGTAAAAAAACAGCGAACTTATATCACGGTCAAGGGCGGCTTGGGCTATCTGCTCACAAAAATCGCAGAAGCTTATCGGGCCGAGTCGACCGACCGCCTGACCGCCCGTCAGCAACACCTCACCAATTCCGCTTTCATTATACACTAATCCGCCGTATCTGTCAGTAATTTCTTCAAAAATTTTTTCGTCAAATATAATATATTTTTGTCTTTTTGTGTCGATTTCGGTCAAGCGCTCGGCAGAAATCGGTTCGGCACTCACCGTGCCGTGCGGCAATGGCAGTGTGATCTTGGCCGCATATTGCTTTTCACCGCAATTTAAAATGCTCAAAACCGTCACATTGGTGGTGCGGTCGTCAGCCGATATAACGTCGGACGGCAGGGAAGAACCGTTGTCACGTGAGGCCGCCGAAGCCAAAATTATAACCGCCGCCACAGTCAGAAACAGCACAAACGAGCATTCAATAACCACCGCAAGCATTGCGAATTTTCTCAAGCCGACCACTCCCTTTAAGGGTATCTTGGAGCATTTTGAAACTATTTATGCACCGAGGTTGTTTTTAAAAGCGGTTTGTGGTAAAATATTTCGAGAAAAGGGTGATGATATGAAAAGGCTTTATTTCGACCGTATTGCTTCGGCGGTGGCGGTTGTGCTTTGGATGGCCGTAATATTTTGGTTTTCGGCACAAAACGGTGCAAGCTCGGGCTCGATGAGCGCAGGTGTTACCGAAGCACTTGCCCGATTGCTGACACCGGGGTTTGACGAGCTTTCACCGTTGGCGCAGGCCGAAACGGTTGAAGCAATGCACCTCTTTGTCCGTAAGGCGGCACACTTTTCGGAATATGCTGTGCTTGGAATGCTGACCGTCAACGCTTTGAGAACCTATAGGCTGAATAAGGCCTTGAGGCTTATCTTGCCCGTGGCAACCTGCCTTGTGTATGCCGTAAGTGATGAAATTCATCAGTATTTCATTCCTGACCGTGCCTGCCGAGCCTTCGATGTTTTTATTGACACCATGGGTGGTCTTACGGGAACGCTGATACTGCTTGGTCTGATGTGGCTTACAAAGCGCCGCAGGAAAAGAAAGGAGCTTAAAAATGATAAAGAGAATAACCCATAAGGATAAAGATATATATTTTGAGCTTGCCAATGAGTTTTACAATTCCGATGCCGTTATAAAGCCCGTTCCACAGCACTATTTCGAGAACACGTTTCAAGAGATGATGCGCTCAAACGTTTATGCCGAGGGCTTTTTGCTGATGGCCGACGGTGCCGTTCAGGGCTATGCGCTTATTGCCAAGACCTTCTCGCAGGAGGCGGGCGGTCTTGCTGTGTGGATCGAGGAGCTTTACGTCCGTGAAAAGTACCGTTCAAGGGGCTTGGGCAGTGAGTTTTTCGAGTTTGTGCAAAGGGAGATACCCGCCGCCCGTTACCGACTCGAGATCGAGCCCGAAAACGAGCGAGCCATTGCCCTCTACCGAAGAAAGGGCTTCGAGGTCTTGCCCTACGTACAAATGGTTAGCCAAAGCATTTAAACCCGAATCAGATTTTGAGGAAAGGATTTAATGCTGTGGCGTTGTTAAAATACTCGCAAATCCATAGAGGATTTGCTGCGTTTTGTGCCTCGCCACATCAAAAATCCTTTAACCACAAAATTCTGCGACCTAAAAGGTGCGGTTTTATGAGTGGATTTTGGTGATGCGGAGCACATTAGGCT
>JAZQCY010000067.1:0-14576 GCA_045546555.1 Acutalibacteraceae bacterium | reverse complement strand
GATCGCCGCCGCAAAATCGACCCATGCACACAGCTTTATCAAGCGTTTGCCCCAAGGTTACGATACCGTTATCGGTGAAGACGGAGGCAACCTTTCAGAGGGTCAGAAGCAGCTTTTGTGCATCACACGTGTTATGCTTTGCCTGCCGCCGATGCTGATCTTAGACGAGGCGACCTCTTCTATCGACGTCAAAACCGAAATGCACATTCAGCACGCATTTGCACGGCTTATGAAGGGTCGCACAAGCTTTGTTGTTGCCCACCGCCTGTCTACCATCAAGCATTCGGATGTTATACTTGTAATGCGTAACGGTAATATAATCGAGCACGGCAACCACAAAGAATTACTAAAGGCTAAAGGCTTTTACTACGAGCTTTACAACAGCCAGTTTGCCAATTAAATTTAAACGGGCTGTCTCATTAACGACATAACCTGGATAAGTATTCAATAAACTCGTAGGGGCGAACTGCGTTCGCCCGCGGGCGACCACAGGTCGCCCCTACGGTCTGAATATTTATACAAGTGATTGTTTAATGAGACAGCCCGTTTTTAATATGACAATTATTTCATTTCCTTTAAGATAGCCACAAGATATTCAAAACAACGGATCGCACTTTCGGCATCAAGACGCTCATTTACGGTGTGGACATCCAGAATATCGGGGCCCATGGAAACAGCATCCATACCGGGGATCTTATCCGATATAACTCCGCATTCAAGTCCTGCGTGAATGGTGCTGACGACCGGCTTTTGGTCAAACAGCTTTTCATACACCTCAACCATTTTGTCACGCAAGGGCGATACCGCATTGTACTCCCAGGCCGAGTATCGGTCGGAAAAATCAGCCTTAAAGCCGACCGAGCTTGCAGCCGTTATAACCCTTTCGGCTATCACATCAAGGTCGCCGTTGACCATACTGCGAATAAGCGCCTCGGAATGCCAATCGCCGTTTTGAAGCGTGCTGACACCTGTGTTCAAAGAAGTTATAACACCGGTCTCACCCTCTGAAATAACGCCGTCGGGAACATTGCAAAGGTAATCAATTATACGGCGGCTGTCCTCACAGCTTAATGCCGATACCGTTTTCTGTTCGGCAGTAAAGGTTAGTAACGGTTCATCCTCGGCACAGACCTTTTCAGCCCTTATGATATCAAGCTCTTTTTCTAACGCCGCAGTAAACGGTTCAGCATCCTTGACCAGAACCTCGGCCGAGCAGACACACGGAATTGCATTGAATTTTGTACCGCTAACATAAGAAACAAGACTAAGCTCCTGACCGCAGTTTTTGAGCAGCCTTGCCAAAACCAAAGCGGCATTAAGACGGCGGCGATGGATCTCACAGCCCGAGTGACCGCCTTTGAGTCCGTCAAGTGTAACCTTTACAACGGTGCCGTTTTTCTCAGAAACATCAAATTTATGCTCGATTATCGCAGTAAGACCGCCTGCACAACCGCAAAGCAGTATTCCCTCCTCCTCGGAATCGAGGTTTATGAGGTTTTTGCCCTTTAACATATTTCCGTCGAGACCTGCCGCACCGAAAAGGCCGGTCTCCTCGTCCATGGTCAGCAAAATCTCAAGCGGAGGAAGCTGAATATCCTTATCCTCGACCAAAGCCAGCGCATAAGCCACGGCAATACCGTCGTCACCGCCCAAGGTGGTGTTTTCGGCGGTGATATATTTTCCGTCAAACTGCAGTTTAAGGGGGTCACGCATAAAATCGTGGTCGCTGTCAGGTGTTTTTTCGCACACCATATCAAGGTGACCTTGGATTATGACAGGTTGAGCGTTTTCAAAGCCAACACCTGCAGGTCTTTTTATGATAACGTTGCCCGCATTGTCGATAACGGCTTCACAGTTGTTTATGACAGCAAAATCGTAGCAATATTTTGCTATTTCGGCCGTGTTACCCGAGCCGTGAGGAATCTTGGTCAATTCCTCAAATATTTTGAAAAACGAGTGCTTGTGCGGAAAGTTTTCGGAAATTATCATTTGTGCCTCCAAGAAAGGAATCCCTCCGTCTTGCCTTACGGCAAGCCACCTCCCTTTAGGCAAGGGAGGCAATATTGAGGGGGTAGTGCTATCATTTTACCCCAAAACACCGGTAATTGCAATAATAAACTAAAATCAATGTAGGGGCGAACTGCGTTCGCCCGCAGGCGACCACAGGTCGCCCCTACGGTTGCGTTTTAAAATACTATTTACTTTAATTAAAGCAATTATTTAAGTGCTTTGAGCAATGCATCAACCTTATCGGTATTTTCCCACTTAACGCCCAGCTCCTCACGGCCCATGTGTCCAAGAGCCGAAAGCTGTGAATAGATGGGGGTGCGCATATCGAAGGTATCGATAATAGCGGCAGGACGAAGATCAAACACCTTGTTTACCGCATCGGCTATTTTATCGTCTGCGTATTTACCCGTACCAAAGGTATCGACCATGACCGAAACAGGTCTTGCAACACCGATAGCGTAGGCCAACTCGACCTCACACTTGGTGGCTATGCCTGCTTTAACGATATTTTTAGCAACGTAACGTGCGGCATAAGCGGCCGAACGGTCAACCTTTGTGGGGTCCTTACCGCTGAAGGCACCGCCGCCGTGACGTGCATAACCGCCGTAGGTATCAACGATTATCTTACGTCCGGTAAGGCCTGTATCGCCCTGCGGACCGCCGACAACGAAACGGCCTGTTGGGTTTATGTAAACCTTGGTCTCGGCATCCATCATTCCCTCGGGGATAACGGGCTTTATGACCTTTTCCAAAATATCGGCTCTAAGGTTCTCAAGAGCGACATCGGCGCTGTGCTGACTTGAAACAACAACAGCCTCAACTCTTGTGGGTTTGCCGTCAACATATTCAACGGTGACCTGGGTCTTGCCGTCGGGGCAAAGGTAGCCCAAGGTGCCGTCTTTTCTGACCTCGGTCAGCTTCTTGGCAAGCTTATGTGCCAAGGAGATAGGCATAGGCATAAGTTCAGGGGTCTCATCACAAGCGTAACCGAACATCATACCCTGATCGCCTGCACCGTGGAGGTTATATGCATCCTCCTCACCGCTTTTAAGCTCCAAGGACTTATCAACACCCATTGCAATATCGGGCGACTGCTCGTCCAAAGCAACCATAACGGCGCAGGTGTTGCCGTCAAAGCCTTGTGACGGTGCATTGTAACCGATATCGCAAACCGTCTTGCGGACGATCTTGGGGATATCGACCTTAGCGGTGGTGGTTATCTCACCCATAACGGTAACAACACCGGTGGTGCAGAAGGTCTCACAAGCAACACGAGCTTGAGGGTCCTGAGCAATAATGGCATCAAGAATAGCATCGGAAACGCTGTCCGATACCTTATCGGGATGACCTGCAGTAACCGATTCGGATGTAAACAAAAGCTTTCCCATAATTTTCTCCTTTATATCATCTTCATTTTAAACACAAAAAACGACCTGCCTCGAAAGAAGCAGGTCAAATTTAAACCTCATCTTTCGGTAAAACCGCCGGATTTAGCACCTTGTTTTAAACAGGTTGCCGGGCTTCACAGGGCCGGACCCCTCCACCACTCTTGATAAGGACGTATTCTGTTTTCCGTGAAGTATTATATCATCAAATTTCAATTTGTCAATAGTAAATTTCCCTAAAATTCGACAGTTCCGCCAAGACACAGCATAAAAATCACCACAGCGGCGGCGGCAACGGCAAGGCAACTGAGCATCAATATGACCGAGCGTGTGCCTGCGCCCTTTGAATAAACCTTTTTTTCAACAAGTCTCATACGGGCAAAGGCCGCCGTGACGGGCTTGTAAACAAGCAAGGTCAGAGATGCGTTGACGACCGATTTGATCAAATTAAACGGCAAGAGCAAGGTTGGTATCATATCAACAACCGCACTCCTGGCGGCACCGATATCGGTCATTCCGATATAATAAGGTGTTATAAACAGATTGGCCAAAAGCATAACAGCCGTAACTGCCAAAACTGCCGAGAGCATGGCAAATATTGCACCCGAAAAAGACCTTTTGTATTTATAGATAAAGCCTGCCGTGACCGAAAACGCCGCACTTGACAAAAAGTTCATTATAAAGCCGTAGACACCTGTTTCAGATGTAGTTATAAACTCTAAAAACGGTACAACCACCGAGCCAATAAGGCCTGCCAACGGGCCGTACATCAAGGATGCTATAGCAATAATGGCATCTTTTAAATCGAATGTTAGGAATTGCACCTTAAAAGGAAAAATCAATGACATTAGATATGCAATTGCGCACAGCACAGCAATGACCGTCATTTTTTTAATATTGTTGTTTGCTTTGGTTGCCATAATGATCCTCCGATAAAAAAACCGCCTTGAAAACAAGGCGGAACAACAAAACACCACAAGTGCTTTTATGTATCTTCTTTCATCCGGACTGTACCGTCGGCTTTGGAATCTCACCAAATCAACGCAAAAGCGCTCGCGGGCTTGGTGCAAGGCACCTTACCGCCGGTGGGGAATCTCACCCCGCCCTGAAGACGATATTTAATTGTTACTGACATTATATTACTTGACATTGGTTTTGTCAATAGACAAATCTGTTAATGTGTGTAAATAACATAAACACATACGCATTGCAGGAAAAATATAAACGGTATTCCAAAAGCAAAATGATTCTTTTGGGTCTTGTGGTGAACAAGGCAAAGGGTCAAATACATAGCGGCACTCCCGCCCAAAGCCGCAAACAAAAACAGTACCGCTTCGGGTATTCGGTAGCGGCGTTTTTTGGCTTTGGACTTATCCAGAATTACAAGTATTATGGAAATTAAGGATATGATTGCCAGATATACCAAAAAATATAGGTCGAAATCGGTCATAACTGCACTCTTTTTCTCAAATTTAGTATTGTTATTTTTATAATATTATAATATAATTAGATATATATTTCAATATTTTTCTGGAGGCTGACGATTTGTACGGTACACGCAAAATGAAACGTGCTACGATCACATGGATCGCTTTGATCATTGCCATAGTTTATACATTCGCAATGGTTGGTTGCATTATGATCGTGAAAAGCGACCGTGATGTTTTGAACGGCGGTCTTAACAGCTCTGTGCACAGTCAGTACGACACCCTAAATAATTCGACCGATAACTCATCTTCAACAGTAGCCGACACAAGCTCTGACTCTACGTCGGATACAAGCAGTGATATATCGTCAACCTCGTCGGATGTAACATCTTCCGATATCTCATCCGATACAAGCTCCGATTCGTCTGCCGAAAGCTCATCCGAGAATTTATCTTCCGATGAAACATCGTCGGGTAATACTTCATCGGGTAGCAGTTCATCGGGTAATACATCCTCGGGAAGCTCGTCTTCGGGTAACACCTCGTCGGGCGGTACGGTAACACCGCCCAAGACACAGTTTACATCGGCTATATGGTATGCTTACTATGAGCTTGATTTCAAAAAAGATACCGAGGCAACCTTTAAGCAAAAGATAAACAAAATGTTTGATTCGGCCGTTGACCTTGGGTGTGACGCCGTTATATGTCAGGTTCGTCCGTTTGCCGATGCGCTTTATTATTCGGAGTACTTCCCCATGAGCGTTTATATGACCGGCACTCAAGGAAAAGACCCCGGCTATGATGCGCTTGAGTATATGGTAAAGGCGGCTCACGACCGAAATTTGCAGATACACGCTTGGTTAAATCCTTATCGCATTTCAAGCAGTACGACCAACGTAAATTCACTTGCTGACAGTCACCCTGCTAAAAAATGGCTGAGTGATGGAAATACCGCCAACGACCGATACGTTTTGACCTATAAAAACGGTTTGTATTTCAACCCGTCAGAGGTTGAGGTGCAGAAGCTTATCATCAACGGCGTTCGTGAGATAGTTCAGAAATATGACGTTGACGGAATACATTTTGACGATTACTTCTACCCCTTTGTGAATACCGTCGATGAGGATTTTGATAAAGCGGAGCATCAGAAGAGCGGCACCAATCTTTCGTTGGACGATTGGCGCAGAGCCAACGTCAATGCACTTATCTCGGGTGTCTACCGTGCCATTAACGAAATAGACAGCAGTGTTCAGTTTGGCATCAGCCCGTCGTATCACATTTCAAATAACGGCAGTGATCAGAACTATAACGTCAAGTTTGCCGATATCGCCAAATGGATGAACACATCGGGCTATACCGATTACATAGCACCGCAAATATATTTTGGTTACGACCACCCGACAGCGGACTATACCAAAATTTTAAATCGATGGTTAAGCATTCCACGTAAGAATAATATTAAGCTTTATATCGGTCTTGCGGCTTATAAAATCGGCACGGTTGATGCCAAAACCACCGAGTGGCAGACCGACGACGATATATTAGCAAGGCAAACGCTTGAAGCCAAGCAAAAGGGCTGTGACGGAGTGTTTATCTTCTCATATTCATCCATCACCGACCAAACGAATCTTGCAAAAACACAGTATACAAAATTAAAGGACGCACTAAAGCAGATAGCTCAGGAGTAAAAAATGAAAGAACAACCAAGAAGCTTGAAACTTAATCTGATGATGATAATACCGATATTGCTGGCTATGACTATCGTGATATCAGCGGCTTCGGTCGGCATATTTGTGTTGGGTAACAGCAGCGAGCAATCAAGCACGGTCAACAACCCAAGCTCGGTACCCGAGCCTATTACTCCTCCCGAGCCGGTTGAAAAGATCCCCATGACCTCGTTTAACAGTATTACTGTCACCCCGGGTGAGGACTTTTTGACCGACGAAGCAACGATGACTGATGCAGTTGAAAGCTCGAAAGCGCTTATCGACTCGGTAAAAACCGATGGCTTCGACTCGATTGAGCTGACCTTAAACTTTAAAGACGGTCTTTTGTTCACAACAAGCGAGTATACTGCACCTGCAGGTGACCTTTTAAAGGAATTTTACAGCTATGCAAAAAGTCAAAAGCTGACCATTATAACCTCCATTGATGTCAGAGCCTTGGTTAAGGACCGCTTTGCAAAAACCGAAGACGTTGAGCGTATCTGCTCGGTTTTGGCCAACAAAAGCATCGGTGAAAATTCCGATATGCTTGTTCTTAAAAACTGCTACATATTGCCCGAGGACATTTCAGCAGATGAGTACCCTACTGCCGATGACGGCGAAGCAAACGAGCAATTCCTTTACACTAAATTAAATAATATTTTAGAGCAGTTTTACCTTGCGGCGGCACGTTCAGACGCCACTCTTTACACCGGTGTTGAGATAAACGAAAACAACACACCGCACATTGCCGTTTATGACTACAAAACCGGTCTTAAAGAGGGCTATATCGATTTTGCCGTGATATTTAACTCCCACTCGACCGAGCTCAAGGAAAGCGATTTTAAGGCATATTTTGAAGGCTTTAAGACCGAGCTTGAGGTTGATAGTGATATTTACTGCAAGCTGGACTACAGCAAGATCGGCAGCGATGCTGATGGCTGGGAGATGACCGATCAGATACTCCGACAGCTTACCGCTTTGGAGGATATGAAGATCAGCGGAATTATCATTGACGGCTGGAATGAGTTTGCAAATGATACGACCGAAAGCCGTGATGCCGTTAAAAAGTTCTTTGCCGACCAATGGGCCGACGACTACGTTTTAAAGGAGCTTTCTGTTTCCCGTCCCGAGAAGAAAAAGTTTACCACATACGACTCGCACGTAATGCTCACGGGTGCTTCCGACCCCTCGTTTAAGCTGACCCTCAACGGTGAAGAGCTTGAAAGGACCGAGCTTGGATATTTTTCATTGGACCTTGACCTTGAAATAGGCTTAAACACCTTTAAAATTGAACATAAAGGTGTCACCGAAACCTATAAGATAACCTATAAAAAGTTGGTTATCAAAAGCATAACTCCCACCACCAAGCAGAGCCTTGCAAGCCGTTCGGTACTGCTTGTCGGATGTGTTGCCCTTTCAGGCAGTACGGTCACAGCAAAGCTTGGTGACACCACCGTCACCCTGCAGGAGGAGCCGATACTTGACGAAATGGGACAACCCACGGGTGAATACAGCAACTATTCGGGAAGAATTGAGCTGCCGTTGGTTTATGATGAGGACAAGGCGCTCGGCAAGGTCACCTTTACCGCCAAATCGCAGTACGGCACCGAAACCGAAAAGGGTGCCAATATCACCGTAATTCACGAGGAGCGTGAAAAGGAATACGATATCGGCGAGGTCATCAATTGGCAGGCCGAAACCTTCAGTGCAACCGATGACAGCGACTATTCAAGACCTACCAACAACTACCTGCCGCAGGGCACCGTTGACTACTGCATAGGCGATGTATCCTCAAGCGGCGGTAAAATGAAGGTGCTGCGTTACGGCAAGATGGTATACACCACCTCCTCAAAGGGGGTCAATATCCTAAAGGTATACAAGGGCAAGCTACCCGACCACAATGAGGTTACGGTTGCATCTGTAAACGATTCGGGTCGTTACACACAGCTTACCTTGGACGTTATGTGGAAAGCGCCGTTTACGCTTGATGTAAAGCCGCAAAAATACACGAGTGAAAAGGCAGGCAACCGTGACTATACCATTAAGGAAGCCACCTTTGAGTATGTTGAGATAACCTTCAGCTATGCAACGGTGTTTAACGGTGATATTTCCATCCCGGAAAACAATCCTATTTTCTCTAAAGCCGAGATCATCAAGAACAAAGAAGACCATACCCTGCGACTTTATCTTAAAAAGAAGGGTATGTTCTATGGTTGGAGTGCAGAATATAATTCTGACGGTCAGCTCGTGTTCTCATTCCTAAACCCTGCACGCATTACCGCTGATGAAACAAATTCTTACGGCTACCGTCTTGACGGAATTACCGTTGTTATTGACGTTGGTCACGGCGGAAATGATATCGGTGCTGTCGGAAGCCACGGCAAATACAACGAATCACAGCTTAACCTCACCCTTTCGGAAAAGCTGAAGAAGGAGCTTGAAGCAATCGGTGCTACCGTTTATTTGTCGAGGTATGACAATGACACCAACCCGACAGCCGAACAGCGTATGAAGCTGATAAGAGATAAAAAGGCCGATTTTGCTATTGCCATCCACCGCAATGCATCAAGCTCAACGGCTCCGAGAGCCTTTAACTCATACCATTTCAATGCATTTTCGGCCAATGCGGCCAAAAAGGTATATGCCGCAACCGAAGAAGCCGATCTTTATAAGGTCAGCAAGTGGAGCGGTACAAAGTGGCACTATTTCTACGGATGCCGTCAGTCCGACTGCCCCGTTGTTTTGACCGAAAACGGATTCATCACCAATGCCGAGGAATACTCGCAGATGATACGTGATGACTTCAATGATGATTGTGCCAAGGCTTTGACCCAAGGCATAGTAGACTACTTTGTTTCAATACAATAGCACTAGCCAAAGCATTTAAGCCCGAACCAGCCTAAAAGGGCGGCTATAAGGCGTCTTTTGGCTCTTTGTCGCACATAGGCGACAGCCTAATGTGCTTCGCATCACCAAAATCCTCTCATAAAACCACACCTTTTAGATCGCAGAATTTTGTGGTTAAAGGATTTTTGATGTGGCGAGGCACAAAACGCAGCAAATCCTCTCTGGATTTGCGAGTATTTTAACAATGCCACAGCATTAAATCCTTTCCTCAAAATCTGATTCGGGTTTGAATGCTTTGGCTAACCGTGGGTGAGTATCGATGGAACGTGAATTGAAAAAACTGATTGCTAAAAATATGACTGCCCTCAAGGCCTCCGAGCAGAATCTTGAGGCCATATATAACGTAATCTTCGGCAACCGTGAGTTCGTTATGGCCGAGGATAACGACGGCTTCAGGGTGCATAAATATACCTATGGCGAAATGGCCGACCGTTGCGAAAAAGCGGCAAAGGGTCTTTATGCCGTTTTGGGTGACACCCATTCGTGGGTCGGACTCGAAATAGAAAACAGCGTTAATTGGATAGCCGCATTTTGGGGTATTTTGAAAAGCGGAAACAAGCCGTATCTTATAAACACCCGCCATCCTAAAGCTATGACCGAGGGCATTTTAAAAACTCTCGGCATCACCCACGTTGTTTGCGACAAAAAAGGCGTGCTCGACACGAAATATGTCGTTTTTTCTGAACTGCCCGAGGGGGACACCTGCCCCGCCGTGTTTGAAAACGCCATAGCGATTGCCACCTCGGCAACCTCTTTGAAGGAATCGGTCTGCATTTACGAGGGCAAGAACATTGTGGCGCAGATATTCAACACCGAAAGTATATTAAAAGAAAGCAAGCGCATGGCTGCACATTACAACGGCAGTCTTAAACAGCTTGCATTTTTGCCGTTTTACCATATCTTCGGTCTTTTTGCGGTGTTTTTCTGGTTCACCTTCTTTAACCGTACCATCGTATTTTTAAAGGACCTTGCGCCCGACACCATTCTCAACACGGTGCGCCGTCACGAGGTCACCCACATCTTTGCGGTTCCGCTTCTATGGAACACAATTGAGAAAAAGGTGCTTAAAACCGCAACTGATGAGGGCAAGCTTGAAAAGCTGCAGAAGGGCATCCGCCTTTGCACCAAGCTACAAAACGTCTTCCCCTTCCTTGGACAGAAGCTTGCAATGAAAATTATGAGTGACGTCACCGACAAGATTTTTGGCCGCAGCGTTCGCTTTTGTATCAGCGGCGGAAGCTTTATCAAGCCGTCGACCTTGGAGCTGTTCAACGGTATCGGTTATCCGTTGCACAACGGCTACGGTATGAGTGAGATCGGCATCTCCTCGGTCGAATTGAGAACCAAGCCCAAGTACCGTAACGAGGGCTCTATCGGCCGTCCGTTCGATTCGGTAGAATGCCGTGTGAACGATAAAGGTATTATGGAGATAAAGGGCGACTCGCTATGTAGTGAAAAGCTGGTGGGCGGTGAAAAAATCGACCTTGGCGAGTGGTTCTCTACCGATGATATTATGGAGGTCGACCAAGGCGGCTACTATTATATAAGGGGCCGTGAGAGCGACATTGTCATCGGTGACAACGGCGAAAACATCAACCCCGATATGCTTGAGCCTCTGTTCTCGCATTCCGATATGCTCAATATGTCGGTGCTGGGACTTCCCTTTGACGGCGAGGAAAAGCTTTCGTTGGTCGTTCAGGTCAACAGCTATCTTTCGGCAGGTCGAATAAAGTCGCTTTATGACGATATTATGGCGGTCAACGCCTCGTTGCCGACCACTCAACAGATGAAAAAGATCTATATGACCTATGACCCCATTGTTTCCGAAACAGCCATAAAGGTCAGCCGTGCCTATTTAAAGCGTGCTATAGATAGCGGTAATGTTACACTTTTGCCGTTTGAAAAAGCCGAAGCCAAATCCTCAGACGACGAGCTTGACCCGAAAATTTTAACAACGGTTTTGGAGCTTATTGCACCGATCCTTGAGCTTGAGCCCAAGGATATCGACCCCGATGCCAACCTTATGCTTGACCTTGGCGCAACAAGTCTGCAATACTTCTCGATGCTGAGTGTTTTGGCCGAGGAGTTTGGTCTTGAAGCCGAGCAGGGAGATAAATACACCTATACCGTCCGTGATTTTTGCAGGTATATAGAAAGGCGCATTTGATTATGAAACAGCGTAACGTTAATCCTATATTGCTTTGGATAGTAAAGCTTACGGGAGTTATCCCTGCGCTTTTATTCTTAAAGCCCAAGGTGATCTACGCCGACAAGAAAAAGCAGTCACGCAAGCTGCCCAAGGGCTGTATATTGATGTCTAACCACCGTTCGTTGATGGATTTTGTTTTGTACCTCATCCTTTTCTACGGCAGAACCATCCGTTTTCTGATGGCCGAGGTGCTTTACAACAAGTCCAAGCTTTTTGCGTGGTTTTTGTTCGGTATCGGCGGCATCTACGTCAACCGTGACGCCAAGGATTTCGGCTTTATGCACGAATCCATCAAGGTGCTTGACAAAAAAGGGACCCTCGGCATCTTCCCCGAAAGCCGCCTGCCCGTAAACGGCAAGCCTTGGCCCTTTAAACCCAGCGTTTCGTACATTGCGCTTCATTCCGATGCGCCTATCGTTCCCGTCTACACCGACGGAAACTACGGCCTTTTCAAGAGGGCGCACGTGGTTATCGGAACACCGATATATTTAAACGAGCTTCGTGACCCCAATGTCCCCGAGGACAAGGATATCGACCGTTTGACCAAGCTATTGGAGCAAAAGACCTACGAATTAAAGGAGCTTATTGACCGCAATGGCAAATAAAAAACGCAAAAACCCTTTCAGATATCTGCCGCTTGATTCCGCACGTGCCGTTATGTCGGTTTTGCTGTTGGCTTTTAGACACAAGAAAAGACACGTCAGCGGTGAAAAGTATAACCAAAAGGTAAAGGGCGGCGCCATCATCGCCATGAACCACACGGGATTTTCCGACCCCTTTAAGGCGGCAACCTGCTTTATGACCCGAAGGATGTTTTTCCTTGCGGCCAAAGAGGTTATGGTGAACCGTTTTATCGGCTTTTTGCTCAAAGGCACCGGCTGTATCAGCATTGACCGTGAGCAGTCGGATATCAATGCAATAAGAAAATGCGTTGACGTGCTGAAAGACGGAAAATATCTTTTGATTTTCCCTCAGGGCGGTATTCAAAGCACCGATGAGGTGAATAAAATTAAATCAGGTGCGGTGCTGATTGCACTGCAGGCGGGCGTGCCGATCGTCCCGATGTATACCGCCAAGCGCAAGCATTGGTGGAACCGCACGCTGACCGTCATCGGCGACCCGATCGACTGCAAGGCGCTTTGCCCAAAAAAATTCCCGTCGGTGGCCGATTTAGAGGCGCTGTCGGATACGCTTTTGGAAAAAATGGAGGAGTGTAAGAAGGTTTATGAGCAAATTAAGTAACCAACAGATCATTGAAAAGCTGACCGAGCTTTTTAACAACGTTTTTGAGGGCGATATCGACGTTTCCAACATCACCCCCGATGCCAAGCTTATCGAGGATCTCGGTATGAATTCCATTGCCCTGCTTTATATGGCGATGGCGGTTGAGGAGGAGTTTGGGGTGCGCTTTACCAACGACGATTTCGGCGTTTTGAGAACGGTCAACGACGTTGTGAACAAGATCTCCGAGAGCATCTGATATGCAGTGGGAATTTAAAGAGCCCAAAATGGGCGATATTGTCCGTATTAAGATAAAATTTTACCACCACTACGGCATATTTATCGATGAAAGCCGTGTGGTGGCGTTTGGTATGCCCGATAATACGGGTGTTGACCCCGAAACCATTGAGGTGCTTGAAACCGATGTTGTGACCTTTATGCATGGCTCAACACTTGAAACGGCGGTGCTTGACCGTGACGAAAAGCGTCAACGCCGTTCGCCCAAGAAAACGGTAGAGTATGCCGTAAGTCAGCTTGGCCGCAAGGGTTATCATATTTTGTATAACAATTGTGAGCATTTTGCCAACGAATGTGTTTTCGGTGAGGCAAGGTCGAATTTTGTCGACTCGGTAAGGGATGAGATCCGCAAAAAGATGGGTCGAGGTTGATACTTGACAGCCGACAAAAGCAAAAGTATAATTATTATGTAAGATACGTAATAAATAAATGTAAGAAATGAGGGAATCCCGTGTCAGACAGCAAGTTTTTTGATAGCTCAATAAGCCCGATGTGCGCCTACTGCCTGCACGGCAGTCCCCTGTCCGGCGGCACCGAGGTGTTTTGCATCAAAAAGGGCATGGTCGACCCAATGGATGCCTGCCGAAAGTATAAGTACGACCCCTTAAAACGTATTCCAAAGTCAAGAGATATCGGTCGTGACTACGACCCTAAGGATTTTAAACTGTAATTTTTACGAATTTTGAAAATTTACTATTGACAAATGGCCTTTGGGTGGATATAATAGTCCGTGTGCTTGAGGCACGTTTGTTTAAAAATGTGGTGGGTATAGCTCAGTTGGTTAGAGCGCCAGATTGTGGCTCTGGAGGCCATCGGTTCGACTCCGATTATCCACCCCACTTTTATTTTTTTTACCTTTTTTCAAAAACCGCCCGTTTTAAAGACCAAAAGCCTTAAAAACACAAGCGGAAATAAAGGTGGAATTTCAACTTAATACGTTGGGGTGTCGTCAAGCGGTAAGACACAGCACTTTGACTGCTGCATTCGTAGGTTCGAATCCTGCCACCCCAGCCATCACAAAAGGCACACCCTTGCGGTGTGCCTTTTGTGATCGTTTGAGGTATTCGCAGGATTCTGAATCTTTCGTCGAAGCAGCCGAGATGCGAAGCAGATCGGACTGCGAAGTCTCGAGCACGACAAATATTTTCGGGCACCGCCAAGGGCGGTCGAAAATATGTCGGCGCAGAGTATCCTGCCACCCCAGCCAGAAAAAAGTACTTGCGTTTGCAAGTGCTTTTTTCAACTAAATCCACCCTTGCGGGTGGGTGAAATCGTCTTCGACGATGAAATCCAACTTCGTTGGGTGAAATCCGCCTCGACGGCGGATAGGTGGATTTAATTTCATCTGAGGCAAAGCCGAAGATTTCATCGGCGTCAGCCGATTTCATCCTTGCGTAAGCAAGGATTTCATTTTT
>JAZQCY010000066.1:0-4286 GCA_045546555.1 Acutalibacteraceae bacterium | reverse complement strand
CACCCTTCCGTGTGCCCATCGCACGCCTCGCCGCCGCCCAGGCTGCAATTAAGGATATGAAATAATTGAATTTCATATTGTAGGGACAGGCGTCCTCGACTGTCCGTAATAAAACAAAACTATCCGCCCGAAGAAATTCGGGCGGATTTTTCTTTGCAAAGTCCTTTTTATTGGACACAAGTTGTGATATAATACAATTAAAGAGGTGAAGAAAATGTCCAACAATAGATTTGGTAGGGTTAATTATTCCACAATTATCACACCCAACGATGAAAGCAAATGGAATTATTGTTACCAAGCGTTGCAGAACGAATTAAACGACCTTTGCAAAAATCATATCCTCAAAAAAGTGTATGTGAATTTGCAAGGATATTTAGAATCCTTTCATCACGATAAAAATTATTATGATTTTTCATATTTCGGCGGACCTGTCATTTTGATTTTTGATAACATCGCAATAGAAATATACGTACACGGAAATGGTATGATTCAACATCGTATAATAAATCTCTGGGATATTAAAATCAAAAATAGCAAGGATTTTCCTCCAAGTGACATGGGATTAAAGGGCGATAACTATTTTTATAATTTAGGCAATCAGTTTCAGTTATCGTATGAAGAGCAAAAAGTAGTATCTGTTTTGGTAGATGAAACGGATTGTTATCCGTTTGATTTGGAAGGTTTTGACGAACAAAAAGCAAAAGTCGCTGAAGAAACAAATTCTCTGCCAAATAACATACATTTCAAATTAGAAAACGGTGTTGACTTTGGAATCTACGCAGACTGTATAGAATGGTTTTATATTAAATTAGAAACATAATTTTCCACTTTTGCTGATAGCAATACAGGCTGCTATTAAAGAAAGCAAGTAATTGCTGACTTTATAAAACAAAAACTATCCGCCCGAAGAAATTCGGGCGGATTTCTATTGTATTTCTTTGATCTTGTGATATAATATGATTAAAATTTTAAACCCCTTCACTTAAAGGTGACAATTATGAAAAAGACCTATATAACATCTATGCCCGACCATATCGGCGCATTTTTAAAAGCAAGTGAGTGTTTCTCATCCTTGGGCATCAATATCACACGTGTCAATTATAACAAGGCTATTGACTCGCATATATTATTTATTGATGCGGAAGGCACAGAGGAGCAGCTCAAAAAAGCGGATTTGGAGCTTAAAAAGATCGGATATCTGGGCAATGATACCGATGACAAAACAAGCGTTGTTTTATTGGAGTTTTGTCTGAAGGACGTTCCCGGAAGCGTTACGGATGTTCTGAGGCTTATAAGCGAGTTCAGCTTTAATATCTCTTATATTAGCTCACAGGAAAACGGAACCGATCACCAATACTTTAAAATGGGATTGTATGTTGACGATTCGGACAAGATATCCCGTTTTTTAAGTCGAGCCGAAAGTTTGTGTAAGGTGAGGGTCATCGACTACAATCGTTCCAAGAACGTTTACGATAACAGTATTTTTTATAATACCTATGTTTTGGGGCTGTCGCAAATGATGGGGTTGTCGGCCGATGCAAAGCAGGAGCTTTTGATAAACGTTAATCTTGCTATGCAAACCTTAGACGAAAAAGGGCTATCTCCCTACAGAACGTTTGACAGTATCAGCAAGTTTGCCGAGCTTTTAAGCGTTTCAAAGGGCAAAAACTTTGTGCCACGCATAAGCACACATCAAATCGCTCAAAACACGGAAATAACCTTGATCGAGCCGCCGTGCGGCAGTAACACGATGATCATAAAAAGCAACGGAGAGTATTTGTTCATTGACAGCGGATATGCTTGCTATCAAAAGGAAATGCTTGATATCTTTAATAAGCTGATACCTGAATATGACACCGTGAAAAAGAGGGTGCTCATCACCCATGCGGATGTAGACCATTGCGGACTTTTGCCGCTGTTTGATGAGGTGCTCGCAAACAAAAGAACGGCAGAATGCCTTGAAAGGGAATACAGAGGACTTGACGGCTACCGTGAGGAAAACCCTCTCCACAAGCCATATATCAACATCTGTAAGATAATCACCGAATACAAGCCGGTAGATCCCCAAAAGGTTGTAAAACTGTGGGAGGGCGCTGATCGTTACGACAGTCCTCTGACACAAATAGGTTTTTACAGCTTCGGGGAGCTTAATTTTGAAGTGTATGAGGGCAAAGGGGGACATCTGCCCGGAGAGATAGTTCTGATAGATTATGCTAATCATATCGCTATTACGGGAGATATTTATATAAATATGCACGGTCTCACTTCCGAGCAGGAAAAATATAACAGATATGCGCCGATATTGATGACATCTGTTGATACCGATCCCAAATTGTGTTTAGAGGAGAGAAACGCAATTTTACAACGCTTGGGCGTGGGTAAGTGGCAGATCTTTGGGGCACACGGGTTTAAAAAGGATTATTCGGTAAACTCATAGCTTTATCTTGAAATGTAGACTTTTCACACATTGTACCGCAAACTGCTGTCGAAAGCCAAAACCTCTGTGGGCGTTCACCCACAGAGGTTTTGATATATCAGATGGATTCGATTTTTGAAAAATGGCATTCCGAAACGTCGGTTTCGGGGAAGGCGCCTGCAATGTCACGGCATAGCACCGACACGATAACATCCTCGGTGTTGAAGTGACCTGCGTCATAAAGCGAGATGCCCAGTCGACCCGCCTCAATGAATAAATGGTGCTTGACGTCGGCGGTGACAAGCGCATCGGCACCCGAATCAAGCGCATCAAAAATGAAATCGGCACCCGAGCCCGAGCAAACGGCAACGGTGGTGATATCACGCTCGCCCGCAACAAATTTGACCGTGCCGCCCAATGCTTCCTTGATGTGACGTGCAAAGGAATACGGATCCTCGGGTTGGTCGAGGTAGCCCTTGCGCATTGAAAAACCGTCTGCTGTGACAAGCTGTTCAATGTCGTAAAGCCCAAGAGCCTCACACAAGGCATCGTTCACGCCGCCGTCAGCCTGGTCGAGGTTGGTGTGCATCGAAATGACTGAAATGCCTTTTGAAACAAGCTTATAGACAAGACTGTCGGCTGTGACCGATTTTAACGGGTCGAAAATTATGGGGTGATGGGTTACGATAAGGTTGGCACCAAGGTCCTCGGCTCGGTCAATGACCTCGTCAAAGCAATCAAGCGACACCATAATGCCCTTGACCTCGGCGTTTTCGTCACCTACCAAAAGTCCCACATTGTCAAAGTCTTCGGCAAGCTCTTTGGGTGCTATTCCGTAAAGGAAATCAAGTATTTCTTTGACCTTCATTTCTGTCACTTCCTTATTTTATTAAAAGCCCCTGCAAGCAGTATTCATTGCAGAGGCTTTGATTTTTTGTAGGGACCGGCGGTCTCGACGGTCCGCGGGCGAACACAGTTCGCCCCTACGGTTGTAGATTACTTCTTCTGGAACGAATCCTTCAAAGCAACGGTGCGGTTGATGATGAGGTGGTCGGGGGTGCTTAACGTATCAACGCAGAAGTATCCCTGACGCATAAACTGATACTTATCACCGGGCTTGGCATCCTTCATAAATGCCTCACACTTTGCACCTGTGAGAATTGTGAGCGAATCGGGGTTGAGGTTGTCCTTGAAGCTCGAAACACCTTCTTCGTCCGAAGGGTTCTCAACGTTAAACAGGCGGTCATAAAGTCTTATTTCGGCATCAACTGCGTGTGCGGCCGAAACCCAATGCAAGGTACCCTTGACCTTGCGGCCGTCGGGAGCATCACCGCCAAAGGTGGCAGGGTCGTAGGTGCAGTGAACGACCGTGATGTTGCCGTCGTCGTCACACTCGTGCGAAGCGTACTTGATGAAATAAGCGCCCTTCAAGCGAACCTCCTTTTCGGGGCAGAGGCGGAAATACTTGGGCGGAGGAACGAGTGCGAAGTCATCCTGCTCAATGTAGATCTCACGTGAAAATTCAATGGTACGGGTTCCAAGCTCGGGTTTATTAGGATTGATCTCAACCGAGATCTCCTCAACCTTGCCCTCGGGATAGTTGTCGATTACAACCTTTAGAGGGCGTAAAACGGTCATTGCACGCTCGGCATTGATGTTAAGATGATCCCTTACACAAGACTCAAGGAGTGCGTAGTCGATAACGCTGTAGGCCTTGGAAACACCGATCTTTTCGCAGAAATTGCGGATAGCCTCGGCAGGGTAACCACGGCGGCGCATACCGCTGATGGTGGCCATTCTCGGGTCGTTCCAGCCGTCAACAATGCCGTCGGCAACTAATTTCAGGCACTTGCGTTTACTTGTCAGAGTG
>JAZQCY010000065.1:0-7892 GCA_045546555.1 Acutalibacteraceae bacterium | reverse complement strand
ACCTTCGGTCTTTTTGTTGAAGGATACGACAAGTTTGACCAGTATTACAAGGACGGTCTTATTGATAAGATCTTCACCACCAACCTTGTTTTCAACAAGCCCGATCTTATGGAGCGTGAGTGGTACGCACGTGTTGATATGTCCAAGTATGTTGCATACCTTATCAACGCTATCAACTACGACAACTCCATCAGCTCTCTGCTCAATCCTATCGACCGCATCAAAAACTGCATCGAGAAGTACAACAACAGATAAATTGCTTTCAGCCCTGTGCAAACGCCCACGTCCCATAAGGCAGTATTTCCTTATGCAGCGTGGACGAATGTACAGGGCTGTTTTATTTTAATTGTTGACAAAATGCTTCTAACGTGCTATTATAGGATTATAAAGAGTAGATCTTATTAAGGAGTGTTACTTCATGAAAAAACTGCTTGCTATAATGTTAGCCATATTATTCATCTTGACCCTCGGTGCTTGCACTGACAATGAAGACGAAAACGATGCTACATCTTCAACCAAAAATGACTCTGTTTCATCACAGGTTGATTTAACTCCCGACGGCAGCAGTTCAGTCTCTGTCACTTCCTCTGAAACCGCCATCACTTCTTCGATAGACAGTACATCCTCTGACAGTAATTCGGAGCTTGACGCAGTCACCGCCAGGATCAACAAAGGTGTAAGCAATTTAAAGAGCCTGCTTCCGACATCCGAGCAAAATGCAAAAAAGCGACTTGCATCGGCAGGCTACTCCGACGATGAGATCGACATAATAATTGATTGGGCCCAAGTAGACTGGAAAAAGCAGGCCCTTGATCATGTCATTCTGCTTTCAGAATCTGGTCACGGCGGCAAATCGAAAGTGATTGAATACTTACAATCCTCACGCTACAGTCAATCGCAAATCGAATACGCTATGGCTAACTGCGGCGACATTTGGAACGAAACAGCCGCTCGATGCTTCGAATCCCTTGCATTCTCTCAAATCTTCTACGAAAACAGAACTCGCAAGTATGGCCCAAATCTGCTTTTAGCATACGGCTTTACCGAAGAACAGGCCGAATACGGTATAAAAAATGCCAAGGTCGATTGGAAAGAGGTTGCCAAAAAGATCGTTGGAGAAATGGTAGTCCGATTTCGCGACAATGGATGCTCTCCCAAAGCATTAAAAAAGAACCTTGAAAGCTATGAATTTACATCGGATGAAATAGATTACGCCATAAAGAACAATGATATCAATTGGAACGTACTCGCTTGCAACTATGCCACCTTATATCACGCTGATGGATATGGCATCAATACCCGGGAGGGGATTAGAAACTTTTTGATTGATGAAGGCTTTACTGAACAAAATATAGAATATACATTTAGAGTAGGAAAGTTCAGTTTTAAGGATTGACGGCATACAGCACCGTCTGTTTGACGTTATTCAAAACACGAATTATCCGGGCCGCCGAAAGCACTGTGAATCAATAAATCTTCATAACAAAAAACAACTGCCGAAGCTTTGATGCGCTACGGCAGTTGTTTTTTATTTTCTGTAAAACAGCGGTGTGTGACCCGTGAAGCGTTTGAACACTCTACAAAAGTAGGAGCAATCGGCATACCCCACCGTTTCGGCTATCTCCTCAACGCTTAAAGAGGTATACTCCAGCATCTCAACGGCACGCTCCATTCGTATCTTCAATTGGAAATTATAAGGCGAAAAGCCGGTATACTCCTTGAAAAGGTGAATAAACCTGCTTCGGCTGACATAGCACATATCGGCATATTTCATAAGGTCGATCGGCTTTTCAAAATTTCCGTTCATATAGTTAATAACGTCAATAAGCCTGCCGTGCGCATGGCCCGTTTCACGCTCGTTCTGCTCTGAAACACTGCGCAGGATGATCCCCATAAGCACCGTGGCATATCCGCCGCAGATGGTCTTATAGCCCGATTTTCGCACGTTGCTTGCGGCTATCATCCTGTCAAAAACACGCTTGAAATCCTTGGGATCGTCGAGCGTTATATGCACCGTAATGTCCTGCTTTATGGGGTCAAGCATCTCGCAAGAAACACCCGAAAAATGCGCCCACATCAAATGCGTTGCATCCTCCTTTTTAAAGGAATAATGCTGACGGACGTTCGGAAAATGCAGTAAAAGACTGCCTGCCTCGGCGGTTTTAACAACACCGTTGTCCTCAAAGGTGCATTTGCCCGACTCAATAAACTGTATACCGAAATCCACCCTGCCGTTTTCACGCACGGTGTCATAATCACGGGTGTTAAGATACTGCTCACCGCAATTGTTGAGTGTTATGTATTCGTCAGAAACACGCTGGGTGTTGTAATTCGGCGCAGGCATTTGTTTTCTCCTTTAAGAACAAAGTGTTTTACCTATACCGTCATTATACCCCAACGTTCCGTTAAGGTCAAGCAAAATAGCAATATTGTCCTATTTTTTAGCAACTTTTGACCTTTACTTGGCGACTTGGTTTTTATATAATGTAGATAGAGCCTAATAAGGAAAGGAGCCATTAAAATGTCCGATTATCCTATCAAGGCGGTTGTGTTGAGTTCACTTTACCGAGTATTCCCCGAGGTCGACCCTACCGCCGCCGAAAAGCGTAGCTTTTCCTGCCTTAAAAACGAGCCGCTGTCGTTTCAGATAGCCTTCAAATTCATCGCAGAAAGTCCTGCCGTGTCGGTGCCGTTCAATTTGAAGCTCGAAAGCGACCTGCCTGTCTCGTTATACTCCGAGGGTGCTGTACCCGTTTTGCAAAGCCATGACCCGAATTTACAGGACGAATACCGTGCAGGCATATTCTACGATATGCTGTTACCCAAAACGGTCAACCCCAAGCTTACGGTCGGAGGCAATCCGTGGAACAAGGGCAATTTTGACGGTGATAATATTCAGCTTCACGCTGTGAAGGATAGCTGGAAGGCTGTCTGGCTTACCGTGAATGAGACCGAAAAGTTGGTTGCGCCGGGCAAGCACGATATAAAAATACAATTGCTTTCCCGTAGCACCAATAACGTTGTAGGCGAATGCAACCTTACGGTTGAGGTCATAGACGCTAAATTGCCGAAGCAGAACCTCATCTACACCAACTGGTTCCATTGCGACTGCCTTTGCGACACCTACGGTGTTGAGATGTTCTCGGAGCGCTTTTGGGAAATATTCCGCAGCTTTGCCACCGCCGCCGCCAAAAACGGCATGAATATGATACTGACCCCCTGCTTTACCCCACCTCTGGACACACCTATCGGCGGTGAGCGTATGACGGCACAGCTTGTCGGTGTTGAGGTGGTTGACGGACAGTACAAATTTGACTTTACCCTGCTTAAACGCTTTATTGACGAGGCCAAAAAATGCGGTATCAAGTATTTTGAGCATTCGCATCTCTTTACCCAATGGGGCGCCAAGCACGCACCCAAGGTAATGGCCACCGTCAACGGCAAATATAAGCGGATATTCGGCTGGGAAACAGCGGCTTCGGGCAAAAAGTATTCTGAATTTTTACGCACATATATAACTGAGCTTCTGAAGTTCTTAAAGGAGCTTAAAGTGGACAAGCGCTTCCTTTTCCACGTGTCGGACGAACCGTTCCCGAGGATGAAGGAGGACTACCAAAAGGCCACCAACATTGTCCGTGACCTGTTGGACGGTTATATGCGTGGAGATGCTCTTTCGCACTACGAGTTCTATGAGGACGGCACCGTTCAGACCCCGATAGTTGCCACCGATTTTATCCACGACTTTAAGGACAAATGTAAAAACCTTTGGGCTTATTACACCGGCGGTCAATGCGGTGACGGAATGAGCAACCGCAAGCTTAACTGTTCTCCTTGGCGCAACCGTATGCTTGGCGTTCAGTTATATGCTTACAATATCAAGGGCTTTTTGCATTGGGGCTACAATTTCTATTACGATTTTTTAAGCAACGGCTTGTTTGACCCTAAAGTCGAGCCCTGCCACTACAACGGAGCCAACGCCGCCACGGCGTTTATGGTCTACCCCGCAACCAACGGTGAGTGCATACAGTCAATCCGTCAAAAGGTATTCTATGACGCTTTAAACGATATACGAGCCTTGCAGACGCTTGAAAAGCTGATTGGCCGTGATAACACGATGAAGTTCATCGAAAAGCACTACGGCGAGGTCGATTTCCACACCGCCGCCGAAAGTGAAGACAAATTTATAAAGTTCCGTGAGGAATTGAATAAAGAAATTGCAAAAAACATCTGAAACAGAAAGGTGATAAAAATGGAAACAAAGGCTTACAATCTTATTGAACCCAAAGATCTTGCCAAAAACACCACCATCAACCTCCAGGTCTGTGAGGCCGAGGTCGATATGTATTGGCGAGTAGCCATCGACGTACTTGAGGTCATCGAGGCCAACAACAAGAAAAATGAGCCCACCGTTATGGTCGTGCCCTACGGTCCTCTTGGCCCTTACGCTCGTCTTGTGCATCTTGTAAACAAGTACCGCATCTCTTTAAAGAACTGCGTGTTCATCAACATGGACGAGTATCTCGAGGACGAGAAAACCTATATCGACTACAACGATCCGCTCTCTTTTAGAGGCGGTATGGACCGTGTTTTCTATAATCTCATTGACGATGAGCTCAACGTCCTGCCCGAAAACCGTATCTTCCCCGACCCCGAGCATCCCGAAAAGGTGATGGAGATTATCGAGAAATACGGCAAGCTTGATATGGTGTTCGGCGGTGTCGGCATCAACGGACACTATGCCTTCAATGAGCCGCCCGAGCCGGGTGAGGCCTGCACCAACGAGGAGTTTTTGAACCGTCCAACCCGTGTGCTTAAGATCACACGTGAGACCAAGACCATCAACGCATTTATGAACTGCGGTGCCGACCTTGAGGCTATCCCCGAGTACTGCATCACCGTTGGTATGAAGGAGATATTCAAGGCCAAAAGAATTATTATGTGTATGCCCCGTGATTGGAACGCAGGCGCTTTGCGTAAAGTCTTGCACGGTGACATCACCTGTCACGTCCCCTGCTCGTTGTTCCGCAATCACCCCGATGCAACCCTTTACGCTGCCGCAGTAGCAACCGCCTGCCCCATCCCCCAAATCAGAGTTTACAATAAATAAGATGAATAATCTGTTTATAAAAAACGCCAAGGTCGTCCTACCAAACACCGTTACCGACATGGCTTCGGTGTTGGTTTGCGACGGCAAGATCAAGGAAATAGGTAACATTTCCTGCCCTAAAGGCACCGATGTGCTTGATGCCGACGGAGGCTACCTTTTGGCCGGCTTTATCGACACCCACGTTCACGGAGGCGGCGGTGCCGACTTCATGGAGGCCACGGTTGAGGCTTTTCATACCGTTACCGAGACCCATTTAAAGCACGGTACAACTATGCTTTTACCCACGAGCATGACGGCCACTCCCGAGGAATTGCAAAGCTTTGTAAAGGCGTATCTGGAGTTTCTTA
The DNA here is from genome assembly GCA_045546555.1 of Acutalibacteraceae bacterium. Lineage (GTDB taxonomy): Bacteria > Bacillota > Clostridia > Oscillospirales > Acutalibacteraceae > UMGS172. Next base: position 2,438 of record JAZQCY010000065.1, on the reverse strand, counting down.
AAACCGACCGCAAGGGTGCCAAAACTTTAGGGTTACACCTTGAGGGTCCGTATCTTTCGGGTGCAGGCGGCAAATCGAAGGGCGCACAAAGGGGCGACCTTTTGCGCTACCCCGATATGGATGAGATCAAAAGCCTTTACGAGCTGTCCGAGGGTCAGATCATCCGTTGGGATGCCGCTCCCGAGCTACCCGGCGCCGTTGAGTTTGCAGAGTATCTGTCAAGTAAAGGTGTGGTTTGCTCGATGGCTCACTCGACCGCCACAACCGATGAGGCTGAAACGGGTATCAACGCAGGCTTTTCCCACGTAACCCATTGCTACAACGCCATCACGACCTACCACAAGGACGGTCAAAAGGTGTTGGACGGCGTGGTTGAAGCGGCTTATCTTAACGATGATGTTGTGATCGAGCTTATCTGCGACGGATGCCACATCCCGAAAGGCATTGTGAGGCTTGCGTTGAAGATCAAGGGTGCCGAAAAGGTCTGCGCCATCACCGATGCTATGCGGATAGCAGGCACCGATATGAAGAAGGGCTACCTTGGTACACCCTCCTGCGGCAATGAGGTCGTTGTGGATGACGGTGTTGCCAAATTGCCCGATCTATCCAGCTTTGCAGGCAGTATCGCCACAACCGACCGTTGTTTGAGGGTGCTGTGCCGTGATTACGGCATCAGTATCTGCGATGCGTCCAAAATGCTGTCGCTCGCCCCTGCCAGGCTTCATAAGATCGACAAGGAATACGGCAGTATAGAAGTCGGCAAGGTCGCCGATCTTGTTATCGCCGATTGTAACTACAACATTGAAAGCGTTATTCTTGACGGTATTATTAAAAAGTTTTAAGGTTCTTCACTTCGTTCAGAATGACAGACTTTATTAACAATTTCTGTCATTCTGAGGAGTGTAACGACGAAGAATCTCAAAAAAATTTTTAGGAAGTTGTTCACTATGTATAATTTAGGTGTTATCGGTTCGGGCTCGAGAATGACCGAGCTGGTCAGAAAAATGATTGCCTACCCCGATATCAAGCTGCAGGCTGTTGCTGATCCGAGGGTCGATGCAATGAAGGCAAACTACAACGACGTGGACGGCATTGCGTTTTACGAAACTGCCGAGGAAATGCTGGCAAACGAAAAATTAGACTGCATCGCCATCGGCACACGCTGTGATACCCACACAAAATATGCACTTATGGCGGCCAAGCTCAATGTGCCGATATTCCTTGAAAAGCCCGTTTCCATAACCGACGAGCAGTTAGAGGAATTGAAGGCCTTGATGCCGATGAGCGACCGTGTGGTCGTTTCTTTCCCGCTTCGCTACAGCGTTATTGTGGAAAAGGTCAAGGAGATCATCGACCGAGGTACGATCGGTTCCGTTCAGCACGTTCAGGCTGTAAACAATGTGCCGTATGCAGGCGGTTATTACCACAAATGGTACCGTGACGAAAGTATCACTGGCGGTCTGTTTTTGCAGAAATCCACCCACGACCTTGATTACATAAATTATGTGTTGGGCAATGTGAAGCCTATAAAGCTATGCGCAATGAACTCGAAAACCGTATTCAAGGGCGATATGCCTGAGGGCCAACGTTGCTTTGACTGTCCCCACAAGGACGAATGCCCCGACAATTGGAGTGACAAAACACCAACCGACAACGGCTACCGCATCAACGATTATTGCTGTTTTGCCAAGGACACGGGTAACGAAGACAGCGGAAGCTGTATCGTGATGTATGAAAACGGTGTTCATGCGGTCTATTCGCAAGATTTTATCGCCCGAAAAGGTGCAGGCAAGCGTGGTGCCCGATTTATTGGGTACAAAGGCACTTTGGAGTTTGATTTTTACACAGGAATCATCAAGGTCATCCACCACCACGAGGATATTGTTGAGGAGCTGAAGTTTGTCAGTTCAGGCGGTCACCACGGCGGTGACAAGATACTTGTTCAGAATTTTGTAGACGTCATCCGTGGCAACGCAAGATCCTGCGCAACGCTTGAAAGCGGTATTTTGAGTGCCAAAATGTGCCTCGCCGCTAAAAGCTCCGCCAAAAATTTTATGTTCTATGATATTTGATTTTCAGGTTTTTCACATCAGCTTTTAAACCCCAATAATTAAATCCCAATAATTCAAAAAGAAAAAGCAGCCTCACGGCTGCTTTTTTGGTTTATATAGCTGTTTGCGGTCAAAGGCTCTCCCTCTGGGAGAGCTCCCGCTTTAGCGGGTGAGAGGGTAAGGTTCTGACTTATTTGTGGTAATGACCCTCTCCGACAGCCTGCGCCTGCCACCTCTCCCGAAGGGCGAGGCTTTCCTCTCCGTCAGGCTTCGCTTGATACCCTTCAGAGTGGGTGATGCTTTAAAATCGGTTCATACTTTTGTTGCATTCTTTGTTTTATAGCTTCATTAATCACAAAACAAATTCCTTCAAAATTATCATCAATA
>JAZQCY010000064.1:0-3868 GCA_045546555.1 Acutalibacteraceae bacterium | reverse complement strand
TTTAACCACAAAATTCTGCGACCTAAAAGGTGTGGTTTTATGAGAGGATTTTGGTGATGCGAAGCACATTAGGCTGTCGCCTATGTGCGACAAAGAGCCAAAAGACGCCTTAAAACCGCCCTTTTAGGCTGGTTCGGGTTTGAATGCTTTGGCTAACCGAACCCCTTGAACCGAAAGGCTCAAGGGGTATTTTTCAATCCCGAAAAATTTTCGTAAGCGCCACTCTTGATTTGCAACACAAAAGATGATACATTTATCTTGAGCAAACGCTTATTTATTTGAGGTGATTCTATGGCACACGTAACAGTTGATATTAACAAAGCGGTCAAGCCCATGAAGCCTATGCACGGCGGCGGTCAGCCACCCATCGGCGGTGTGGGACTTACGACCTATTTCCACTATATGACCGAGGCAGGCATACCCTTTTCCCGACTTCACGACGTCGGCGGTGTGTTTGGCGGCAACCGTTTTGTGGACATCCCCAACATTTTCCGCAACTTCGATGCCGATGAAAACGACCCCCAAAACTACGATTTCACCTTTACCGATTATCTTTTAAAGGCTATAATCGATGCAGGCGTTGAGCCGTATTACCGACTTGGCATAACCATCGAAAACCAGGCCTTTATCAAGCCTTACAACACATTTCCGCCCAAGGATCCCGAAAAATGGGCACGTATCTGCGAGCATATTATCCGCCATTACACCGAGGGTTGGGCCGACGGTTACCGTTACAACATCCGTTATTGGGAGATCTGGAACGAGCCCGAGGTGCAGGATAAAATGATGTGGTGCGGCACCGATGAGGAATATTACAACCTTTATACCGTGACGGCCAAGCACCTGAAATTCTGCTTCCCGCATTTGAAATTCGGCGGTTATGCAAGCTGCGGCTTTTATGCTATTGCACCGCAGATGAAGGTCGACCCTAAGACCAACCTGCCCGGCACCATTCCGCCAACCGACCACGAAAATAATCTGATGCACTTTTTCTACGGCTTTTTTGACTATATCAAAAAGCACGATGCGCCTATCGACTTTTTCTCTTGGCACTCTTATGCTGATGTCAGCCGAGTTGCAGTGATGGACGAATGGTTACACCGTGAGCTTGAAAGGCTTGGCTACGGCGGCCTTGAGACCCATTTGAACGAGTGGAACCCCTATGCCTATGAGTACGGCACAGCGCACCACAGTGCCGAGGTTGCGGCCATGATGATAGCGTTACAGCACGGCCACACCGATATTTGCTGTATTTACGATATGCGTACCGACACGGCACCCTACTGTCCGTTGTTTGATATCAAAAGCCACCGCCCCATCCACGCATACTATTCGTTGGTGGCGTTTAACGAGCTTTATAAGCTCGGCACACAGGTCGAAACGACCTGCGATGTTGACAGGCTTTATGTACTTGCGGCATCAGACGGTAAGAACCACGCACTTATGCTTGCTAATTTGAGCGGCTCACCTCAGCCGTTGAGCATCGAAGGCCTTGACCTTAAAAAGGCTCATATTTATGAATTGAGCCAAAGCGGTAAGCTTGCCTGGACACCCAACGCCGACATTATCCCCAACCACACCGTAATGCTCATAGAGGTATAAAAGCAAAATAAACCTCTCGACCTTTTATAAGTCGAGAGGTTTTGTTTTTTTATGTAATATACTCAACCATGGTAGAGCTTTTTGGTCTGGTATTTGGGCTCACAGGTCAGGTTGATGCCGAGCTTTTTGAAGACGTTGATATCGACCGAGCTGAGCATTACCGAGGAATGAGCCTCGCAGTTTTTGAGCATTTTCAGGCAATCCATAGCCTTTTTGGCGTTTTCGTCGGTAACTGCCGAAACGCAAAGCGCAATCAAAATCTCGTCGGTGTGAAGTCGTGGGTTGTGGTTTCCGAGGAATCCGACCTTTAATTCCTGCACGGGCTCGATAACGTTCTGCGGAATAAGGCGAACCTCTTTGGGAATACCTGCGAGAGCCTTCAGTGCATTGATCAGCATTGCCGAGCTTGCACCGAGCAAGGATGTGGTCTTGCCCGTGACGACGGTGCCATCGGGCAGCTCTAAAGCGGCGGCAGGTGCACCCGTTTCGGCCGCACGGTCGTTGGCGGCGGCTATAACGCTGCGGTCGGAAGCCTGAATGCCTGCCTGCTCCATCAAAAGCTCTATCTTGACCGTCTCGGTCTCATCAGCCTCACCACGGCTACGCTTGCAAAGCGCCTCGTAGTAACGGCGGATTATCTCGTTGTCGGCGGCGGCCTTTACGGCCTCGGGGTCAAAAATGCAGTTGCCTGCCATATTAACGCCCATATCGGTGGGAGATTTGTAGGGACAGCTACCCAGCATACGCTCCATACAGGCTCTCACAACGGGGAATATCTCAACATCACGGTTGTAGTTGACCGCCATCTCGCCGTAGGTCTCAAGGTGGAACGGGTCGATCATATTGACGTCATTAAGGTCGGCGGTTGCGGCCTCGTAAGCCAGATTGACCGAGTCCTTCAAAGCAAGGTTCCATATAGGGAAGGTCTCAAATTTGGCGTAGCCTGCCTCAACACCACGCTTGTGCTCGTGGTAAAGCTGGCTTAGACAGGTGGCCATTTTGCCGCTTCCGGGACCGGGACCGGTTACAACGACCAGCTTGCGGGTGGTTTCAATGTAATCATTCTTGCCGTAGCCCTCATCCGACACGATAAGCTTGAGGTTTGAGGGGTAGCCCGGGATAGGGAAATGCTTGTAAACGGGCACACCCAAGGTCTGCAGCTTATTGGCAAAAGCATCGGCCGAGGTCTGACCTGCATAGCGTGTCAGCACAACGCTTCCCACATAAAGGCCAAAGCCACGGAAGGCGTCTATAAGACGGAGAACATCGAGGTCATAGGTGATACCAAGGTCACCTCTGACCTTGTTTTTCTCAATGTCGGCGGCATTGATGGCAATGACAACCTCAGCCTCGTCTTTGAGGCGGGCAAGCATGCGTATTTTAGAATCGGGAGCAAAGCCGGGCAACACTCGGGAGGCGTGAAAATCGTCAAAAAGCTTGCCGCCAAACTCCAGATAAAGCTTGCCGCCAAATTTTTTGATACGCTCCGCAATATGCTCGGATTGCATCTCGAGATATTTGTCATTATCAAAGCCGATACGATACATAATTTCTACCTCTGCCCTACCGAAATTAAAAAAACAAAAAGCGAAAGGGTAAATGCCCTTCCGCTTATATATTCTACCACAGGTTATTTTTAATTACAAGTGCAAATTGTCGGAATATCGGTTAATTTTTCACGTTTGATAAAAAGTTCTGCCGTTAGTCGCACGGCACCGCCTGCGGGCGTTCACAGAACGCCCCTGCGGTGAAAGAAAACGGTCGGTCTGTTGTAGGGGCGATTCACGAATCGCCCGCACCCTCTCGCCCGACATTCGTCGGGAGCTTATGTCTTGGAGAGAGCCTTTTGGAGCCTCTCCTTATGCGAGAGGTGGCACACGAAGTGTGACGGAGAGGGTCAGCGTGCCGTAAGGACATTTGGCTGGCCGAAGGCCAATTTAGCCGATCACAGATCAATTTAGCTTGTTTGAGCTAAATTACACTTCGTGCAGCTGAACGTAGGGGCGAACCTATGTGTTCGCCCGTCGTAAGCTTACTTTCGGGAGGGCGCAGAGGCCCTCCCCTACTTTGCGGAACGGATAACTCCCTCAGTTTCGCTTGCGCTCAACAGCCACTTACCGTGGCGGTCCCCTCTGTCCTGCGGACATCTCCCCATTTTATGGGGAGTCACCCTCAAAGAGGGAGCCTATTCCGTTCCCTACAATTAAGCTAACCTTCGCTTCGTGTGGCTTTCGGTGACTTCCCTGCCCTGTGCGTGAAGCAGATC
>JAZQCY010000063.1:0-2301 GCA_045546555.1 Acutalibacteraceae bacterium | reverse complement strand
GCAGTTGGATCTCGGGCAAACCGTCAAACTCCGACAACGGCTTATACTTTATCTCGGGCTTGCGGCGGATAACGCCAAAACCCGAGCACGGAACATCACAAAGCACACGGTCAAAAATCCCGAAATCGGGATTGAAAACTGTAGCATCATTCTGCAGAGCCTGAAGATTTTTGATGTTCAGCCTTTCGGCACCTGCTTTTATTAGCCCCGCACGCTGTTCATAAAGATCGCAGGAGACCAACTTGCCGTTTTTGCCGCAATACTGTGCGGCGGTAAAGCTTTTGCCTCCCGGTGCGGCACAAACGTCTAAAACCGACATTCCGTCGGTAATTTCAAAGGACGCAATCGCCTTTTGAGAAGCAAGGTCCTGCACAAAAAACTCACCGTTTTTAAATTCCGACAAAGCCTCAACACTTCCTGCGCCCTGCATCGAGAATGCACCGTCAACATCTGCTGACATAACGGTTATTCCCTTTTCGGTCAGACGGTCAAAAAGTCGGTCATTTACTGCAAAGTTGTTGACACGGCAATAAAGACTGGGAGCCTCTAAAGAAGCCTGCAAATATCGTTCGGCGATTTCTTTCCCGTAATCAGCAATAAGACCCTCGGCAAACTCGTTGGTGCAGGAGTATTTCACTCCAAAATCGTCACACTCCGAGACCAACTTTAAAAAAATTTCCTTTTCGGCGTTGACCTTCCTCAAAACTGCATTAACAAAGCCTTGAGCAAAGCGTTGCTTTGAGGATTTGACGATCTTTACTGCCTCGTTTACGGCGGCTGACGGCGGAATTTTATCCATAAAAAGCAACTGATACGCCGCTACCCTTAAATTTGACAGTACAAACGGGTGTGTTTTTTTGAAATTCTTGCCTGCAGCCTTGGCCAACACATAATCCAATGTGAATTTTCGCTGAAGTACACCGTAGACAAGCAAACTTGCCAAAGCGGCATCGGCTTTAGAAAGCTCGGCATCCTTTATAGCCTTATCCGACAAAATATTGGAATAGCTTCCGCTACGTTCTATCTCGGAAATGACCTTTACGGCAACCTGTCTTGCGTTCATATAAGGCTTGCTCCTACCTCTAACGGATAACCGTTGAGAAGTGCTTTGGCGGTCATTTTACCTTTACCCTCAGGCTGAAGCTCATTGAAAACTATCGAGGTTCCGTTACCGCAAGCAACGGTCAATGCATTTTTCGCATCAACAACTGTACCTACCGCCTTGTTGGTGCTTTCGCCAAGGGTGCCCGATATAACCTTGACACGCTTACCGTTCATAAAAAAGTAAGCTGACGGCCACGGTGTAAATGCACGGATAAGGCAATCTATTTCATTTGCTGTTTTGTTAAAATCTATCTGACCCATTTCCTTGGTGATGATCGAGCAATGGGTCACACCCTCCTCGGGCTGCTTTTGGGGATTGATTGTGTTATTCAAAAGACCGTCAACCGTTCTGACCAACAGATCGGCGCCCATAACAGCAAGCTTATCGTGCAGGGTCTCAAAATTATCGGTCGGCAGAATTTCACACTTTTCACTCAGCAGAATGTCACCCGTATCAATGCCGATGTCCATCTGCTGGGTGGCAACACCCGTTTCCTTATCGCCAACCAAGATAGCGGTCTGAATGGGCGAAGCGCCTCTGTGTCTCGGCAAAAGCGATGCGTGAACATTGACACAGCCGTATTTAGGGAGGTTAAGGATATTTTCGGGGATTATTTTTCCATAGGCCACAACGGCAATAAGCTCGGGCTCGAGGGATCTTAACAACTCAAAAGCCTCATCGGTTCTGACGGTGGTAGGCTGAAATACCTTTAAACCCTTGCTCTCGGCAAAAGCCTTGACCGGCGGAGGCGTCAACACCATTTTTCTGCCCTGTGGCTTGTCGGGTTGGGTGAAAACCCCCGTTATCTCATGACCTGCGTTAAGAAGTGCCTCCAAAGCATTGACCGCAAAGTCAGGTGTTCCCATAAAAACTATCTTCATAGATTATTCCTTTCTGATGGCTTTATCCACGTAAAGGATTCCGTTAAGATGATCTATCTCGTGGCAGAAGGCTCTTGCTTTAAGCCCCTCACCCGTGACGGTAAATGTATTACCGTTACGATCCTGCGCACGGACGGTAACCTTAATAGGCCTGCGAACAACAGCACTTTTCCCGGGCAAAGAAAGGCAGCCCTCGGAGCCCTCCTGCATACCCTCCTCCGATTCAATGACGGGGTTTACAAGCTCGACAATGCCGTCACCAACATCAACGACACATACACGGCGCAAAATGCCGACCTGCGGTGCGGCAAGACC
>JAZQCY010000062.1:0-14874 GCA_045546555.1 Acutalibacteraceae bacterium | reverse complement strand
ACAAATTTTCAAAGAAAATTTGACAACGACCATTGCAATGATGTAGAAAAACAATCAAATTTCAAGAAATTTGATTGTTTAAAAGCTGATTTATCTGCTTTTGTGGAAACGCTAAGCGTTTCCACATTCTACAATCATTATAACACAAACCTTTATAATGCACAACAGTTTTTTGAAAAAAATATGGCAGGTCACCGCATTTCGGTAACCTGCCGACAATTATTTTATAAGCCTCAGCACCTGATATGCGGTGCCGACTAAATTTTTATAGGCGTTGGTTTTGTCAAGCGCCTCCCGAAGGGTAACAACACTGCGAAGTATTGGGAAAAAGGCATCTATTCCGCAGTCGTTCAGCGCTTCGGCATCCTCGGTCACACAGCCTGCAAAGGCAATGACCCTTTTGCCGTGAGCCTTGGCAAGCTTTGCAACACCTATCGGTGCCTTACCCATCGCTGTTTGCGAATCAAGTCTTCCCTCACCCGTTATAACTATATCAGCATTTTTGATATGCTCTTCAAGGTGTGTCAATTCCGACACGATCCTTATACCCGATTGCAGTTCGGCATTCAAGAATGCCGAAAAAGCAAACCCCAAGCCCCCTGCGGCACCTGCACCGGGATAATTCATATCAGCCTTTTCGGATACCGTCCTTGCTATTTTTGCATACGATTCGAGCCACCTGTCCATATCGGCTATCATTTGGGGTGTTGCGCCCTTTTGCGGGCCAAACACTGCACTGCAACCGTTCTCACCGCAAAGCGGATTGGTAACATCGCAGGCAATGCGGAAGCGGCACTTTGAAAGCTCGGGCACAACATTTTCGGTCGAAATCGAGCACAGAACAGCAAGACCTTTTGCCCCAAGCGGAATAGGTTGGCCTTGAGCATCAAGAAGCTCAAATCCCAAAGCGCTCAGCATACCCGTGCCGCCGTCGTTGGTGGCACTTCCGCCGATGCCGATGATAAACTCCCTGCACCCACGTGAAATCGCATCACGTATCATCTCACCCACGCCATAGGTGGTGGTGTTTAACGGATCACGCATATCCTCAGGTACAAGTGTCAAGCCTGCCGCCGAGGCCATTTCCATAACGGCGGTTTTACCGTCGGGCAAAATGCAGTATTCGGCCTCAACAGGCTTATATAAAGGCCCCGTCACATCAACCTTGACCATCCTTCCGTCCAAGCCCTCACAAAGTGCCCGAACGGTGCCCTCACCGCCGTCGGCCAAAGGACAGACCGTGACCGAAGGTGTATCAAAAGCCTTAAAGGCCGCCTCTTTAACGGCGTTGCCTGCCTCAATTGACGAAAGACTGCCTTTAAAAGAATCAATAGCTATTACAATATTCATAGCGTCCTCACAAATCAAGTAATAGAATAAGCCATAAAACACGGTTTATTTCAGTTCCAAAATTGCTGTAACCAAACGCTTGGCGCATTCCTTTAGAGAGATTTTTATACCGAACTCATCGACCGAGTGGATCCTGTCACCCTCGGTACCGATCGAATCAACCGCCGTCAATCCGTAAACAGTAGCATCGGCGGCATCCGAGCCGCCCGTGCGCTTGGAGGGCATCAGCTCGGGTAATCCGTATTTTTTGAAGGCCTCGTTAAGGTCGTCGACCAATTTCAAGTTGCGGTCAACACGCTCCATAGCTACTCTGAAGCCGTCGACCTCAAGCTCGGTTTTACAGCCCTTTACATAAACCGTATCAGCAAGTGCCTCCGCCTCAGACTTTATCTGTTCAAGCTGTTCCGCCGTAGCAAAACGGACGTTACAGACAAACTCGCAATATCCCGCAACGGTATTCACAGCATTGCCGCCGCTGATCATATTACAACTGCAGGTCAAGCCCTCGTTATCCTTATGCTTTTCAAGCTCGAGCATTTTGTGCGCCGCTTCGATAATGGCATTGGCACCACCCAACGCACATCTTGAGGAATGGGTTGCAATACCCGTGACTTTAAATTTAAAGGTGATAATACCCTTGCGCTGAATACATACTTCGCCCTTGGTATGACCCTCAAGATTCAAAAAAGCACGGCTACCCTCGGCTTTTTCGCAAATCCAATTGATGGTGGCCTTGTTGCTCCACTTTGAGCCGCCTTCTTCATCGGTCTGAATGATCAGCTTTACGGGATGGTCGGCATACCCTAAGTTGTGCAAGACCTCCATAGCATAAAGGCCTCCGACAACGCCGCCTTTACAATCGGTAACACCGGGACCATATATCCTTTCGTCATCAAAGTGCACCGCAGGCGTACCGAACGACCCCACAGGATGCACCGTGTCGATGTGACCCGAAAGGCATATAGGTTTACCCGAAGCAGTTGGATTCATCGTGATGCAAATAGGATCACCCGAAACAGATTGAGGAAGCTTTTCGACCACCCACCCCAGAGCTTTGGCATACTTTACAAAGTAATCACCGCAGGCATCAACGCCTTCTTTAAAGTTGGTTGGGCTTTCGATGATGCAAACATCCTCCCAAACCTTGAGGTATTTTTCGTAAAGCGAGTCTATTTTCTCGAATAAAACTTCCTTGTCCACGTTGTAGCCTTCTTTCAAGTTCGATATAGGATAATTGTACCACATTGCTTTTTCATTGACAAGGTGGGATTTGAATATAATACAACAAAAATCCGAGTGCCGTTTGACACTCGGAAAGAAAGGTTATTTGATTTTCTCAAAAGCCTCAAGCCAGAGTCTTTTGATAATCTCGTGGCCGTGTGCGGTGGGATGAACACCGTCGGCTGTCCAATATCCCGGCTCGGCCTTTTCGCAGGCGGCATCAAATGCAGGCTGAAGCTCGATAAGCGGAAGGTTATACTTTTCGGCCATTTTTTTGCAAACGGCGGCCTTTTCGGCAACATCCTTTTGGAAAAGCTCCCAACGGTTAGGGATGGTCTCGCAGTCGGCCGTTGCAGGGCCGTGCAGAACATAGGGTGCAATGATGATAAGCTTAATATCGGGGCAAGCGGCATATATCTCATCAAGCATCATTGTGTATATTTTTTCAAACTTTTCGGTATCAACACCGTTTTTATCGTTTATCTCGTGCCAGGCATCGTTTACGCCGATGTAAATGCTGGCGTAATCGGGCTTGAGATTGATAAAATCCTTTTTGATACGGGCATAAAGGTCAACAATTCGGTTGCCACTGACACCACGGTTGATAAACTGATATTCATTGGGTGCATCGTGACCGAGCGTAGCCTTAATGAGCAAAGGATAGCCGACACCAACGTTTACGTTGTTGTCACGGGCACGGCCGCAATCGGCTATGGAATCTCCCTGAAACAAAATTAACTTTGACATAAAATTACCTCCCAAAGGATTTTTACCTTGTCATTGTAGCACCGCAGATTTAAGGTGTCAATGATAATTCACAGATTTTTATACTATTTTTCGGGCGGCAGACAAGCCACGACGGTAATTGCCGTATCGGTTTTAATAACGGTCTCGTCGGCAGCAAACGGCAGGAAGAAATAATCGCCCTTTTTAAGCGGCTTTTCGTCACCGCCGCAAAGCACGGCACCCTCACCCTCGGTCACAACGTACACACACGGCTTATGCTCCAAAACGGTTTCGGCGTTATTCAGCACATACCTTTCAACCGCAAAGCAAGGGGTATCGGAATAGGTTATCAGCGCCTCGTGCTTCACACCGTTTTTGTCCGAAATCACCTGCGGAATCTTTCTGCCCATGTTGATGGCTTCTTCACCGAACACCGAGAAGTCAAACACCTTGACGGCGGTATCCTTCGGAAGGTCGATATACATTTCCTTATCATTCAAAAGATACTCACCGCACCAGTATTCGGGCTGAACGGTGAAGTCCGACGGCTCCTGAATTTCCAGAATCAAGCACCCTGCACCGATGGCGTGCGCCATTTTGGCCGGCACGAAGAACACGTCGCCCGTTTTGACGGGAATACGGTTCAAAAGGCGCTCCATTGCGCCCTTATCGGTCTTGCTCTGCTCAATTGCGGCCTTAAATTCTTCCTCGGTGTACTGCTTATTAAAACCAAAGTAAAGACTTGCATTCTCTCTTGTAGCCAGCACCACCCAAGACTCGGCCTTGCCGTAGTTTGAGTTGAAATGCTCCCTTGAAAAAGCCTTGTCGGGATGGGCTTGTGCAGGAAGCCTTATAGCGCTGTCCAAAACCTTGGTCAGCACGCCGAATTCCTCACGGTCGCCCAGCATTTCTGACTTATGTTCTGTCAAAAGGTCATCAAAATATATGTCGGTATCCTTGACCCTTGAAACGCCCTCTTTCTTACCCTTTGAGACCTTGTTTATAGCCTTCACGTTGGAGGCGACCCATTCCTCGGGCTCAAAGCCGTCGGTAGAATCATCTCCGAAAAAGTCGGCAAACAGCGCACCTCCGAGGTACACACGACCAACACGGTTGGGTTCAAAAAATATAGGCTTTTTAAGCAAATTTTCCATTTTCACAGCTCACTCCTCGTATTTTATCAGCTTGCCTGCCGTTTCAAGATCACGAATGACCCTTGCCGAACGAAGCGCAAACAACGATGCACCGAATGCGGCTTCTTCTTGGGTTTTAGGTATCATCAACGGGATACCGAACACCCTTTCAAGCACACGGTTCAAAGCCTTGTTGTTTCTGACACCGTTGCCCGAGCCGACCGCCACCTTGGGCAACGATTTCAGATACGGCTTCATAGCATTGAACATATCAAAAAGCTCCTTGGCCATACCGTTCATAAAACCGTCGCAAAGCGCTTTTGCGGTAAAATTTTCGGTATCTATATTGCTGATACTACCCCTTATCTCGGGATTCTCACGGGTTCCGCTGAACTTTGTGTTGACCGTAAGCTCGCTGTCCGATTCACCGTCGGTCAAGGCATCCATCATTTGGTATGCGCTGTCCACCTTGACACCCGTCACACCCTCGGCAATTTCACGGAAAAGTCTTTCAAGCATTGCATAGGCTCGGCCGCCGCAAAGTGACGAGCCTGCCAGGATAAACCCACCGTCAACCAACGGGCGGCAATCAACGGCGGTACTGTTGGGGACAGTATCGGTATAGCAAGACACCTGACTACCCGTGCCGACATTTATAAGAATACTGTTTTTTATATCGGAAACCGAGCCCAAAAAGCTTGCCTGATTATCCCCTATCGCAACGCTGACGGGAATGCCGTTGTAATGACCCAAAACAGCATTTTCACGGCAAACATCGGGGAACATATGGAATTTAAGTCCAAGCTTTTGGATAGCGTCCGCATCAAACCGACCGTTTTTAAGGTCAAAAAGTCCTAAAGATGCGGCATCCGACGGATGGATAACAGGTCTTTTAAGTCCTGCAAGCTTCATTGCAAAAAGGTCGTGAACGGTGCATAACACATCAGCGCTTTCGGGCACAAAGCCGTTTTCGTTATCGTAAAAATAGGTCACCGAGCCATAGCCCGTTGCAACATTATAACCCGTTTCTTCGGTCATAAATGCAGAATAGCTTTTGTCATCCTTATAGAAAAGATCACCACGACCGTCCTGCCATATACACAGGTCGCTTACCGGCTCACCCTTGCGGTCAAGATAGACGATGCCGTGCATCTGACCCGTGATACCGATGGAGACCACCCTTTCACCACCGCTTAAAAGCTCGGTCAAAACACCTTCGGCAATCTCCAAAAGGCGGTTTGCGTCCTGCAGTTTTGCCCACGGGAACGGACTTTTTATAAAGGTGTCGTTCGGCACGGTCAGCGACCGCACAACCGAACCATCGGCCACGCTGTGCAGTATTCCCGACACCGACGTGGTGCCGATATCAATTCCTATTGCGTACATTTTTATCCTCACATTTCGGTAGAGTTGGGGTCGAGACGCTTGATGATATCCTGCTGAATTGCAGGCGACAGATCGAGGAAATTTACAAAGGTTCCGTGGATACGCATAATGTAAACACCCGAGGGCGCATACTTTTTGGGGTCGGCCAAAACCTTGCGCAAGGTTTCAGGCGTGGTCACGTTTACATAGAGGTAGAACGGTGAAACACGTCCCTCCATCGAAGGATTAAAGAACAACGGCTTAACCACTCTGCGAGAAAAGTCAAGACCCTTGCCCTCAAAACTGTCGGCAGTAAAATATTTGGGGTCGATACCAAGATGCGAAGCATATCCGCCGCCAAATTTCTCGAACGGAAGCTTCATATTGGACAGCATTCTGAAGCCCATACCCCCGCTTGCCTCACCGTATAGCGGATCAACACCGTAGTTGAGTTGTTCACGTGCAACACGTCCGTCGGGGGTTGCGGCCACCCAATAGCCATAGGTCAGATGGGTTGTGGGACTTGCCCAGTCGGCTCTGAATGGGTTGCCGAGGTAGTTTTTGCGAGCCGACACGATATCCGAAACACGGGCGGCGATCTCGGCGGCCTCGTCATCAACAACGGCAATATTGTTGCCGAATTTGGGTGCCGATTTTAAGAATTTGTGCAGCTCCTCAAAGCCTTCAAAGTTGGCTTTAAGCGCAGGAATAAGTTGGTCTGTCCACTCGGGTTTTTCGGCTAAAAGCTTGTCGATGGCCACAAACGAATCGGCCATAACGCTTAAGCCGTGGATAAGACATCCGCTTCCGTTATACTCGGTGCCTTGGTTTTCGGTATCACGCATATCGTAGCCCGTTTTAACTCCACCCATCGCAACGCTCAAAAACGGCACGGGAAGCTCGCTGACGGCCTTGGAAGCACCGTTTGCGGCATCACACATCTTATCAACGTAATGCTCAAGAGTATTATAGAATATCTCACGGATATTTTGCAACAGATATTTTGTGTCTTTGGGCTCGGTCGGCTCGATGGCCTTGCCGGTTATCATAGAATAGCCGTTGTTAAGGCAAAGCTCAAGCACCTTAGGCATACTCAGCCAGCTGTTGGTGGTGTTGCCGTTGTCCTTGCCCATAATAAGCGGCTCCTGACAGCCTGCAACCGAGTAATCGGCAAGATCACATTCCTTGACTTTTCTGCCCTTTAAGATTTCAAACACCGAGTCGTCATTGAAAAGCGACGGTGTCAGCACACCGGGCGAGAAGAAGAACCGACCCAACTCCTCATAAACCTTGTCGGGAGTGTTTTTATGTAATTTCACCGACAGTATCGGCTGGGGCAGATTCATATCAAAATAAGCGTCCATCAAGGCATAGGATGTTTCATTGGTGAGGTCATTCCCTTCAACGTCACGGCCCGAGATAAGCAAATTCTGAGAAATCGCCCAGCTACGGTCACCGACGTTGAAGAACACAAGAAAATGCTTTAAAAGAGAAGCGGCATCCTCACGGGACATTCCGTCCTTGGCACGGTACGGTTCAAAAATGCGGTCGGCATTACCCACCGAGAAGGCAAACGGGTTGGGAGCCTGCTCCAAGCACATTACTTCCCACAACAGCATATAGCTCTGAATAGCCTCAAACAACGTGTCACAACCGTTAAAGGGAACCTTTTTCAAGGTGGCGGCAAGATGCAAAAGCTCATCCTTCCGCTTACCTTCGGCCGTCTTTGCCTTTTCGGCGGCAATTTCACCGTAACGGCGGCTTAAAATAAGCACACATTCTATTGCAATTTTAAAGGCCTTAAAGTTATCAAACCTCTTGGGGTCTATTTCGGCGGCCATTCTTTGATTTATCTCATCAATTACCGCCTTCACACCGTTTTTCAGGATAAAACGGAAATCGGGGATGATGTGACCCGTGACCTGCTCGATGAAAAATGCAACCTCGGCTGTGTAGTCCTCGTATTGGTCGTACATTGCAGTAAGGCTCTTGACATAGGCCGAGTTTTTGGAAAATTCACGCACACGGTCGATACGCTCCTTGGTGAACTCCTCATCAGGCTCAATATCGTTATAAACCGCCGTGGGGTCGCAATAGCCCGAAAAGGTCTCGACTTTAAAGGTCGGATTGATAAGCGCATAGCTTCGGGCAAAGGCGTCCGACTGACTGCCTGCAAAAACGGCGTTGTCGCTGATAGAAAGCGGAAGCTTGGAAACGATAGCCTCCAACTCCTTGGCGGCACGCATTTCTTTGGAAAGGTCTTTGAGGCTGTCACCAAGGTCGCAGACCGTTTCCCTTGCCAAAAACCAACCGTCAACACGTTTTTTGGCACGTTCCTCTTTAAAAAGCTCCTTTGCGGCGGTCGTTACCGAAGCCGAATTATAAATACCGTACATAAGCATTCTCCTTTATGTTCTTACGACGTTCAAACCAAAACGTCTGAAATTTTCTTCTGTCTCACGCCGTTGCTCTTCCCGCACAAAGGCGTTTTTCATTTTATATTGAAGCCCTGCCTTTTCCCACTTACTTTTGCCGTATTCGTGGTATTTCAGCAGTTCGATCTTCACGTTGGGACGTTTGACGGAACAGAAAAATCTCGCAAATCCGTCTATCGCCTCACAGTCGGTGTTAAAACCACCGATAAGCGGCACACGTATAAGCAGTTCCTTTCCACTATGGGCAAAGGCGATGATATTCTGCCGTGTGATCTCGTTTCCCACGCCGCAGACCGCCTGCAACCTGTCGGAATCGGGATGCTTTAAATCAATTATCGCTCGGTCAAGATATTGCGATATCTCACCGAAATCCGTGCTTGTGCCGTTGGTCTCAATGCAGGTGTCGATCTTGCTTTCCTGCAAAAGCCTCAACGTTTCGGTCAGCTCTGTGCCCCAAAGTGTGCATTCCCCACCCGTGAAGGTCACTCCGCCACCGTCAAAAAACATTGGCTTGGCCGATAGAGCCTCGGCCAAAATCTCCTGCGGTGTCATCTCAAAAAGTACGTCACCGTTAACGCTCATGCCCTCGGGGTTGGAGCACCACGGACACCGCATATTGCACCCAAGCAAATGGTACACAAGTCGGTTTCCGGGGCCGTCCTGCGAGTAGTTGAATCCCTTTTGAAAAATCTTCATAATTGCTCCTCAAATTCAGGTCTGATCATATCATATACCCTACTCGAGTTATTTTCAATTGACAAACGGGAAAACAAGATGTAAAATTAAGAAAACAAGCGGAGGTGAACAAATGAAAAATCTGTTTACGACCGAGCATCTGCACACCGTGACCGAGGCTAATATCAACTTTTATGCCACACCGTTTGTGCACCCCAAACGCAAAATGCAGGAGCACGATTTTATCTATGTTCTGCAAGGCGAATGGGAATTCGGACAAAACGATGAGGTTTTTGATGTAAAAAAGGATCATTTACTTATCCTTGCGGCTGAAAACCTGCATTTTGGGCTTGCGCCCTGCTCACCTGCCACCAAAACCATGTATTTTCACGTGTCAAAAGAGGACGGCGATTTGCTGACCAATGGGAGCGGCAGCATTGATTCGTTGATAGATGCCTCCAACAATCCCAACATAAAGCGGTTGTTTTCACACACCGTCAACGCCAAGCTTGCAGGCAATCAGCGCAAGGCCGACCTTTATTTTGAGCTTTTGCTGTGCGAGCTTTACGGGCACCACCTTTACACGGCCGACACCGAGCTGGCGGTCAAGCTGCAGAACATCATTCACTCCAACCCCGAAAAATTCTTCAGCAATTCCGAGCTTGCGGCCACTCTTAACGTTTCGGTCAAAACTGCCGAAAACAAGTTCAAGCAAAAGCACGGGGTCTCCATCCACCAATATATTTTGAATTTCAAGGTCGAGGAAGCAATTTCATATTTCAATACGTTCCCCGACATCCAGATGAAGCAGGTTGCACACAACCTTGGCTTTTACGATGAATACCACTTCAGCAAGCAGTTCAAAAAGCTGAAGGGCATTTCCCCAACCGAATACAGACAAAAACAGCGACTCGATTGAGTCGCTGTTTTTCTATTTTTCAGTATACCTCTTTTTCAAAAAGAATGGCGCACATGCAGGCACCGTCGCCGTCGCCCGAAAGCTTTATATCTACAATGTCCCACCCATTAGAGAGGTACTTTTTATTAACAGTATCGTTAAATTTGGAGTTGGCGTAATCCACGTAAAATTCCCGCTTGACCGTAGGTTGACCTCTCAACAGATAATCGGTCGTGACGTTAAAAACATCGGCCAACTGCGGCAAAAGCGTGATATCGGGGTAGCTTGCACCCGTTTCCCATTTCGACACGGCTCGGTCGGTCACGCCAAGCCTTTCGGCCAGCTCAAGCTGTGTGAGATTAAGTGCGGTACGCAGGTCTGCAATTTTTGTTCCAATGGCAAGTTCGTTCATAATGTGACCTCCTTTATTTTCTGAATAAAGTATACCACACGAAAACTCCTACCGCAACACACCCGTTTTAGAATTTCAACTACCAAAACGCCCAATTCCCCCAACCGTTGGTTGATTTTTGGCCTCAGCCTCGTAGGGGCGAACCTGCGTGTTCGCCCGCAGCGAGCCGTATTTGCGGACCGCCCGGGAGGTCGGTCCCTACAATAAACCTCAAATAGCTTTGTAGGGCAGCGACAAAGGGGGGACGGCCTCTGTCAGAGGTTATCCCTGCCGCCGTAAGCAGACTTTCGGGAGCACACATAGGTGCTCCCCTACGGTTAATCGGCACTTTGATCATTTAAGGAACGGTTTGCGGCGGCTTCGGTTGTTGACGTAAAAATTATCGGGGATATCTATCATTTCCCTTGCAAATATCAGCATTGAAACAAACGACGGTCTTGGATAAAAGCTGTAAAACTCAACCAAACCACCATCGGTTTCGGCAACCGTTCTGCCTAAAAGGCTTAATTTCAGCAGTTGTGATATTATCTGCTTAGCCTTGTCCGCAGTCACATTTAACCCATCAACCAAAAGCTTTTCGGTAAAAGCGTGTGTGCTTTCACGCTTGTATAAAAGCACAAGCGAATCAAACAGCTCTTTATCCGACATTATCTTAAAGAACGCAGGGTAATCAATTCCGTTTAACAGTGCCCTATCCTTATCAACGGCATCGGGAACCACAAGGAAATACTTGATTCGGTTAAAAAGTCCCATTTCCGTGTAACCTGAGTCAACGATCACCTGTGAGTAAAGCTGATCACTATCGGTATGCGCACGGGCTTCTTCCTTAAACCTTTCGGGATCCGAAAAGATGGTTCCGTACATCGACTGCTCGATCATCCAGCACAACTCAAACGCTCTTGATATTCTGTCTTTTTCCTTTTTGGATTGAATATCTTTCAATATTGCTTCCTGAATGTCGACAACCGTGTTGCTTCTCCCAAAAAGTGCGTCTATCGAGACCTCGAAAAAGTCAGCGATCTTGGGAAGCAGCTCGGTGTCAGGGACGCCGCCGTTTTCCCATTTGGAAACGGCCTGCGCCGAAACACCGACAAACCTTGCCAGCTCGTCCTGCTTGACCGAGCGTTGCCGACGCAAATCGGCTATATTTTTACCAATAACAGTCATATCCATAAATAAACCTCCGTTAAATTCAAAAGATAGCGCTATCTTCATTTTTATGATAGCACAACCTTCATTTGTTTTCAACGGAGGCAAAATTTATTAAATCAACTGTGGGTTGTTTTTGGCGATTTCAGCCTTGAATTCCTCCCAAGTGCAATCGACAAACTTGGACTTATACAGTCTTATTACCGATTTGGACTTGAATCGGATATAAACGGTGTCGTCCTTTTCGGTGATCTTGTCAATTTCCATATAGCCGTACTTCATAACGGTTTTTTCCTCGGTGATAACCAAGCCCTCGTTGACAAGCTCTATTATCCTTGTCCACGATTCCTTTCCGTATTCCTCGGACAAACGGCCGTATTCACGCTTTGCCCTCATCAAGCGCCAGAAAAATGCTCTGTAAAGGCTTATCAGCGCAATAAGTGCAAAATAAATCACGTTGGTATACTGCTCGAATATGACCGACAAAACACCGAATACAAGCGCCGCAAGCAGAATAACACACCAGATGATCAAGAATATCAGCCGTGTTCCGCTGTAATGGCTTTCGTTGGTCCACTCCTTTAAAAGCGGCCAATCAACCGTATATTCGTTCTTCAAAAAAATCACCTTCTGCCAATATTTCCAAACACTGTTCTTCTTTAGAATTTTAGCATATCGACCCTTTAAAGTCAACCTGCAAGCCCTATCACTCGGTCAGCTTTTTGATAAGGTCGGTCATCAAGGCATCACGCTTTATGTAGTAAACGTACTGCATTGGCAGACCGTTTTGGTCGAAGGAGTAAAAGCCCTCGTAGGTCGGTATCGGGGTCGGCACAATACGGGACTGCATAAATCTTTCGCCGTCATTTAATAGCCACGCAACCGCCGTAACATCCCAGATAACACGTGTCCAAGGTCTTCCGCTTGCGTACTTTTCAGCTTCTTCAACCGTGTTTTCGGCAAGATACGTTGCAAGCGAATTTTTGCCCTTCAGCCAATATTCAAGCTCAGGCTTTGAAATGGTAAAGCTGCTTACAACACCCAGACACGGAAGCTGCACAAACGGTGCACCGCTTCTCATAACCACCCTTGCGGCGGCATAATCGCCACGCATATTGAACTCATGAGCATTTTGTCTTATGTGGTGTCCGTGACCGCCAAGCCATACAATAACGATGTTCTCGGAAATGCTCGGCTCCAAAAGCAAGGCCGAAGCAACGTTGGTAATCGCACCGATAGCCACAACGTGAAGCGGATTTTGCGGAGAATAGTCCATTGCCTTTTTCACAAGATCCTCGGCCGCTGGTGATACTATCGGCGTTGTTTCATTTTGAAGAAAGCCTCTCGACCCTTCAAAAACATCAACCTTTTCATCCATCAACGACAAAAGCTTCAGTATCTCGTCATAGCTTCTGAGCATTCCGTCCTCGGGGCCTTGAGATCTGTCATTGAAAAACGGGGCGGCATAAATAGCCTT
Source organism: Acutalibacteraceae bacterium (assembly GCA_045546555.1). Lineage (GTDB taxonomy): Bacteria > Bacillota > Clostridia > Oscillospirales > Acutalibacteraceae > UMGS172. The sequence continues at coordinate 2,033 of JAZQCY010000062.1, read as the reverse complement.
GACGTTAAGCTTATCCTTAGATTTCAGCATATAGGCAATGGCAAACTGGTCGTCAATCTCGTTATAAGCGTCGGTATCAAGCACGACGTCAATCTTACCCTTTGGCACCGACAAATTTTTAATTCTTTGGTCAATCGTCATATCATTCAGCTCCCCTTTTTCTGTATTCAAGCGGATTTTTACCGTATTTTTGTTTGAATGCTTTTCTGAAAAAGCTTTCATTCTGATAGCCCACGGCGGCGATGATCTCCCCAACCGAAAGGTCGGTTCCTAACAGCATTTTTGCAGCAATGTCACATCTTTTGTCCACCAAAAGCTCCGAAAAGGTCTTGCCCATTAGATTCTTGATAAGATTTCCTGTATATACAGTAGAATACCCCAACAGCTCGGCCAAGCCCTTTAGTCCGGCCGTTTTAAGGTTGCGCTCAAGGTAATCGTCCAATTTTCGGCGAACCTCATCGGCACGGTTGTCGGCCGAGTTTTCGGAAAATACGTTTAAGGCAACCAAAACCTCCGAACGACATGGTATTGACGGTGCGGCGCCCATCCTTGAAACCGAAATTGCCGCCGCCAGGGAAGCCATTTTAAGTGCGGCCTGCGGCTCTGCTCCACGGGAAAGCTCGGCAATAAAGAAACCTGTGAAGGTATCGCCTGCCGCCGTTGTGTCGACCGCATCTACCTTAAAGGACGATTGCCGCCATTCGTTTTGACCGTCCAAAAATACCGAGCCTTTGCGACCCAAGGTCAATATTATTTTAAGGTTGGGGTATTTCCTTCGAATGCAGTCCAACGCATCATCTGTTCGGTCGCACCCCGAAATGGCCTTGGCCTCAATTTTGTTGAGGATTATATAAGTAAGCTGTCCAAAATCCACAGAATCGAGATTACGATCAATTGGTGACGGATTAAGGACAATGCACATACCTCTGCTGTATGCCTTTTCGACAATCAGCGCAAGATTGTTGATCTCGTTTTGCAGTAGGATTATGTCGCCGTTACCGAAGTTTTCAAGCACACGGTCAATATATTCCTCGGTTATCAGGTGGTTCGACCCGGGATACAGAAAGATCGAATTTTCGCCGTCAGAGCTAACCTGAATAATGGCGTGTCCATTCTTTTCGGGTGATTTTGTGATAAAAGAAACATCAACACCGCTCTGCTCCAACACCTCGGTCAGCATATCACCGTCAAAGCCAACACACCCTGCGTGGTAAACACGAGCCCCTGCACGGGCTATGGCAATTGATTGGTTCAATCCCTTTCCGCCCGGGAAAACGTCAAGTCGATCGGTTGCCTCGGTCTCACCCGCCTCGACAATGTGGTCAAGCGAATAAACATAGTCGATATTACACGACCCAAAGTTCAATATCTTCATCCAAGCACCACCCGTTGTTTTTATTATTTTCATTATAACCCGCCAATCACCTTAAAACAAGTACCTTTTTAACGCAAAAACAGACCAATCAAACTATTTTGTGGCAAAAAGTTAAATACATCACAACAAAATAAGAGGTAATAAGTAAAAATCCCGCCCACATTCGTGAACGGGATTTTTGGGTGTTTTGAACTTAATGACACAAATTAAATGTGCTTAAAAACCGAGAAATTTTACAATCTAATAACTTCTGCTTTCTTAAATGCAAGTTCCAAATGCTTGGTTTTACACTTAGCAGTATCAAATTTTAAATCTAATAAATAGTAATCAACTTTATCAGATAATTCATCCGATAACCACCAACCTCCATTAAGTAAATTTATGTCAAAATCATTTGTTTTAATTTTGAAATTATAAAAACGAATTTCTGTTATATCCGCCTCAAACATAGCGCCATCGCAATCAATTTTAAATATTAAACAATTATCATCAGGATTCAAATCGGATTCCTTTTTTGTTGCAGAAATAATATTTGCATCGTGAAGTCCATGAGTCCAATACCAATCCGGCACCTTATTTTCCTTCTGTTTCACACAATCACCGCCTTAGGTGTATTATAGCATAAAAGCAGTGGAGAGGCAAGTCCGTTTGCACGAAG
>JAZQCY010000061.1:0-19876 GCA_045546555.1 Acutalibacteraceae bacterium | reverse complement strand
AACCACCAACAAATACACCGTTGAGGACATCACCAACGCATTGGAGGCACTTAACGATGACAAAACCTACGGCTTTATTTTGAGAGCTAAGGGTATCGTCCCCTCAACCGACGGCAAGTGGATTCATTTTGACTATGTTCCCGGTGAACCCGATGTTCGTATTGGCTCTGCCGAGATAATCGGCCGTCTTTGTGTTATCGGTTCAATGATAAACGAGGATGCACTCGCTTCCCTTTTCAACATCTGATGTGAGGTAGATTATGGAAATACCTGTATATCTTTTTACCGGATTTTTGGAGTCGGGCAAGACTAAATTTATTCAAGAAACTTTAGAGGACGAGCGCTTCAACTCGGGCGAAAGAACACTTCTTATCGTTTGCGAGGAAGGCGAAGAAGAATACGAGCCCTCAAAATTCTCGGGTAAGAATGTTTTTATCAAGATTGTTGACTCGGTTGAGGATTTGACAACAAAAGCGCTTGAGGGATGGTTTAAGGAGACCAAGTCACAGCGTGTTGTTATCGAATACAACGGTATGTGGACCTTGGACAACCTTTACAATGTGATGCCCAAATCCTGGACGGTTTATCAGGAAATGATGTTTGCCGATTCCACTACCTTTGTCAATTACAATGCCAACATGAGAAGTCTGGTTGTGGACAAGCTGAAATCGGCCGAGCTTGTTATTTTTAACCGATATGAGGACTCTATCGACAAGATGCCGTTGCACAAGATAGTCCGTGGAATTTCACGCAATAACGCTATTGTGTATGAATACACCGACGGCAGTACCGAGGAGGACAACATTGAGGATCCCCTGCCCTATGACATAAATGCGGCTGTCATTGAGATCGCCGACAACGATTTTGCTTTGTTTTACCGTGACCTTATGGAGGAGTCGGACAAGTACCACGGCAAGACCGTGAAGTTCAAGGCAATAATCGCACGTGAAAAAGGCAAAATTCCCGATGATCAGTTTATTGCAGGACGCCATGTTATGACCTGCTGTGCCGATGATATTCAGTATGCAGGCTTTATTGCCGAGACCGAAAAGCCCTGCACAATGTTAAAGACCGGTGATTGGCTGAACGTGACCGCCAAGATATCCATTGAAAAGCATCAGGCTTACCGTGGCTACGGCCCGGTTTTGAAGGTTATCACCTACGCACAGACAAGCGAACCCGAGGAAAAGGTCGTTACATTCTAAATTAAAAAGAGCTGTCGTTTGACAGCTCTTTTTGTTTAATATTCAGCATTTCCGACGGTTCGGGGATACGGGATAACATCACGGATATTGGAAACTCCCGTGAGGTACATTACAATTCGTTCGAAGCCAAGGCCAAAGCCTGCGTGCTTAGTGCCTCCGTATTTGCGAAGGTTGACATACCACCAGTAGTCCTCTTCCCTTAAACCGCACTCCTGCATTCTTTGGAGCAGTACGTCAAGGCGTTCCTCACGCTGGCTTCCGCCGATGATCTCACCGACACCGGGGACAAGCAAATCCATTGCGGCAACGGTCTTGCCGTCGTCATTCAGACGCATATAGAATGACTTGATCTCCTTGGGGTAATCCACAACAAACACCGGCTTTTTGAACACCTTTTCGGTAAGGTATCTTTCGTGCTCGGTCTGCAGGTCACTTCCCCACTCGACGGGGTATTTGAACTCCTCATTACTGTTTTTCAGCAGCTCGACCGCCTCGGTGTAGGTCAACTTCTGATAGTCGGAATTTGCAAGCGTATTAAGTCTTTCAAGCAAGGTCTTATCAACAAAGCTGTTGAAGAACTCAAGCTCCTGCTTACACTTATTCAAAACGTGGTTGATGATATATTTTATCATATCCCACGCAAGCTCCATATCGTCTGAAAGGTCGGCAAAGGCCATTCCGGGCTCGATCATCCAAAACTCTGCCGCATGGCGTGCAGTGTTGGAGTTTTCGGCTCTGAAGGTGGGTCCAAAGGTGTAGATATTGCCGAAAGCCAAGGCGTAGGTCTCACCCTCCAACTGACCCGAAACTGTCAGATTGGCGCTTTTACCAAAGAAATCCTTAGACCAATCAATACTGCCATCCTCATTTTTAGGAGGGTCGTTAAGGTCAAGCGTGGTCACACGGAACATCTCACCAGCACCCTCACAGTCCGAGCCCGTGATAAGCGGAGTGTGGACATAAACAAAGCCTTTAGCATTGAAAAACTGATGTATTGCAAAGGCAATTTCGCTTCTGACACGGAACACCGCCGAAAAAAGGTTGGTTCGAGGTCTGAGATACGCCTGTTCACGCAGGTATTCCACAGTGTGGCGTTTTTTCTGCAGAGGATAATCGGGTGTTGAGGTGCCCTCTACTGTTATAGAATCGGCATTTATCTCAAAAGGCTGCTTGTTTTGTGGAGTTGCGATGACCTTACCCGTCACAACAACGGCCGAACCGACGTTAAGGGATGAAATTTCATCATAATTTCCTATCTTTTCACGCTCAAAAACGATCTGAACACCCTTAAAGCAGCTACCGTCGTTAAGGTCGATAAAGCCAAAGGATTTTGAATCACGGATGCTTCTTGCCCATCCACCAACCGTGACGGTCTTACCGTCAAAATCAGAAATACAATTGTATAAATCTTTAAACAATACTCTTTTCATAATCCACCAAAATTAAAAAACTACATCTCCGGCATACAAAGTATAGCCGTTTGCAATATCTTTATCCAACTCGGTCTGATTTATCCAAGCATCATAGAAAAACAGTCTGAAGGATGTATTACCGTAAAGCAACCATTCACCGTCAGCATCCAAGGCATAAGCATAATGGGAATACGTTGCTTCGTTTTTACTGCCCTTGACGTTTACCTCGAAGGTCAATCTGTAAAGGCAATCAAAATCAATTACATCATTGTAAGCACCTGCGGAGAAAAAGATATCCTTAAACAAAAGAGCAGTATCGCCGTCGATACGGTCAAACTCGGTGACATTGCAGGTTATGACAATATCGTCACCGAAATAAGCATCCATCTTCTTGCTTCGTTCTTCGGCAACGCTTTTGGGATCATACCTTTCGGAATTTGAGGCAATGACCGAAGCAAAATCCTCATTTTCCATTAAAGCCTCGGGAATCATATTCTCAAGCTTTTCGTGTTCACCGAGATAAACAACGTCAACATAGGTTTCGACTGCACTGTTTATCGAAACGGAATCGGCAATATATATTATACCGCAAACTGCGCCGTAAACAGCACCGCCAAGCAAAACTGCGGCCGCAACAAGCAAAGCAATAAGACGCTTGCCCGTAAATTTAGGCTGCTTCTTTTCGGGTTTTTCGGCAGTTTCAAGTGTAGGCTCTTGGGGTTCTACGTTTATTTGCACCGCAGGTTGCTCTGTTTTATGCTCAACCTCGGGCTGAACCGACTGCACAACTATCTCTTCAGCAACATTTTCCTTGACCTCGGTCTTATTCTCGGGTTGAGGAACACGTGTACCGCAGGCAAAGCAGAACAAAGCACCCTCGGCCAAAAGACCGCCACATTTTTCGCAATATTTTTCCATAACTGTCCTTTCATAGCAACACCCGTGAAAGCATAACATTTCACGGGTGAAAAATTAAGGTTTAAACATTGGCTGATTAGTCGTAATCGTTATAATCGAAAACGAACCAATCGCCATCGATCTCAACAACCGTTACGGTTTCTAATTCAAATTCATCCTCATCGTCAGTAACACGAGAGAACAGAACCTCAAGCTTATAAGCATCACCGATATCCTGCTTCGAAACTCCCCATTTTGCTCTTACTGCAGACTTGAGAGCAGAATAGCTTGAACCGGTAATTTCGTCCTCATCAATGACTTCAAAATCAAAATCATACTCATCTAAAACAGTATTTGCATTTTCAAAAAGTTCTTCAAAGTCATCTTCATCAGGCATATCATGATCATCCCAATATGCTTCGGGGACAGAATCGATATAAGCATCATAATCGCCCATAACTCCATCGATCTTATTCTGAATAGCGGATTCGTAGCCGCCGCCAAGGAGACACAAAACGATGATAAGAGCCGCAATAAGAGCGGTAGCGCCGCCTGCAATGGCAATGACCATGGTCATAAACTTCTTATCGGCCTTCATGCGGTCGATAATACCCACGACAAATTTTTTGATCTTGTCGATAAAGCCTTCACCGGGAGCCTTATCCTGAACGGGAGGCTGTGCGGGTGCCTGAGGCTGTGCAGGTGCTGCATAAGGATTGTTGGGCTCAAAGGGAGCAACCGGCTCGAAGGGTGCTGCAGGTGCTACCGGTTCAACAGGAGCCTGCGGCTTATTCAAGACAGTACCGCAGTTTCCACACACATTGGCATCATCGGGAAGCATGGTGCCGCAATTTCCGCAAAATTTACTCATAACTATTCCTCCAAAGAAATATTTGATAACTAAATATTATCACACTACCAAGCTAAAGTCAACAATATAAACGGCAAAAATATACATTTTTCAACAAACCTCACTACATTTTGGGTCGATTGACTCTAAAACGGTTTTTTGTAGGATATTCTAATTATAACGTGTAATATTTATACAAAATTTGCATTGATAATATTCGCAAATAATTATATAATTATATTGTAAAAGCCCGAGCATAACGGGTAAATTAAGGAGGAAATCTTATGGTATTAAATTGGAAAAAGTACATTGCCGAGTGCATCGGAACATTCGTTTTGGTATTTATTGCCTGCGGTGTTGCTGTGCTCACCAACGCTAACATCGTTGCAACAGCACTGGCCTTCGGTCTTGTCATTGTTGCTATGGCCTACACCATCGGTCACATTTCGGGTTGTCACGTTAACCCTGCGGTTTCTATCGCAATGTTTTTGACCGGCAAGCTTTCACCCATCGACCTTGCAGGCTATGTTGTCGCACAGTTCACCGGAGCCGCAACCGCAAGCTTTGTTCATTTTCTGTTCTTTGAGGAATTGAGCAACGGCACCTGCAACTACGGCGCTAACTACATATACAAAAACGGTCGTGACGATGCTATTCTCGGTTCACTTATGATCGAGATCATCCTTACCTTCATCTTCGTTCTTGTTATTCTTGTTGTCACCAACAAGCCCGAGCTTTCCAATATTTCGGGTATGGTTATCGGTCTCACCCTTACACTAGTTCACCTTATCGGTATCCCCATGACCGGCACCTCGGTCAACCCTGCAAGAAGCTTTGGTCCTGCATTGTTTGCCGAAGGCGCAATCGGTGACTATTGGGTATTCTTCTTAGCTCCTGCTATCGGTGCCGCAGGCGCAGCATTCACATATCTGTTTCTTTTTAAAGAGAATAAGAAATCATTATAAGCTCTGAAAAGCAAAGCACGGATGGTCGAAAGACCATCCGTTTTTTTGTTACTGCACGTTAGGTATCAAAAGCACCTTGTTGCATATTTCATCAATACTGTTAACTCCGTTTATCTTGCATATACATTCGGGATCGGTCTGGTACTTCCCTGCTATTTCCCAAACCGATTCATTTTCGGCAAAGTACAGTATAACGGCAGAGTCATTGCTTTTGCTCAAAAGTGTTGACTGATCAACATTTATTTTGGTGATAGCCTTGATGAAACGTTGGCTGAACACCGTAGACTTGATTGACAGCTCAACTGCCACATCGACCGTACCGCCTGCGTTCAGTGAATACTCAACCGCCTGCACCGCTATATTGGGGTTACATCTGATCTCGTCGGAAACCGCTCCTATTTCAAATCTGTATTCATAATCTATCGGGCGCTCGAAATAGACCGTTTGATTGTCAAGGTCACAACCAAGAATATTTACTGTAACCGAGCCCTTGACAAGAACATCGCTATTATCAACCGTAACAAAATCAACCGATGAAATGCTCCAAACGTCGTATATTTCGGTCAGATTATCCTCACCGAAATCCATTGTCTTTCGGCAGACAAAGGTGTCGTTTATACGGTCATGCACCGACTCGGACACAAGCTCCGACGACACTATATCTGCGCTGTATTTACCCGAAAAAGCATCGGTAACGATTTCCTTTTTCACAAGACAGTACGGCGCCAATTCAATACAGACCTTAGCCTCAAATGAGATGTTGCGCACCTCACCGTCAACCGAGGTTTTAGGGTGAAGTTCAAATGAATCGACACGTGCAACAGCGTCGAAGGACACGTCATCCGAATCACACGGGCAGTCCAGCACCTGAGAAAACGGGTTGCTGTCGGTCAAAAGAATGGGACGACCGCCGTCCGAAGGACAGTAAAGCAACTCTATTAAAAAATCGCCCTTCAAAACAACTTTGCCTGCTGTGTATTTGCACTCGGTAACGGTTGCTTTAGCACATTTACGAAGTATTTTCCCGACCGAAGGACGAGTTTGAGGTATCTGAATATCATCCTCAACAAAAACAGATTTTGAAACTATACTAAGCGGCTCAGCAATTGAAATTTCATCGGTTCGGGCATAAATACCGTCACATTGGGCGGCGGAAACGACCTTACAGTCCTTGACCGCCTCAACCGAAACATTGAGTGCCATCGAGCCGTGAGCCTCGACCTTTCTTGGGCCTACCGCCTTGGTATTCAGATAGTTGAGTCTCGGAGCAATGTGTGCAATGCCGTCGACAACATCGGATGCATCGACTGTTTTGGTAAAAGGCACGGTATGGGTAAAACTGTTTGGCTGGTCATCACCGCCAAAATACAGTAACGTCAGCACTACCTGTCCACCGATCTTTACGCCCGAGTCGTTACACTGTGCCGAAAGTATATTGATCTCGGTAATGCATTTCAGCACCTTAACGATTTCGGGATAATAATCAGGTAAGGTAAAATCGGTATCGATATTCTGTTCTACGTTGCTTTCAAAAAGTGTCTTACGGTAAGGGAAATTGATTTCACTGATATTTAATTCCATAATTTTCGCTCCTACAAATAATTTCTATTGATAATTATTCAAGTTGGGGCGCATATAGAACAAAAAGCAGGCTTATGCCTGCTTAAAATTTATGTATTCCCCGAATTGTCCTTCTTGATTTTAAATATTGCTCTTAAAATTGAACCGATGAGCTTAGGACTTTTTATAACTACGATCTTCAAACAAACCACTCCTGTCAATATTTGCAAAGGATTCCGAGAACAATAACGGCAACCGTCAGAATGGCAATTATGAACGCCGATGAGCAAAAGTATGAAACGATTAAGCCTGCGATAAATGCAATTGCTACGGCACTGCAACGTGTTTGCCTTCTGTGACGCATAAAAAACACCGCCTTCAATTCTCTACGACATTATACGTGAGAATTTGAAAGCGGTTACAGTTTTTATATATTTTTATCGACCGACATTATAAGAATTTTACCCGAGTTCACCGAAACAGTGGTATCACGCTTGGCAACATTACTGACACCTACGGGGAAATTTGCCGTTATGGTAGCATTGTTAAGCTCATATTCTGCACCGACAATATCAACACCCTTGGCAACGCCGTCTATAGCGAAAACCGATAGGTATCGGCTTTTATCGGCAGGAAAGGTTTTACTGCTGTTTTTAAGCACATACACCTCAAAGCCATTACAGATCGCTTTTACCTCAGCGCCTTCACAGTTATCGCAGATCCAGCAAAGCGTCTGATACATTGCCATGTTTTGATCGGGACGTGAGCCGTATCCGCCAAGCACGGTAAAACGCTTGAAATTTCGCTCTACACCGCATCTTGCGGCAAACATAAGGTCTGTGTCATCCTTATGTGTCGGAAGCTTTACAATTTCAATATCGCAGGGCAGCTCGCCAAAATACGAATCAAAGTCACCCACCAAAAGATCGGGTGTGAAATTGGCCGATCTGCAGTGCTTAAAGCCACTATCGGCGGCAATAACAAAACATGTGTTGTCGATAAGCTTAAAATGCTTTAAATCACAGTCTCCGCCTGCAACAATTACGCAATGGGTTTTCACTTTTTATTTATCTCCCATGACTTGATTTTTTTAAGATCCTCAAACATCGAAACATAGCTATCATGTCTTGATTTTGATATCTCTCCGTTTTTGACCGCATTTATGACCGAGCAATCAGGTTCGTTCACGTGGGTGCAGGAATTAAAGCGGCATTTGCCGAAATGCTCCGAAAACTCGGGAAAGCAGAACTTCAGCTCATCCTTGTCGTTAAGCATAAAATCGGTCAACTCAAGCGTTGAAAATCCAGGGGTATCGGCAACATATCCGTCCGATACCTTAAACAGCTCAACGGTTCTTGTGGTATGCTTACCACGGCCAAGCTTTTCACTGACCTCACCGGTTGAAAGTCTGACACCGTCAAGTAGGCGGTTCAGCAAGCTTGATTTTCCGACACCCGAGTTGCCGCAAAAAGCCGAAATCTTGCCTTGAAGCTCACACTTGATTGCATCGGTGCCGTCACCCGTTTCGGCCGAAACAACAAAGGTCTTATACCCTGCCTTTTTGTAGGTTTCGGGCAGATCACCGAAATCGCCGAGGTCGGCCTTATTAAACACGATAACCGGTTCAACCTCGATATGCTCACAAATTGCCGTCATACGGTCAATGAGCAAGGGATTTACTGCGGGAATGGTGCAGGATGAAACAATAAAAAGCTTGTCAAGATTGGCAAGCGGCGGTCTTAAAAGAAAGTTTTTACGTGGCAAAATCTCCTCAACGGTACCCTTTTGTCCCAACAAAAAAATGGTAACACTATCACCTGCTGACGGACTTATGCCCTCTTTGCGGAACGAGCCACGGGGCTTGCATTCATATACCTTATTGCCGACTTCCACATAGCAGAAGCCGGCAATTGATTTTATGATTATTCCGTTGAGCCTTTCGTTACTCAAGCTCATATATTATTGATCTCCACTATTGGTCTGCGATGAGGTACCGGCACCAGAGGATGTGTTTGACTCGGAGTTTGTGCCGGTCGAGGACGAATCACTGCTCGTGTCTCCGCCAACCGAAAGATACGGCGCAAGCGCATCCGAAACAGTAACCTTTTCAGTCTTGTTGACAAGGTTAATTGTATAGATCAATGCCTTATCAATATTTAAACCTTCATTCGACTTAATATTGATATAAAGCTTGGTCTCGTTATCAACGATACCGTCAAGCTTTACCTGCCAGGTGCCGTCATAATCGTTTACGTAAACACTCTGTGTGGAAAGCTCTTTACCGCCATTGACAGCCTCAAGAGTAACCTTGTAGTTCTTATCGAAGTTATTGGGCAGATCATCGACAGTAACGGTATAGGAATACTTCAGCACACCGGTACTTACAAACAATTCGACAGTTGAACCCTGCGGCAGGGTCGGGTTACCCGCAAAATCGGGCGACTGCTTGGCAACGATGCCTGCAGGAGGATCGCTTACATCATAGGGAGTGATCTTAACTGTAAGACCTGCGGCCTCAAGCTTGGAGATCGCAACATCCTGAGCATAGCCTACGCAATTAACGTTTTCAACGTATTTGACCTCGGGTCCGATACTTACGTATACCTGAACAACACTGCCATACTTGACCTTTGTTCCCTCGGCAGGATTGGTTGCGATAACCTGACCAACGGGAACGGTTGCATCGTGCTTTTGAACAAGCTCAGCAGTCAACCCCTGCAGTCTTAATTGAAGCTGTGCATCGGTCGTGCTTAAATTTGCAATTCGAGGTATTTCTTTAAGCTCGGTACCCTGGCTAACCGTCAAGGTTATGGTTTGAGTATCCTTGATGTCACGACCCTCTGACGGTGACTGCTTGATGACGGTACCTGCATCATAGTCGGCACTCTCAACATACTCAATAACGTACTTGTAATCCGGGTACTCCTGACGGATCTCATCAACCGTCATACCAACCAATCCGGGTACCTTTACGGTTGAGGTGGCATCCTCGTTCCATAATTTAAAGAAGAGAACGACACCGATAACAAGAGCAATAATGAAAGCAATTGCGACACCGATCAAAATCGGAATAACGGGTGACTTTTCATTATCCTCATCTTCATCGTAATCTTCATCGTCATAATCGTTGTTATTGACATTTTTAGAATTATCAAGAGCGTATACGCCTGCAACGCCGAGTAAATCGGCATCATTGACAGCATCAACAAAACGTGTAGGCTCGTTATCGACAAAATAGGTATACTCAAATACCATATCGGGGCTTCTTCTGAACTCCTCAAGATCACGAAGCATCTCTGCGGCAGAACGATATCTCTTCAAAACATCCTTCTGCATTGCGTGCATAGTAACCTGTTCAAGTCCAACAGGGATGTTCTCGTTGATATCACGGGGCAAAACGGGGTCCTGCTGAAGCTGCATTATAGCAACCGAAACGGCACTGTCGGCCTCAAAGGGCAGACGGCCTGTCAGCATTTCATAAAGCATAACGCCAACCGAGTAGATATCGGCCTTTTCATCGGTGGCCTCACCCCTTGCCTGTTCGGGGCTGATGTAATGAACCGAGCCGATAGCCTTATCGGTCATGGTCTTATGTTCACTTCTTGCAAAGCGTGCAATACCGAAGTCGGTAACCTTGATAGTACCGTCGGCAAGAAGCATAATATTCTGCGGCTTAACGTCACGGTGAACAATACCCTTATCGTGAGCATGCTGCAATGCACGGAGAACCTGAATGGTAAGATAAACCGCATCCTTCCAGCGCAAGGTCTTTTGCTTTTCAATGTACTGCTTCAGGGTGATACCGTCAACATACTCCATAACGATATACTGAATCAGATCACCGAAGCTAACGTCATAAACCTTGACAATGTTGGGATGGTTCAGTACGGCGATAGCCTTAGACTCGTTCTTGAAGCGGATAATAAACTCCTCATTTGAAATAAATTCCTCTTTGAGAATTTTAACCGCAACGATACGGTCCTCAATGCTGTCGTAGGCTTTATAAACAACAGCCATACCGCCGACACCGATTATCTCGCGTATCTCATACCTTCCATCAAGTCTTTTTCCGACAAATTTGTCCATAATCTTACTTCCAATCGTGAAATTATCAGTTATTTATTTTCAATAACGACTGCGGTGATATTATCTCCGCCGCCGTTTTTGTTGGCAACTTCAACCAAAGCCTCAGCTTTGGATTCGTGGTCAGCCGAAAGCACATCTGCAATAGCGCCAAGGTCAACAAAGTTTGTCAAGCCGTCGGTGCAAAGCAAAAGCTGATCACCATCGTTCAGATCATATACGTTAAACTCAGGGCTGACGCTTTCCTCAACACCCAAAGCACGGGTGATGACGTTCTTTCTCGGGTGGAAACGTGCCTCCTCGGGCGTAAGCTTGCCGTTTTCGATCATCGACTGAACAATTGAATGGTCACGTGTGAGCTGTGTCAGCTCGCCGTTTGAAAAGCTGTAAGCACGGCTATCGCCTGCATGTGAGAAATAAGCGGTTTTTCCGATTATGAGCACCGCAACAATGGTGGTGCCCATTCCGTTAAGCTCCTTGCTCTCACGGGACTTATCAAAAACACGGATATTAGCGGCATTCACTGCCGTTTCAAGCAGGTTTTTAACAGAGCTTTCGGACATACCCGAGCGGTAGCCTGCTTTAAGTGATGCGGAAAAATGGTCAACGGCAAGACGGCTTGCAATATTGCCGCCATTGGCACCGCCCATGCCATCACACACAACGGCCCAATTTGAGCCGTCATCCATTGTGCCTATCGCAAAAGCATCTTGATTGGATGACCTCACAAGACCTTTATCCGAAAAGCCGGTCATATTCATTTTCCGCACCCCCTTTTTAATATTAATTTGCTTCAGATTCCTCCAAAGCCTTGCCTCTTAACTGTCCACATGAGGCATCTATATCCGAACCCAAGGTTCTTCTTATAGTTGTGTTGATACCAAGATCGTTCAACAGCTTACAAAAATGATCTATCTTTTTACGGTCGGGCTTTTTGTAGGTGTTTTCCTTTACGGGATTGACAGGTATCAGATTAACGTGGCACAGCATACCCTTCAAAAGCTTTGCCAGCTCACGGGCATTATCGTCGCTGTTGTTTACACCGTCAACAACGGCATACTCAAAGCTGATCCTGCGCCCTGTGACCTTGATATAATCCTTACAGGCCTTTAATAAGGTTGCTATGTTCCATTTTTTGTTGACCCTCATCATGGAGTTTCTTATTGCATCGTTCGGTGCATGCAGAGAGATCGAAAGCGTTATGGGGAAGTTTTCCTCCATCAGCTTATAGATTCCCGGAACAACACCCGAGGTTGAGACCGAGATATGGCGAAGGCCGATGTTCAGTCCCTTCTCGTGAGAAACAAGCTTTAAGAATCGGATGACGTTATCAAGGTTATCCATTGGCTCACCCATACCCATAAGCACAACGTTGGATATCCTGATGTTATTGTCCTTCTGCGCTTTTGTGATCTGCGCAAGTATCTCGGATGCAGTAAGGTTGCGTTTAAGACCGTTTAATCCCGAAGCGCAAAAGCTGCAACCCATACGGCAACCGACCTGCGTTGATACACAGACCGAATACCCGTGATTATATTTCATAAGCACGGATTCGACTAATTCGCCATCATGAAGCTCATATAAGTATTTTACAGTATCATCTATGTCAGATTCAAGTCTTTTTTTGATATTTGCGGTTACAATATAGTAACCTTCTTGTAATTTTACACGTAATTTTGACGGAATGTTGCTCATTTCGTCAAAATTTTCAACGCCTTGCTGTAGCCAATCAAAAATTTGACCTGCACGGAACCTGGGTTCGCCCATTTCCTTCATCAGGGCTTCCAGCTCCTCTAAATACATAGATCTGATATCTTTCAGTTCCATTTATTTGCCTCTAGCCAAAGCATTTAAACACAAATCAGATTTTGGGACAAGGATTTAATGCTGTGGCATTGTTAAAATACTCGCAAATCCGAAAGGATTTGCTGTGTTTTGTGCCTCGCCACATCAAAAATCCTTTATCACAAAATTCTGCGACCTAAAAGGTGCGGTTTTATGAGTGGATTTTGGTGATGCGAAGCACATTAGGCTGTCGCCTATGTGCGACAAAGAGCCAAAAGACGCCTTAAAACCGCCCTTTTAGGCTGGTTCGGGTTTAAATGCTTTGGCTACGTTTATCTGACACATTTTCATTGTGGTCAATGCGGCATTGTGGCTATCCACCGTGACACCTGCACAGCATTCCGGATCGACCGAGATATCCGCCTCGGGGAAATTGGCCTTGAGCAAAAGCGCATTTGAGACCACGCAGATATCGGTGCAAAGACCGATAAGCTCAACTGAAAACTCCTCATCCCCTGCTTTTGACTTTATGATATCGGGTAAGTTCACCGAGCCAAAGGTCGGCTTTTCGATCTCGGTGTATTCCCTGCCATTTAAGGCATTTTGAACATCGGAATCAAGTTTCCAACCGTTGGTGCCCTTTATGCAATGCGGCACGGGCAGGTGTTTGCCCTCCGAGGTTTCCATATAATTTTCAGAATGGGTGTCGTATGTGACAATTATCTCACCGTCAAAGCCTTTTATCTTTTTGACCACATTCGGCACGATTTTAACCGCCTCGGGAGTACCCAAAGCGCCGTCAACAAAGTCCTTTTGCATATCGACAACTATCAAAAACTTCTTCACACTACTCACCTGCCTCGTTTACTAATGAATATTATATCAAATTTCTCTCCAAGTTCAAGTAAAAAACTAAAATTAACTTGAAAACCTTGGCTAATTGAAATATACTTAATTTACCAAGAACAATTGTAGGTGAAAGTATGAGAAAAATATTATCAGAACGCTTAAAACAATGTCGAAAAGAAAAGGGTTTGACCCAACAGCAGGTTGCGATTTACTGTGACATTACCGAAAAGGCATACCAAAACTATGAGCTGATGACACGTGAGCCAAAGCTGGAAATACTCTTGAAAATTGCCGATTTTTATGAAGTATCGTTGGATTATCTCGTTGGCAGAACCGACATTAAATAAAAATAGAAAACTCAAAAGATCCTTCGCTACGCTCAGGATGACAGAAATAAACTAATGTGTCATCCTGAACGAAGTGAAGGATCTTTTTTTATAAACAATTGAAGAACTGCATATTTGTTCTACGCCAACAGCTGGCGCATTTTGGAAAGTATAACACGCTCTCGGCGTGACACCTGCACCTGGGTCATGCCGAGCTGCTCGGCCGTTTCGGTCTGGGTTTTGGATTTATAATATCTTAATATTATCAATTTTCGGTCGTTTTCTGGCAGGGTTGCCAACACCTCTTTCAGAGAAATATGCTCCAACAGCTTTTCATCCTCACCCTCGACCGCAATATCAAATTCGCATGTTCCGTCCTCGTTTTCCACCGTCAGCGACATTGTGGGTTGTGCGGCGCACAGTGCCTCGGTCACATTTTCGGGCGGCACATGGAGGCTTTCAGCTATTTCGTTTACGGTTGGCTCCCTGCCCAGCGCTTTGGAAAGCCGCTCGTTTTCACGAATGACCTTTAATGATAATTCCTTTAAGGTTCTGCCGACCTTTACGCTTCCGCCGTCACGGAACATCCGCTTTATTTCGCCCAAGATAACCGGCACGGCGTAGGTCGAAAACATGAGTCCTCGGGATTCGTCAAAGCCGTTGACCGCCTTGATAAGTCCCATACACCCTGCTTGAAACAGGTCATCGTACTCTATACCTCGACCCTTGAATTTCCCACAGCAGGAATGCACCAACCCTAAATTTTTACTGATAAACTCATTTTTTTCTGTCATACTTTACGCTTATCTTCTTTTGCATTGTTACGGTGGTACCCTTGCCCACCGTTGAACGCACCTTGAGCTTGTCGGTAAAGCTTTCCATCACCGCAAAGCCAAGCCCTGCACGCTCCTCTCCACCGGTGGTAAAAAGCGGTTCCTTTGCCTTTTCAACATCAGAAATACCGCACCCACGGTCACGTATTTTCACCGTTACCGTGTTACCCTCGGCGCTGACCGTTATGTAGATAAGCCCGATTGTATCCCTGTACGCATGAACAATACAGTTGGTGACCGCCTCCGAAACGGCGGTTTTTATATCGTTCAGCTCCTCCAAGGTCGGGTCAAGCCTTGCCACAAAGCTACCGACAGCCACACGGGCAAAGCTTTCGTTTTGTGACCTTGACGGTATAATAAGCTTTATTTCGTCCTTCATTTTCACACCTCTTTATCTGTCCAATTTAGCCAATCGGTCAAGTCCTGCAAGCCTCATGACCTTACCTATCTGCGGTGATGTGTTGGTCACGTGAAGCTCGGCACCCAATGGCTTTAGCACCTTATAGCGACCCATAACAAGTCCTATACCCGAGCTATCCATAAAGCTGACATCCCTGAAGTCAAGCACAAGCATTGTGGGTATATTTTTCTCAACCGCCGCATCAATCTCGTTGCGCATAATGCTGGCCGTGTGATGATCGATCTCGCCGTCGAGATATGCTGTCACGACCTCACCGTTTACCGTAATTTTAACCGACATATAATTCCTCCAAATAAAAAATCCGCTATCTATTATGATAGCGGATAAAATGCGAAAATAATGTCACAGTATGAGCGATTATTTAATTGTTTTTTGTCTGAAAATGTTGGAGTAATAAGGGCCTTATATCCCCTGCCAGATAAAGTGAACCGAACACTATGATTTTGTTATCGGTTTCGGCAAGCTTTATGGCCTGCTCGTAAGAGTCGGCCGCAATCACATCGTCGCAAATGCTCTCGCAGACCGATTTCAGCTCCTCGGCGGTCATGGTGCGTGCGTTGGACTGCACCTTGACGGTTATCATCCTTTTGAATTTCCCTTTAAGCAGCTGCACGGCATCCGAAACATCCTTATCGGCCATAAAGCCGACAATGGCGGTGGCATTGTTGATGTCGGTCTTCTTCAGAAGCTCGGCCAAGGCACCCGTGCCGTTGGGGTTATGAGAGCCGTCAAGAATAACAAGCGGTTCTTTGGAAATAACCTCACACCTTGCGGCAAAAGTGGCATTCTTCAAGCCCTGCTTGATTTGGGTCACAGTAACCTCGGGGTAAGCCGCACGGATGGCGGCAACTGCATTCAAAGCATTGCTTATCTGATGCTCACCCGGTAGGCCTATCTTATATTCCTCGCCCTGCCACAATATCTCACTGCCGAAAACATCCTCCGACAGTATCTGCACCTCGTTTTTGTTACTTATATTAAGGTCGCATCCACGCTCGGCGGCGATTTTTTTGATAACGTTCAACGCCTCATCGCTGTTATCTGCGGTGGTGATAACGGGACAGCCTTTTTTGATGATACCGCATTTTTCATAGGCGATCTCGGCTTCGGTGTTGCCCAAAATTGCGGTATGATCGAGTGCAATGCGTGCAATGACCGAAGCCTTGGGATGGGTTATTATGTTGGTTGCATCAAGCCGACCTCCAAGTCCAACCTCCAAAACCACAGCATCGCATTTCTGCTCGTAAAAATAAAGAAATGCAACCGCCGTGATAAACTCAAACTCGGTTATAGGGCAACCGTCGTCGGGCATTTCGTCAACCGCCTGCTTTACCCTATCGGTATATCGGGCAAGGTCATCATTGGGTATCGGTAGACCGTCTATTTGAATACGCTCGTTGAAAACGGTCACATAAGGCGAGATATAAAGTCCCGTTTTTTTGCCTGCTGTACGCAGGATATTGCTCAAAAACGTGCAGGTCGAGCCCTTGCCGTTAGTACCTGCAACGTGGATGATCTCCAACCTTTCCTGCGGGTCGCCAAGGCGGTGCAACAGCTCGGTTATACGTTCAAGTCCCGGTCTTGACCCAAAGCGCATAAGCGAATGTATGTAGTTTAAGCTTTCGGTGTAGTTCATTTGAAAACCTCTGTTAAAAACCGTAGGGGCGTTCTGTGAACGCCCGCGGGCACTCCCTCAGTCTTGCCTGCCGGCAAGCCAGCTCCCTCTCAGAGGGAGCCTATGCAGTTCGCCCGTCCTTCAAATTTTCAATATTTCAAAACAGAATACTATCCAAATAAAGCGGACGGGTGACCGTCCGCTTTATTTTACATTTTAGACTTGATATCGGCGATGCTTGCTTCGAGCAGAGCGATCTTATCCAAAGCCTTCTTGTGCGACTCACGCTGTGCATCGACAACGTGGGCAGGTGCCTTGGAAATAAATGCCTCATTGTTAAGCTTTGAGCCAAAGAAATCTCTGTCCTTCTCGGCGGCGGCAAGCTCTTTATTAAGGCGCTCAAGCTCCTTTGTAAAGTCAACAAGCTCGTTCATCGGGATCTGAACAACTGCATCGGTGGTGACGACACGGACTGCGCCCTCAACATCGACATTGTCCACAACCTCGACCTCGGATGCCGAAGCAAGACGGGTCATAAACACGCCACACTTTGTAAAGGTATCCTTGGCCTCGGTGCTGATATACAGCTTGGCCTTCTTTGAAGGCGGTACATTCATCTCGGCACGGCGGTTACGGACGGCCTTGATGACATCCATTACCTTCTCGAACTCGGCTTCCTCGTTGGCAAAGCTCAGGCAATCGCAGGCACAAGGCCAGCTTGACACCATAATACTCTCACCCTCGTGAGGCAAAGCCTGCCAGATCTCCTCGGTGATGAACGGCATAAAGGGATGCAACAGCTTTAGGGTGTTGGACAAAACATATACCAGAACACCACGTGCGGTTGAAGCGGCTTTTTCGTCGTCACCGTTGAGACGAACCTTACAAAGCTCGATATACCAGTCACAGTATACGTCCCAGATAAAGTCGTACAGCTTGGAAACTGCAAGACCGATCTCATATTTATCAAGGTTTTCGGTAACCTCTTTAACAACGTTGTTGAACTTGGAAAGTACCCATTTATCCTCCAAAGCAAGGTCGGACGGAACATAGGGTGCAGGCTCATTTTCGTCAAGGTTCATCAAAACGAAACGTGCGGCATTCCACAGCTTGTTGGCGAAGTTACGGCTTGCCTCAACACGCTCGGCCGAGTATCTCATATCGTTACCGGGGGTGTTGCCGGTGGCAAGTGTGAAACGTAAAGCATCGGCACCGTACTTTTCGATCTCCTCAAGCGGATCAATACCGTTGCCCAAGGATTTGGACATCTTTCTGCCTTGAGCATCACGGACGATACCGTGGAACAGTACCGTGTTAAACGGTGCTTTTCCGGTATATTCAAGACCTGAGAATATCATACGGGCAACCCAGAAGAAGATGATATCATAGCCCGTAACAAGGGTGCTTGTGGGATAGAAATATTTAAGGTCAAGGGTGTTATCGGGCCAGCCGAGGGTCGAGAACGGCCACAAAGCCGACGAGAACCAGGTATCGAGGGTGTCCTCATCCTGTCTTACCTTGGCACCGCACTTAGGACAGGTGTCAATATCCGAGCGGCTGACGATCATTTCGCCACACTCGTCACAATACCAGGCAGGGATTCTGTGACCCCACCAAAGCTGACGGGAGATACACCAATCCTTGATGTTCTCCATCCAGTTATAATAGGTCTTTTCAAAACGGCCGGGGATCAGCTTGATCTCGCCTTTTTTAACAACATCGATAGCAGGCTCGGCCAAGGGCTGCATTTTAACGAACCATTGCTTGGAAACACGGGGCTCGACAACGGTAGAGCAACGGTAGCAGGAGCCGACATTGTGCTTCATGGGCTCAACCTTTACAAGGAAGCCGCCCTCTTCAAGATCAGCCACAATAGCCTTTCTTGCCTCGTAGCGATCCATTCCGCAATATTTACCGCCAAGCTCATTGATATGAGCATCGTCGGTCATAACGTTGATGACCTCGAGGTTATGACGGAGTCCGACCTCAAAGTCGTTGGGGTCGTGTGCAGGGGTGATCTTAACAACGCCTGTACCAAAGTCCATTTCAACATAAGTATCGGCAACAACGGGGATCTCACGTCCGACAAGCGGCAGAGTTACGGTCTTGCCGATAAGGTTCTTATAACGCTCATCATCGGGGTGCACTGCAACGGCGGTATCACCAAGCAGGGTTTCGGGACGGGTGGTAGCAAGCTCGATATATCCGCTTCCGTCGGTGATGGGATAACGAAGGTGCCAGAAGTTGCCGTCCTTTTCGGCATACTCGACCTCGGCATCCGAGATGGAGGTCAGGCAATGGGGACACCAGTTGATGATACGCTCACCACGGTAGATAAGTCCCTTTTCGTAAAGGCGCACAAAAACCTCACGAACGGCCTTTGAACAGCCTTCGTCGAGGGTGAATCTTTCTCTGTCCCAGTCGCAGGAGGTACCGAGCTTTTTTAACTGCTCGATAATTCTGCCGCCGAATTTTTCCTTCCAGGCCCAAGCACGCTCCAAAAAGCCGTCACGTCCGAGGTCGTCCTTTGTGACGCCCTCTTTACGCATAGCCTCGACAATTTTTGCCTCGGTTGCGATGGAAGCATGGTCGGTACCGGGGAGCCAAAGCGCAGAATAGCCCTGCATTCTCTTCCAACGGATGAGAATGTCCTGCAGGGTCTCATCCAAAGCGTGACCCATGTGGAGCTGACCCGTGATGTTGGGTGGCGGAATTACGATGGTGTAAGGCTTTTTCTTCTGATCGACCTCTGCGTGGAAATACTTTCCTTTAAGCCAGAAATCATAGGTTCTGTCTTCAACAGCCGCAGGGTTATAAACCTTTTCAAGTTCTTTCTTCATTATTTCAAGTCCTTTCGGATAACTTTCAACAGTTTATATATGATATATCAAACTTATAAAAAAGTCAACAGTTACAAAAATTTCCTTGTGTATTTAAGGGGAATTTTCAAAAAATATTACTGTCAGTTGAATTTTTCAGCGCTTGTATTCATACTGACCTGCACTTCGGGGAGACTCGAAGTGCATTTTTTGTAGGGAGCGGAGGCCCTCCTCGCCCCATTTTTTTTAATTGCGG
>JAZQCY010000060.1:0-36272 GCA_045546555.1 Acutalibacteraceae bacterium | reverse complement strand
TTATAATGATTGTAGAATGTGGAAACGCTTAGCGTTTCCACAAAAGCAGATTTATCTGCTTTTAAACAATCAAATTTCTTGAAATTTGATTGTTTTTCTACATCATTGCAATGGTCGTTGTGAAATTTTCTTTGAAAATTTGTTGCCAAATCGAAGATTTGGCGTGGAAATAACACTTTCAGAGTTATTTCCACGTTCAACCACCATTATGATGCTCACGGGAGAAGATCTTTGCCACAACACACATGAGGCAGGAAAACAGAATGACCGCACTGTTGAGACTGTAGCATCCAATAAGCGTTGCCGTTGATACCGCTGCAAATCTCCCAAAAGAGATGGTGCAACGGTTTTTTATATATAAAATTCACGCTTTCAGGACACGGGTGACCGAGGAGCGTTTTGACCGCAAGACGAAGTATATTGCGAAGACCGCCACCTGAACCGCTAAAGATACGGTCAGTCTCAAAACGGTGTTCCCGATACCGCCCGATAAAAGGTTGCCCAAAATGCCGCCCAACACACCAATGGCAAGTGGCATCATAACCCATTGCCCAAGGGCGGGCTTTATGTCGGCCGCCTTAAAAAGGCACCAAGCGCTTAACGACGAGGTAAAGGTGTTGCTTATCATCATAATGGCAAGATAGCCCTTTATGCCAAACCGAGGCACAATGAAAAGCACCGCCAAAATGCGAAAGCAGGAGTCAAAGGTGTTGACCTTCAGCACGTTGACCTGACAGTCAAGCCCTTTAAGCAGGCCTGCCGTAACGCTTTCAAGGTACATCAACGGTACAATAGGGGACAATACGAGTATCATCTGCCCAACGTCACGGTCACCGTAGATTACCCACCCAACATCGGAAGCGTTGAACATAAAGCAGCAGGCGACAAGGGTCGACATTATGAGCGTTGTGCCGACCGATTTCGACACCGTGTCACGCACCGACAGGGTATCTCCTGCGGCCGAAGCCGACGACACCTCGGGGATGAGCATTGTCGAAAGTGACGTCAGAAACGAGGCAGGGAAGAACAGTATCGGCAACGCCATTCCTCGAATGGCGCCGAAAAGCTCAAGCCCACGACCCTTTGACCCGTGAAAAACAGTAAGCTTTAAGGGCACGAGCAGGCTTTCAACCGTGTGCAGTATGGAGGAAAGATAGCTTGAGCCGGTTATCGGTACTGCGATGTGCAGTATTTTCCTTAAAACACCGTCCAAGGCCGTGCCTTTAATAAGGCACTTGCGGTCACGGAGGTATAAAAGCCAATTGGCCAAAAACGAAAATGCCTCGGCAACCGAGTCGCCGCAAAGCACCGCCGCCGCAGTATAGGTCAGCCCTTTATCGGCCCAAAGCCCCACACAGGTCACAACCACGGCAATGCGTACGGCCTGCTCAAGCAGCTGCACCACCGACGGTTGAACCGTTTTGCGCCGTGCAATGAAGTACCCCCGAAAGCAGGACGACAGACCCATAAACGGCAGGGAAAAGCTCAATATCTTTAAAGCGGGTATGGCACGTTCGTCCTTCAGCAAATAAACGGCAATCGGCTCGGCACCCAAGAAGACCACCGCTACCGACACCGCCGCCGCCAAAAGGGTCACCGCCGTTGCTGTTTTCATTACCGATTTAACGGCCGCTTCACCCTTGTGCTCGTTGTCGGCAACAAGTCGGGTCACGGCGGTCGAAACACCCGCCGTCGAGAAGGTCGCCGCCAGCATATACACCGAGAATATCAGCTGATAAAGCCCCATCCCCTCCGAGCCGATCTTGTCGACCTGCCACACCCTGAAAAATATCCCGACCGACCGCAAAATCAGCGAGGTTGCAACCAACACCACGGTGTTTTTGATAAAAACGTTCACCTTCATAAAATCAACCTTTCATCAATTTTTATGCAAGCAAACGGACAAATATACTGAGCGCTTTACCTTTGAAAGGAATCGGCTTTATGTCAGTATTTTTGTTATTATAAAGCTGAGTGCGGCCGATATAGGAAAGGTCAATCCCCAGGCAAGCACCATCGACCGAAGGGTGGCCGAATCCTGCGTTGTCTGTGCATCAGACCGACCTGCGCCTATAACGGCTGAGGATTTTGCGTGGGTGGTGGATGCAGGCAAACCGACCGCCGACAACACCGTCAGCACCACCGCCGAAACAAGGTCGGAGGCAAAGCCTGCCGCAGGGTCTTTGGGTGCAAGTGATCCAAACCGCTTGATTATCCTTTTGCCGCCGATAAGCGTGCCCAACGAAATGACAGCCGCACTGACCAAGGCTGTCCAAAGCGGCACCGTTACAGCCTGCCTCTTTACACCCGACCCCAACACCGCCGCAAGCGTGAGTATCCCTGCAAACTTTTGCCCGTCCTGCGCACCGTGGGCAAAGGATGACAGCATTGCCCCAAGCAACTGTAAACGCTTAAAGGTCAAGGACGGGATGTCGGTCACGGTCTTTAAAAGCCGTGCCGCAAGGTAGGCCAACACGGCCACAGGTAGGGTGGAAAGCAGAATACCCAAAAGCACCTTTAACCATTCGGTGCCGTTGATGGCTGAAAGCCCCCTAAGGGCAATGCCCGACCCCGCAAGCCCTGCGAAAAGAGCGTGGCTTTCACTTGTGGGAAGTCCAAACCGCAAGGCAATAAGTGACCATACCACCACCGAAAAGACTGCCGATATAAGGGCATAGAGTGCGTTGTCGCCTGCCGAGTCAAGTCCCGAAATACTGTAAACCCCCACCGCAACCGAGCTTCCGAGAAGTCCCATTGCGGCGGCTCCCAAAAAATTGCATACGGCCGCCGTCAAAATGGCGTTTTTGGGGCTGACGGCGCCCGAGCGTATGGCGGTGGCAATGTTGACAGGCGCATCGGTCCAGCCGTTGACCAGCATCAGCGCTACTGACAGCAAAATTGCCGCTAAAGCGGTCGGATTTTCGGTGCAGATTACAATTATTTGCCAAAAAAGCTCCATACTGCATCTCCCACACTTGAAAATTGAAGCAAAATAAGGTATCATATTAAGGTATTCTGTTTTGAGGAAGAGAAAAATGAAATTTATCCCTTTTGATTCACGAGATATTTTATATAAATCACCGTTTGGCGCAGTTAGTGACGGCACTCCCGTCACGTTGCGTCTGCTTTTGCATAACGATGCGCATTGCTCGGGCGCATTTGTCAAAATACACGAGGATGCAGGCCGTGAGCAGTTTATTCTGCTGACCGCAGGCGAAACCTTTGATAAGGATTACCGTTGGTACTCCACCGAGCTGATACTCCCCGAGGGACTTTATTGGTACAGCTTTTGCTTTGATTCGCCGTGGGGCAGACAGTTTGTTACACGCTTTAAAAACGGCGAAGGCTACGTTTCCCGTGACGGCGGCGAATGGCAGCTGACGGTGTATGAGAGCGACTATAAGACCCCCGATAAATTTTCAGGCGGAATCATCTATCAGATCTTCCCCGACCGCTTTTATAATTCGGGCACAAAGAAAGCCAACGTGCCCGACGACCGCTATATGCACGAATCCCTTAACGAGACCCCCGAGTACCGTCAGTTGGGCGAAAAATGCTCGCTGGGTAACGATTATTTCGGCGGCGACCTTGAGGGCGTACGCCAAAAACTGCCGTATCTAAAGGAGCTGGGTGTCAGCATAATCTATCTGAACCCCATTTTTGAGGCACATTCCAACCACCGCTACAACACGGCCGACTATATGAAGATCGACCCGATGCTCGGCACCGAGGACGACCTTAAAAAGCTCTGCAAGGAAGCCAAAAAGCTTGGTATTGCCATTATTCTGGACGGTGTTTTCTCCCACACGGGTGATGACAGTATATATTTCAACCGCTACAAGCGTTACGATTCGGTCGGTGCCTTTGAGTCCAAGGAATCGCCGTATTACGATTGGTACAATTTCCACAACTGGCCCAACCGCTACAGCGCTTGGTGGGGCGTACCGAGCTTGCCCGAGACCAACGAAAACGACAAGGCTTTTTCCGAGTTTATCACGGGTAAAAACGGCGTTTTGAGAAAATGGTTGAAATGCGGCATTTCGGGCTGGCGACTTGATGTTGCCGACGAGCTTCCCGACAGCTTTCTTGATAAGATCCGCAAGGCGGTAAAGTCGGAAAAAAGCGATGCCATCATTATCGGTGAGGTCTGGGAGGATGCCACCAACAAGATAAGCTACGGTGTGCGCCGCAGATATTTAAGGGGCAAACAGCTCGATTCGGTCATGAACTATCCGTTTGCTTCGGCGCTGATAAAATTTTTGACGGGCGGCAGTGGTGATGACCTTTGCGATACCGTGATGAGCGTCTGCGAAAACTATCCAAGGCCTGCATTGCGCCTTTTGATGAACCACATCGGCACCCACGACACCGAGCGTATTTTAACGGCTCTCGGCGGTGAGCCGACGGGCGGCAGAGGCCGTGCCTGGCAATCGGGCAAGCGGATGAACGAAAACGAGCTGTGGCACGCCAAAAAGCTTTTGTATATTGCCGCATTGCTGCAGTACACACTCCCCGGTATTCCGTCACTTTACTACGGCGACGAGGCCGGTATGGAGGGCTACGGCGATCCGTTCTGCCGTAGCTTTTATCCGTGGGGCAGGGAGGATAAGTACCTTGTCGATTTCTATAAGCGACTGGGTCAGTTCCGCCGTTCATCGGATGCCTTTATTGACGGAGATTTTATTCCCGTTTCATCGGGAGCAGGGCATTTTGCCTTCATAAGGCGTGGCAAGACCGAGGAGGTCTTGGTCTGCGCCAACCGTTGGTACGAGCAGCAGATAATTTCGGTCGGCAAGGACTTCGAGCAGGCCGAGATAGTGTTCGGCTACAAGCCGCAGAACGGTCTTGTAAAGATCGACGGCCTCGGTTTTACGGTTTTGAGAAAGAAGATAGTTTAAATATAGCCTCCCTCTTTGAGGGAGGTGGCAAAGCCGAAGGCTTTGACGGTGGGAGTACTCCCCCAGTCACCTACGGTGACAGCTCCCTTTAAAGGGAGCTTTTTTATTTTTGGTTGCCCAAACGGCGGCAGGGATAACCTCTGACAGAGGCCGTCCCCCTTGGGGGGATCTTCCCTGCCCAACAAGGGCTTTATGATTTTTGTAGGGATCGGCGTCCTCGACGGTCCGCAAAGCCGACTTACGACGGACCGCCAACTCACGGTGGGCGATTCGTGAATCGCCCCTACGCAGCCTCCCTTGCCTAAAGGGTGACTCCCCATAAAATGGGGAGATGTCACGGAGTGACAGAGGGGGCCGCCGCAGTAAGCGGGTGGATTTTTGCGAAGCAAAAAGACGGAGGGATTCTGCCAAGCCGACTTACGGCGAACCGCCCGGGAGGTCGGTCCCTACATTGTGTCTTTAGCCTTAATCGTAGGGAACGGATTTATCCGTTCCGCAAAGTAGGGGAGGGCCTCTGCGCCCTCCCGAAAGTAAGCTAAATTGGCCTTTCGGCCGGCTGAATGTGCCTTGCGGAACGCTACATAAGCAGTCCCAGCATCATCATTTCTTTAACCTTTGTGTATATCTTTTCGCAATCGGTGGGTGGCAACGGGTTTTTGCCCTTGCCAAGCTCTATTGTAAACCCCGGTCGGCGGAAGTGCTCGATGAACCAATCCTTAAAACCTCCGCCCACGGCCAAAGTGGTGGGGACGTCCAACGCATAGCCCGACGAGGCCGCAAAAATCTCGGCCATTTTGTGTCCACGGTGGGTGTTTATGCCTTTGTAATCCCAATAAATGACCTCGCCCTGCGAATGAAAGCACATCACGTAGCGGATGTTGACCTTTTGGCAGAGCTCAACCAAAGCCACCGTTTCGGGCTCGGAATGAGGCTTACTGCCGCCAAAGCGTGTCGGCCCCGGGCCATAAAACCCGTGCTCACGCTCTAAGCGGTGCAGTTCGTCCCACCCTGCGTCAAAGTTGTGGTTCAGGTCAACGCCTCGGGCGTTGGCGTTCCAATGAGTAAAGTCACCGCCGCACAGCTTGTAAAGCCGTGGTGCAAGATCACCGCACCCTTTTGCACCTTTAAGGGCGATCTCGCAACCGTCGGGGTTGCAGACGGGTACAAACATGACCCCCTTGCCGTAAAGCGCCCTCCTTGCATCCACCCCTGCAACCTTGTCCCCGACCTTTACAGCCTCGCAAAGTTCTTCAATAAACCGCAACAAAACGGTGGCGGTAAGCCGTTCACTTCCGTGTATGGCGGCGGTGTAGAGTATGTAGTCGGCGCCCTTGCCTAATCTCAACAGCTTGATGTCCCGACCCAAAACGGATTTGCCTGCCGACCCCGATTTTAAAAACGGATACTTTTCGCAAAGTTTTCGTAAAATGTCCTCAAAACCGTTGTAATCATAATCGATTTGTTTTATAATAGAATCCATAAGCAACACCTTAACCGTCATCCTGAACCGACGCAGTCGGTGAAGGATCTTTTGTGAATTTTAAGATTCTTCGGCTATGCCTCAGAATGACATCTTTATACTAAGGTATTCAAAACGGAGTGATGTTATGAATCTGACCGAAAAAAGCATCTCCCAATGCTACAAGTACCGTGGCAAGATCGTCAATATGCGTGTTGACGAGGCGCTTTTGCCCGACGGAAAGGTGGCGATAAGGGAGGTCGTCGAGCACAACGGCGGTGTTTGCGTTGTTGCACTGACCGATAATGACGAGGTGTATCTTGTCAAGCAGTTCCGCTTTCCGTACGGTGAGGTTATTTATGAAATACCTGCAGGCAAGCGTGACGGTGATGAGGAGCCTATGCTGGGCGCTATCCGTGAGCTGAAGGAGGAGACCGGCACCACCGCCGACACCATAATCCCCATCGGTGAGCTTTATCCGAGCCCCGGCTACTGCGGTGAGATCATCTATATGTTTGCCGCAAAGGGGCTTCACCAAGGTGAAAAGAGCCTTGACGAGGACGAGTTTTTAGAGGCTGAAAAAGTCCCGCTCGAAAAGGTTATTGATATGATAATGTCGGGTGAGATCAAGGATGCCAAAACGCAGGCGGCGGTGCTTAAAGTTTCCGAAATGAAGCGTAAGGGTCTGTTTTAAGGAGGATAAAAATGAGCTGTTATTATGTGTTACATTTTCCTGAGGGCAAGCTGAAGGCAGTGACCTTCAGCTATGACGACGGCGTGGATTCCGACATCCGTCTTTGCGAAATCTTCAAGAAAAACGGACTTAAAGCCACCTTTAATCTTAACGGTGCACTTTTGACGGGAAAAGACGGTAAAAACGCAAGAAAGCTGTCTGAGAATGAGGCCAAGGAGCTTTATGCCGACCCTTTGTTTGAGGTTGCCTGCCACGCTTACACCCACCCGTATCTTGAAAAGTGCGATCCTGCGGTAGCTTTAAATGAGCTTGTGTCCGACCGACTGAAGCTTGAGAGCCTGTTCGGTTGTGAGGTGCATGGAATGGCATATCCGATGGGCACATACAGTGATAGCGTAATTGAGTGCTGCCGTACAGCCGGTATTTACTATAGCCGTACCACCAAAAGCACCTTAGGTTTTCAGTTGCCGACCGAGTGGTTGACCTGGCATCCTACCTGCCATCATGCCAATTCCGAGATTTTTAATTTAGCCGATAAGTTTCTGAATGAACCCTTAAATCCCAAAGACACTGCAAAGCTTTTCTATATCTGGGGTCATTCCTATGAGTTCAATATGCGCAACGATTGGGAGCGTATGGAGGAGCTTTGTGAGCTTCTGGGCGGTCACGATGATGTGTGGTACGCCACCAATATGGAGATCTACCGCTATTGCAGAAGCTTCAGCCGATTGAAATATTCTGCCGACGGCAAGATAATCTATAACCCCACCGCCGTGAAAATTTGGCTTCGTGACGGCATTTGGGGAGATGTGTTCAGCATCGAGCCCGGCGAAACGGTAAAGAGATAAGGAGGCGGCAAAGATGGTAAGAAAGTTTATGAGATACCCGGGCGGTTTGGGAAAGGCCGTCACTTTAAGCTATGACGACGGTGTTCAGCAGGATATCGAGATGATCGCCCTGATGAAAAAGTACGGCGTTAAGGGCACCTTTAACCTCAACAGCGCACGCTTTATCACACGTGACCACGTATACCCCGAAGGCAAGGTTTGGCGAGCAATGATAGATGAGGACGTTGTGCCGACGTATTCTGACCCCATTTGCAGTATCGCCACCCATTCGGCACATCACCCGACCTTGACGAATGCATCTGAGGCCGAGATAGCACACGAGCTTTTGTCCGACCGTAAGACACTGGAAAACCTTTTCGGCAGGGTAATAAAGGGTCACGTCATCCCCAACGGTCCGTATGATGAAAAGACCATCAAGGTTGTTAAAATGTGTGGGCTCAAATATATGCGCACCGCCAAGTCGACCCACAGCTATGAATACCCCAAGAGCCTTATACCGCTTCACGCCACCTGCTCTCATGCCGACCCGAGGTTGCCGGAGCTGACCGAACGGTTTTTGGCCGACACACCCAAGGAAGATCCGTTTTTGTTCTACCTTTGGGGTCACACCTACACCTTTGAGGGCAACAACAATTGGTACATTATCGAAGACTTTATGAGGGCCGTATCGGGCAAGGCGGACGTCTGGTATGCAACCAACGACGAGATATTCGACTATGCCGAAAAGTATGATCAGCTTGAAACTTCTGCTGACGGTCACATTGTAACCAACCCGACCGACACCGAGATATGGTTCAAGGTGGGCAGTAGAATCCTCTCGGTAAAATCGGGCGAAACAATAAGGGTATAAGCGTAAAAAATAACACAACAAAAAAACAAGGCGTTTCAAAACGCCTTGTTTTTTTGCTTATATTTTGTTAATTCTCCTCCATAAACTCGATGACCTGCTGTCCGTCCTTTATCTGATACAGATAGCACCAGTCAACATAGTAGGAGCTGTTGTTTGCCCATTGCTCGGGGGTGTTGTTGATGGGGTCTCCCGACAATTTGAAGCCGACCGCCTCGGAAATAACGATCCAGACCTTTTTGCCGAAGCATTCAAAGTCGGTCTCCTTGTCGCCCATATTGTACTTGAAATAGGGCACACCGTCGCAGGTGAACCACGCAATGTCGTGCGTCCACAAAACACCGTAGGTGTGGAAATCCTCGCTGAAGCGCTTGTCATCGGGACACCAATGAAGCCTATCAAAGTAATCCTGACGGTTGAGCTGGGTGTGCTTGATTCCGTACTGTTCGGCATCCTCACCCGGCCAGGTGTGCAGGTTGGCATTGACGCCTGCGCCGTTGCCAAAGCACTCGTTTACGTCGATCTCGGGACGTACACGACCACTTCGGTCGTTACAGCGAAGCCAAAGCGAAGTCCAGTAACCCGGGCCGTCGGGTATCTTGGCACTTATCTCAACAAAGCCGTAGGTGAACTTCATCTTGCCGTTGGACTCCAAGAAACCGCCGTAGTACACGTTGTTTTCCTTGTCGTGATAGGGGTGCACCTGGAACAAGGAATCCTTTACGTAAACACGCTTGGGGTCGGTGGTGCGGTCACAGCGTGCGCCGTTGTGACCCTCGGAGCTCCACGATGAATGTCCGTCTCCGCCTCTTAAATTCCACTTTCTTGTGTCGATTCCGTTGGGGCTGACAAAGTCACCCTCAATATCGTCAAACTCGTCAAAGAAAACGGGCTTGTAATAGGTTTCATCATCATAGTTTTTGGCGGCTTCGGCATAAGAGCCCACAAAGCCATCGGCATCGGTGAGGTTCTCTTTTTCCTTTAAAACCCTTCTGAACTCGGAGACCGCCATTGTGACGGCAGGCGAGCTTCCGCCGTTCAAAAATACCTTTTTACCCTCAATGCGGATCTCAAAGGCATCACGGTCATCAAATTTCTTAACGCCGCCACGTTCACAGTCGCCCACGATTATCTCATACTCACGGGGCTTATTGACGGTGTCCTCCAAAATACGCATTCCGCAGTTTTTGGCAACAGTCAGAACCGCATCGTATGTCATATAAGACATATTGAAATGCTTTCTTACAAACGAAAACTGCCTTATATCCTTATCGTTTATAAAAAGTGGCATAGCTTTCCCTCCTTAACGGGATTATTTCGATTTTACCAGGTGGTGTCGTTTATGGACATCACCTGATTGCCGTCGTCGATCTGATAAACATATACCCAGTCGACATAGTATCTTCCGTTGGTGTTCCATACCTCTTCACTCAAAGTCAAGGGGTTGCCGCCCTGGGTCTCAAAGCCGACAGCCATCGAGATGCAGATCTTCATCAACCGGCTGAAGCACCAGGCATCGGTCTCCTTGTCACCCATATTGTACTTGAAGTAGGGCACACCGTCGCAGGTGGCGTATACCACCTCGGGTGTCCACAGCATTCCGTAGGTGTGGAAGGTGTCGTTAAAGCGGCCGTCGTCGGGGCAAACCTTTTTCTTGTCGGGATATTTGCCGCCGTCAAGAGAAGTGTGCGTAACATTCTCGGAGCCGGGACCATTACCGGGCCAGGTGTGCATATTAAAGGCAAAGGATTTGGAGTTGCCAAAGCACTCGGCAATATCTATTTCGGGACGTGCAGGACCCGAGTAATCTCCGCAACGGAGCCAAATTGCCGTCCAGAAGCCTGCACCATCGGGGATTTTTGCACTGTACTCGATATAGCCGTAGGTAAAGCGCATCAGGTTGCTTGTTTCAAGAAAGCCACCGTAGAACTCCATTTTGTCGTGGTCGGCATAGGGGTAAATGTGGAACATACCGTCGGCAACAAAAATGTGATCGGGGTCGGTAGCTCTCTTGGCCTTGTAGCCGCCGTGACCTGCAGAGGTGCTGGTGGTCAGCTTCCACTTAGTGGTGTCAAGACCGTTGGCGTTGACGTGGTCACCCGTAATATCGTCAAAATCATCCCAGAATCTCGGGGTATAATAGGTGGCGGCGTCGTAGGTCTTAACGGTCTCGGAATAAGAGCCCGAAAAGCTGTCGGCATCGGTCAGAGCTGTTGTACTGCCGAGCTTTTTGGCAAGCTCCGAAACGGCAATGGTGGTGGCCTGATGTGAGCCGCCGTTGATGTATATCTTCTTGCCCGAAACGGTGACCTTATATTCGTCACGGTTGTCGATTTTTGTCACATTGGGTCGCTGACAGTCGCCGACGATTATCTCATACTCGGCCTCTGCAACCTCGGTATCGTCAACAAATTTGGGCCTGAAGCCGGATTTCTGATAAAGGGTCTCAACCATCTTTTCAAGCTCGGCATAGGTAAGGTAGGACGAGTTGAAATGCGGACGGACGATCGAGAACTTGCCGATGGTCACACCGTTGACGGTGACGTCGGCAAAGTTGCCTGCGGCACCGTAAACATACTTTATACCTGCGCTTTGGGGAGCGGCAAGGAAGTTTTGGACAAAGTAGTTGACTGCCTCAGTAAAGGCTGTATCCGAGTTGCCGTAAATAACGATCTTCTTGCCGATGGTGCAGATTATGTAGTCGTCATAACGGCCGCCCTTGTCGTTTAAAAGCCATTCCTTGGCCTTAACCGTTTCGGGACGGTTGGTGTTGCCGAGCAGGATCTCGTAAACGTCGGTGCCGTCCTCGGAGTCGGCCATGTTTTTGATGTTGACTCCGTGTGCTGAGCGGTACTGCTTAAACACAAGTGAAGCCGCCGCAATCTCGGCATCGGTTCCGTTTTCGGGACGGATAATGCGGTAGACCGCCATTCCGTCGGCCACGTAATTGACGGCGGAGGTGGAGAAGATATCGCCGTTGTCGGTTGAACCGCTTGAAGCGGTGCCTCCATCGCCCGAGTCGCCCGAGCATCCGACAAATATCGACAGTAATAAAACAATGCAAAGAATGAATGAAAGTTTTTTCAAGATAAAGTGCTCCTTTCCAAAAAGCATACAGTTTATAATCCTATTATACATTCGCAAATTTGCATTGTAAATGCACTATACGATTATTTTTTGCACTGTATTGTCTTTTTAAAATATAAATACAATTTTTACATTTTGTACCGCTTTTATGCAAAAGCAAAACCGCAACAGTCATCTGTTGCGGTTTTGTGTTAATTGTTATTGCAAAGCTCTTTTTGTATCAGTCTTATCATAATGCTTGTGTTAAGCTCCATAGCGTCTCTGGGGTAAACATCCCTGACAAAGCCGTGGTAAAATTTTTGGCGGAAATACTCCAAGGCATCGTCCTCACTGCCGCCGTTTTGCAGAATGTTGCAAATGCTTTCGGCAACCTCGACCGAGGTGTTATAGCTTATCTTCAAAAAATCCTTGGTGTATTGCGGCTCAAGCAGACCGTAATGAGGCACTACCATCTGCTCTATGTCAAACTGCTGCGCTTTTTTGATGGAATCAAGCGCCGTTTGATAGCCGATGAGATAGGACGGCACAACTATGCCCTCACCGCCGAAAACGCCCAGCGTTTCGGAGTTCAAAAGCAGTTTTTCGGCTTCAAGGTAATACCCGACCGAGCATCTTGTGTGACCCGGCAGGTCAATGACAGTAAACTCCATATCACCAAACCGCACGGTGTCACCATCGCAAACGGCAATGTCGACCTTTAGCTCGTCCACAAGGTCGTCGTATTCACCCACGCCGCATTTGTCGGCAAATTTTCGGTCAAGCTCACGCATCAACCTCTTGGCTGACGGCTTTTGAAAGATTCCGACGGCATATTCGCCTGCAACCACCTTAGCGGTGGGGTAATACTTCAGAATATACGGAGTGCCAAGCGCATGGTCGTAGTGCGAATGGGTCAGCAGAATTGCCGCAAGCGGTCGGTTGCCCAAAGCGTTTTTGATGTTTTCGGCCACACGGTAGCCCGTAAAGGCAAAGCCCGTGTCATACAGCACGGCGGTGGTGCCGTCGTCAATCAAAAATGCGGCATCCCCCGGCACGGCACGCACGTCAACGACCTTAATGTTGCTCATTTCCCAGCCCTCCTTCTGTCGGATTTTTATAATATACCACTTCACAAGCCAAAATTCAAGTGTCAAGCCTCGGGCGGCCAATGCCCGCCCCTATAGAAGCTCCCTCTGATGAGGAAGCTGTCACCGAAGGTGACTGAGGGAGAGATAAGCGGTCTTGCGGCGGACCGCCAAGGATGTCGGTCCCTACATTGTGTCTGTAGGCTTAATTGTAGGGGAGGGCCTCTGCGCCCTCCCGAAAACCGTCTTGCGGCGGACGAACACAGTTCGCCCCTACGGCAAGGTGGGTGGATTCTTTGTAGGGAACGGATTTATCCGTTCCGCAAAGTCGGCTTGAGGAATCCTCCCGTCATTGCTTCGCAATGCCACCCTCCTTTAGGCAAGGAGGGCTCAGCGGGCGAACACATAGGTTCGCCCCTACGATTGGCATAATGTAGCAGTTACCCTAGCCACAGCATTAAATCCTTTCCCCAAAAATCTGATTCGGGTTCAACTCTCGTTACCCTAAGCATCATTCACCTCATTTATACATCGGGCCGAAGGTCTTGCAGGCACGGTAGTCGGCACCCTCTTTGTCCATACCAAATGCGTTCCAGGCGGCGGGACGGAATATCTTTTCCTCGGGGACGTTGTGCATACATACGGGGATGCGTAGCATCGAGCAAAGGGTGATAAGGTCGGCACCGATGTGGCCGTAAGAGATAGCTCCATGGTTGGCACCCCAATTGTTCATCACGTCATAGGCCGTTTTAAAGGCGCCCTCACCCGTGCATCTCGGCGCAAACCAGGTGCA
This sequence comes from Acutalibacteraceae bacterium, assembly GCA_045546555.1. Taxonomy (GTDB): domain Bacteria; phylum Bacillota; class Clostridia; order Oscillospirales; family Acutalibacteraceae; genus UMGS172. Next base: position 22,582 of record JAZQCY010000060.1, on the reverse strand, counting down.
GGGCCAGGTGTAGTCGGTACGCTTCCAAAGTGTGTCGGAAACCTCCTCGGGCAGATGAACCGTCCACCCTTCGGCGATCTGCAGAACGGGACCGAGACCTTTTACGAGGTTCAGGCGTATCATCGTTGCGGGCATTTCGGCACGTGTTTCAAAGCGTGAGGAATAACCGCCACCCCTGAAATATCCGAGGTCGGCATAGTTCCAGGTGGAGTTTTTCAGCACCGCATCAATGTCCTCGTCACGCATATCATACCAGCATTTCATAACGCTGTTGCCGTTTTCATCCCGTGCTTCGCCGTTGGCATCAAGACAGCAGGCGCCCGAGTTGATAAGATGGATGATGCCATCGCTTTGCTTGGCTTTGCCCTCGATATTAAAGCCGGTGACACGCTTTATCGAATCACCGCTCCAAAAGGTTCTGACATCGGCAAACATCTGCGGACGGTTGGTGAGAAGCTTCATAAAGAGCATACCAAGACCGTTCAAAACGTCATTTTCGGTGGCCAGAATATACGGTTCCCTTGCACCGTTCCAATCAAACGAGGTGTTGAGAATTGCCTCGGGGAAGTCGGCATTGGGGTAAAAATCGGTCCACTGGCGCTGACCCTGGAAGCCTGCGGCAATGGCATTGTGGCCGACAGCCTCTTCTTCACGACCCTCGGGCAGGTTGTTACAGCCGTTCATCAGCTCCTTGATGATGACGGCCATCTTCACAACAAATTCCCAGTCGGAATCCTTTTCGGCTCTTGTTTTCTGTAAGCCTTCGGGGTTTTTGTCAAAGCCCTCGATGCACTTTTCCTTTGCCCATTTAAGCGCCTTTTCGTATTCGTCGCGGTCATAGATGCCCTCGGTCATTCGGCGGATTATCTCGACCTCGTCAACCGATTCAACACGCATTCCGAGGTAGTCCTCGATAAAATCGGGGTCGATTATCGAGCCGCCGATGCCCATACAGACCGAGCCGATCTGCAGATATGATTTGCCTCGCATGGTTGCAACGGCAACGGCGGCACGGCCAAAGCGCAGCAGCTTTTCCCTAACATCTTCGGGGATGGAGGTGTCGTCGCAATCCTGCACCTCGTGTCCGTAAATGCCAAACGCAGGCAAGCCCTTTTGTGCGTTGGTGGCAAGCACCGATGCAAGGTAGACCGCACCGGGGCGCTCGGTTCCGTTGAATCCCCAAACACCCTTGATGGTGTCACGCTCCATATCCATGGTTTCGGCTCCGTAGCACCAGCAGGGTGTGACGGTGAGGGTTACCGAAACGCCGTTTTTTCTGAATTTTTCGGCACAAGCGGCGGCCTCGGCAACACGGCCGATGGTGGTGTCGGCAATGATGACCTTAACGGGCTCGCCGTTGGAATATCTCAAATTTTCCTCGAAGAGCTTGGCGGCGCTTCTGGCCATGTTCATGGTCTGCTCCTCCAAGGATTCTCTTACCTTAAGCGCACCACGACGGCCGTCAATGGTGGGTCGGATGCCGATTACGGGATAATCCCCTATGTATCTGTTTTCTGCCATAATAATTACTCCTTATAAAATTATTTCGTTTGTTCCGTCTTTGGTGACGTAATGTGTTTTAACGCCCAAAATGTCCATCCATCTTCTTGTGAGCTTGGTTCCGTACATACGCTCACGCTGAATCTTTCGCAGGCGTTCTCTGTCAGACAGATAGTCGGGTATTTCATCCTCATTATAAAGCCATTCGGCACAGCACCACATACAAGCCTCGGGCATAATTGCGGCATAAACCTCCATACCGACATTCATATGTCCGTGATGTGCCATCTGAACTATATCCGACTTTAAAAGATGACGTGATTCCTCATAAAGCACATCGCCGCCCTCGGGCCCAAGATCGCCCAGAAACAGCACGGTTTTGTCGGATGCGGTTATCTTGAAAACAAGCGAGGCATCATTCAAAAGATTGGAATAAAGCCCATCGTGGCAGGTATAGATAAAATCAATTTTGCACTCGTCGACCGTAATGCTTTCGCCTTGCGTAACGGTGTGTGCTTTGTCCTTTATCTTTTCCTCAATATCGCAGAATTTCTTTAATTCCTCTAATTCCTGACCGAAGTATTTTCGACTCGGAACATTGGTTGCATTGAGTAGCTTTTCATAAGAAGGCACGTTGTAATACACTGTTTCAACGTCAAAATCAGCGAGACCGTTTCTGTTGACCTCTCCGATAAAGCCGCTGATGTGGTCGATATGCGGATGGGTCAGAATCCACGCCGATATATGGCGCCCTGCCACATATTGCTTCAAAAGCGGCATGTCCTCGGGTCGTCCGCCGTCAATGACTATGCAGTTGTTCTGCTTGGTCACCAGCACAAACGACATCATAAATTCGCTTGTTTCGGTAAGCTGATAAAGCACAGTGCTTTTGTTCACGTAAATCACACCTTTCTGCATTGAACCCTTTACACAGGTAAGGGCAAGCGATGTTATTCGGTCTCTATCCTGGCCACACGGACGATAAGGTTGGTACCGTAGGCAAACGGGACGGTGTAAACGGTTGTTGTATCATCGGTCTGCTCAAATTTGGCTTCTTTACCGTTATCAAGCCATGTGACCTTTTTGATCTTTTTGGGGAACGCAAAGCGGTTGACATGAGCTTGATCACGGTCCCACACGACAACGTTACCGTCACCACCCATTCCGACATCAAAGCAGAACATATAGTAATTGTTGCCGTCGCGCAAAACAAAGTCGTTGGGCTTTTCTTTTATGGCGATGTCAGTCGGTCTTGGGTTATATAAAGCCTCACCGTAAATCTTTGTCCACTTGCCAACAGCCTTTAAAAGCTCGGCATCCAAGGGACGGATGTAGCCGTTGCCCATAGGCCCGACGTTGAGTAACATATTTGCACCGTATTTACGGCATACGCAAATGTCCTCGATCAGCGTTGAGGGTGATTTATAGGTTAAATCATTTTCACCGTAACCCCAAACACAACCCAAGGTCTGACACATTTCCGAGGCGATATATTTTGGTGAGTCTGCCATATTTATCGGCTTCGGACGTCCGCGCTCAAAGGTAACGCTGTCAAGCTCGATGTGACCCAACTCACCGCGTGCGCCAAGGCCCGTATTGTTGATTATCATAGCGTCGGGCTGATGCTTTCTTATCATTGAGTAAAGGGCATCCTCTTCCCAATCGGCATCCTTTTTATTCCACTTGCCGTCAAACCAAAAGCCGCCGATCTTGCCGTAATTGGTGCAAAGTATCTCAACGCTCTTTCTCAAATATTTTAAGTATTCGGGAAAATCAGTCTCATAGAGCGGCTCACGCCAATCAAGCAGTGTGTGATAGAAGAACGGAATTATATCGGCCTTACGGCATTCGTCAACGAATTCTCTCACCAAATCTCTGCCTGCCGCCGAGTGGGGCGCGTCGTAATCATTAAGACCTTGGGTGTCATACAACGAAAATCCGTCGTGATGACGGGTGGTAAGCGTTATGTAACGGCAACCCAAACCTTTAGCGGTAGCAACCAGTTTTTCGGCCCAGTCGTGTTTGGGATTAAATTCACTTTTGAGCGGCTCATAATCCTCGTGGGATATCTTGTGGCCCCACTTTGCCCATTCGCCCTTGCCCAAAACGCTGTAAAGTCCGAAATGCACAAACATTCCAAGCCCCAATTTTTCAAAATCCTTGATTCGTTGTTCAATAATCATAACGTCAACTCCTTTTTCTTGACAGCACACAAAGAACTTTATATAATAATTATAGTGCGTTTTTTATTGAAATACTTGTATAAATAGGTATAAAAACTTGTAATATTTTCACTTTTAGGCGGTTTTATGAAACACGGAGAGCTTAACGAACTGAAAAAAAGGGGAAGCGACGGGTTCCCGATAGAATATTATTATTTGGACGAAGCACATCCACGGTATGAAATGCCGTTGCACTGGCACCGTGAGCTTGAGCTTGTTCTGGTCAAAAGCGGCCAATTGACATTGCACCTCAACACAATGGAATACACCCTGAAGCAGGGCGACATTGCGGTAGTCAACTGCGGTGTTCTGCACCGAGGAACGCCCGAAAACTGCATTTATGAGTGTATCGTTTGTGACATTAACATCCTGCGCCGCTCGGCCGATGCCCCGACCGACCTTATTTTGCCCATAATCTCGGGACAGATGACGGTCAACGTACTGCTTGAGGCCGACAACAGCGCCGCCTACAGCTCGGCGGTGTCGCTTTTCGGCGCAATGCGGCAAGCTTCGCCATTTTTCGAGCTTGAGGTCATGAGCCGTTTGTTTGCATTTTTCTTTGAACTTTACAAGGCCGACCTTGTAAGCCCCCACAAAATCAACCGTCAGGATGCCAACATCACACGTGTTTCAGAGTTGTTGGATTGGTTGGAGGACAACCTTGTCGAGCCAATAACTCTGGCACGGCTGTCCAAAATGGCAGGGCTTAACGAAAAATATTTCTGCCGTGTTTTCAAGGAGGTCACGGGTAAGACCTTTACCGATTATTTGAGTGGCCTTCGTATTGATCACGCCTGCAGGATGCTTTTGTACGAAAAGACATCGGTCACCGAAGCGGCTTTGCACAGCGGTTTTTCGGATATGAGCTACTTTTCCAAGGTGTTCAAAAAGCATAAAAGCTGCTCGCCCAGACAATGGGTCAAGAAAAGATTAAAAGACGCTCGATAGTGTTAAAAATCATTGACTTTAACACAAGGGTTTGTTAATATGTATAAAGCATTTTCAAAGAAGGGGAGGAGCCACCGTGACAAATGAACGCAAGACCTTTTTAGGTCTGCTGTTGGATATTGCCGAGGGAATGATGGTAAGCGGTGCCGAGATCGACCGTATTGAGGGAACCGTCACACGTATGGGCGAGGCTTTTGGAGCCAAAAGGGTAAACCCCTTCGCCATAACCTCAAGCATTGTTGTAACGCTTGAAATGCCCGATGGTGAGACACTGACCCAGACACGCCGCATCGTGTCCTCGGGTGCCACCGATTTTGCAAGACTTGAGGCCTTGAACCGACTCAGCCGTGAATACTGTGAGCAGCGTTTTTCGGTCGACGAGCTTAAAAGACGGCTGAACGATTGCAAAAAGCCGTTTAGCAAGCCCAAATATTACGTTGGAAGTGTGCTTGCTGCTGCGGCGTTTGCCGTATTTTTCGGTGGAACGGTGTATGACGGTCTTGTTGCAGGCGCTTTTGCCGTTGTTATCTGTGCGTTTTCGGGTCTTGCACCTAAATTTTGTCCCAATAGTATAATAGCAAAATTTTTGTGTTCGCTTATTGTTGGTCTCGGCATTTGTGCCGTGTGCCGACTTGTGCCGAGTCTTAATGCCGATATGATAATGATAGGTGATATCATGCTGCTTATTCCCGGCATTGCTCTGACCAACTCCATCCGCAATATTTTGGTGGGGGACACCGTTTCGGGTTTGACACGCTTCACCGAAAGCCTTGTGTTGGCAGGCGCTTTGGCAGGCGGCTTTATGCTGTCGTTCGTTCTGTTTGGAGGTGCGATATGAGAGAGATGATAGTTCAGCTTGTAACGGCCTTGCTCGGCTCGCTTGGCTTCGCACTGCTTTTTCAGTTGAGAAAGGGTTTGCTTGTGGCGGCCTCTATAGGCGGACTTTTGAACTGGGGCGCCTATCTTTTGGTGGCACATTTTGTGGGCGAAGGCTTTATTCCGTGCTTTGTGGCGGCGGCGGTGGCGGTCATTTACTGTGAAATTGCCGCACGTGTGCTTAAAGCGCCCGTAACGTTGTTTTTGGTGCCGTCGGTAGTGCCCTCGGTGCCCGGCTCGGCGCTGTTTTACACCATGAGCAGTATCGTCCGTCAGGATTGGGTGGGGGCCAAAAGCTTTGGTCTTAAAACGGCCGAGTTTGCGCTCGGCATCGCCGCAGGTATCTGTCTTGCGGTTGTGGTGTTCAGTATCGTCAACAGCATCGTTCACCGTTCCCCTAAGGGTGAAAAGCATTAAGCCATGGATATTTTTGCGCCGAGCTATTACAAAAAATTCAAATGCATTGCCGATAAGTGTCGCCACAACTGTTGCATTGGGTGGGAGATCGACATCGACCCCGAAGCGCTTGAATTTTATAAAACCAAGCCCGATATTTTAAGTAAAATTTCGTTGAACTCAACGCCTCATTTTGTGTTGGGCGAGCAGGAAAGATGCCCGTTTTTGAACCAAGACAACCTTTGTGAGCTGATATTGAAGCACGGCGAACAGAGCTTGTGTCAGATTTGCCGTGACCACCCAAGGTTTCGTAGCTTTTTTGATATGCGAACCGAAATCGGCTTAGGGCCGACCTGCGAAGCCGCCGCAAGGCTCATTCTGGACAACGATTTTGTGCTTGAAAAGATAGGGGAGAACGATGAGCCGTCCGAGTACAGCGCCGAAGAGGAGGATTTTTTCGGCTACCGTGACGGGATTTTCAGCCGCCGACCCGAACAGCTTGCTCATCTGTTGCCTGAAATGACGGTCAGCGAGCTTGCCGAGGTTTTTATAAAGCTTGAACGGCTTGACCCAAAGTGGGATGACGTGCTGGCTACCCTCAAAAACCGCAACGAAAGCCTTAAAGATATAAAATTCAGCCTTCCGCAACACGCAAAAAGACTGTTTGACTATTTCGTTTTCCGCCATTTGCACGAAACGGGACTTGAATTTTGTGTTCTTTGCACCTATTTTGTGATGTGCCTCGACGGTGACGTTTATGAAACGGCACGAATGTTCTCAAGCGAGATAGAATACAGCGACCAAAATATCAAGATCCTCGTAAACGAGGTTTTGTATTAAAACTAAAGGGACTGTTTCATTAGCAACACAACTGCATAAGTGCTCAATAAACTCGTAGGGGCGAACTGCGTTCGCCCGCGGGCGACCACAGGTCGCCCCTACGGTCTGAGTATTTATACAGGTGATTGTTTAATGAGATGGCCCTTTTTCAATAGTCTATAACAAGGGATTCATCATCCCTCAAGGCGGTGACGGGGTAGGGACTGCGGTTTTTCAGCGCCTCAAGGTCGGCCTTGCGGTCGTCGGTGTAGTGGCAGATAAGCACGCCGTAAAACAACCCCAAGCCTTTAAAATCGGTTAGCCCAAAGGTGTCGGTGTCGTACTTTTTGACGTGCTCGATATCGGCCGAGGCAATGTGCGCTCCTGCACAGCCGCCGATGTAAACCGCCCCTTGGTTTACATAATCCTTTATTATTAGGTCGGCGCTCGTGTCCTTAAGGTGTTTCATCGTGCCGAAGGTGTTGCCGCCGCTGATGTAAATGACATCAAAAGCCGCATCGGCCAAATTCTGCGGAGAAAAGTAGTTGAAAACGGTTACGTTTTGCGGCTCAAAGCCAAACTCCGCAAGCCGAGCGTGGTATTTTCCGCTTAGTATAGCCGCCTCGGTGGCCTTTTCGTTGGGGAAAAACAAGACCCGACAATCCTTAGCCGCCTTGGGCAAATGGCTGAAAATAACCTCGGCCGATTTTTCGTTTCTGAAATCGCACGAAGATAAAATCAATTTCGGCACAACATCATCTCCTTTTAAATATCCTCAACGTAAAATTTATCACACGTCCACCGTATGGGGTTTTGGTCGATGTATTCCCATATTTTTCGGTAATCGTGTGGCCCACGGATTATGTGGTCGTGAAAACCCGTTTGCCAGATTTTAGGCTTAGCGGAAGGCATAAATGCCTTCCCTACAATGCGGGTTACTGCCGCCTTGAATTTTCCGACAACATTATGAATATCATATTTTTTTGATGTAGGGAACGGATTTATCCGTTCCGTGATGACTATAATCATGTGAATGTGATTAGGCATCACAACATACTTGTCGATTTTTATGTTTTGGTAAAAGCCTTCGATTTTTGAAATTTCTGTTTTGGCAACTTCGCCTAATGCAGATAAAATCATCTTTGAAGCGTTGAGTGCATCACCGGTCTGGACATGACCAAAAAACGGCCGCATATTTTTGGTACAGATAGTAACAAAATACGCACCGGGGGTGCTGTAGTCGTAGGCTTTTAACCGTGTAGCTTTTCTTTGCGGCAGTTTTTCTTTCATTTATTTCACCGCTTCTATGATTTTTAATTACTATACCACAACCCCTGCTGAAAGGCAAGCTTCGGCAGGGGTTGATGTTAAATGAAATGATAAATGCGAATATCGGTTTCAGACGTTAAAACAGTTTATCGGGGTTTAAAATGCACTTGGGGTCGAAGGCGGATTTTATGCCACGCATCAAAGCTATCTGGGTGTCGCCAAGGCTTTCCTTGAGGTAGCCCTTCTTGGCGAAGCCGATACCGTGCTCGCCCGATACCTGACCGCCGATCTCGTGGGCTTTAGAGTACATCATATCAAAGGCCTTCTTCAGCTTTTCCTCCCACATCTTGTCGGTCGCACCGTCACGGCAGATGTAGATGTGCAGGTTGCCGTCGCCTGCGTGACCGAAGCTTGGGATTCTGACACCAAGCTCTTTGGCAATAATATGGGTGTACTTGATAAATTCGGCGATTCTGTTTCGGGGAACGACAACGTCACACTCGTCCATCTCATCGGTCGAAGCCTTTATAGCCTCAAGGAATGCGCCACGTGCCGACCAGACCGACTTTTTACGCTCGTCGGTGTCGATAAAGAAGGCATCGGCCGCACCGTTGACGATGCAAAGGTCGGCGATCTTCGAGTAGTTTTTTTCGATCTCGTCGTCCGAAGAACCGTCAAAGGTCAACAGCAGATATGCAGGGTGTGAGGTGTCGGGGAACTTCTTGGAAAGGTAGTCCTCCGAGAACAGAATGGTGTCACGGGACATATATTCGATGGCGGTGGGGTTGGTGTCGGTCTTGACAATAAGCGGCACGCAATCCAGCGCATCGTCCATGGAATCAAACGGTACAAGCAGGCTTACCGACTTGGTAGGCTTGGGTAAAAGTCTCAGAACGGCCTTGGTGATGATGCCAAGGGTACCCTCGGAGCCGACCATAAGGTTAAGCAGGCTGTAGCCCGAGCTGTTTTTAACTATCTTACCGCCGAAGACCTGAACCTCGCCGTTGGGCAGAACGACCGTCAGCTCACGCACGTAGTCACGGGTGACACCGTAGCGGACGGCACGCATACCGCCGGCATTGGTCGAAATGTTACCGCCGATGGTGGCCGATTTTTCACCCGGATCGGGAGGATAGAAAAGGTCGTTTTCTTCAACAAAGGCGGCCAATTCCATAAGCAGAACACCGGGTTCTACCGTAACGGTCAGATTGTCGGTGTCAAGCTCCAAAATGCGGTTCATTTTGGAGGTACAGAGCAAAATTCCGCCCTTCACGGCAACCGCCGCACCCACAAGTCCCGTACCCGAGCCACGAACCGTGACGGGGATGTTGTACTTGTAGGCATAGGTCATTATCTTGGAAATTTCCTCGGTGGAAGTGACAAATATCAGCACGTCGGGAGCGGCCTCGGTGCCGCCAAGCTCGTCGTGATGATAGTCGGGGTTGATGTCGTTTCCTACAAAAATACGGTCGGCAGGAACGATTGATTTTAAGTATTCAATATCGGTCGAATTGATGATGTTATACATTATTTTCCTGCCTCCTTTATCAATTTTTCAAGCTCACCAAGGCACTCATACATATCGCCTATCACGCAGTAATGAGCAACGTCGAAAATGCTGGCCGTACGGTCGGAGTTGACGGCGATGATGCACTCGGCACCTTTCATTCCTGCCGCAAACTGAACCGCACCCGAAACGCCAAGCGTGATTATCAGCTTGGGTGCAACGGTCTTGCCGCTAAGGCCTATCTGTCGGCTTGCGTCCACCCATCCGCATTCAACCAGCGGTCTTGTGCAGGCAAGCTGTGCGCCGATAGAATCGGCAAACTTCTGAACGATCTGAAGATCATCCTTGGATTTAAGTCCACGTCCTACGGCAACGATTATTTCCGATTCCGAAATATCGTTCTCGGGCGGCTTGTGCTCGACGTTGAGCACCCTTACCGAGGGTTCCTCCCAATCGGGGTTTACTGCGCAGTTAACAATCTCGCCCGTGGCATTGTCCTGCTGCTCGGGAGCCGAGAAGACCTTGTAACGCACGGTGCAGAACTGCGGCCTTGTGTTGGGGGTGATGATACGAGCCATAATGTTACCGCCAAAGGCAGGTCTTATCTGCACAAGGTCGGTGTTTTCCTTCATTTCAAGACGTGTACAGTCGGCAGTAAGTCCCGTTCTGAAGCGGCAGGCCACACGGGGAGCAAGGCTTCGGCCGATGTTGGTCGCACCGACAAGCACCGAGCTCGGCTTGGTGGCGTTGATGAAGTTGGCAAACGCATTGGCGTATGTAGTAACGGTAAAGTTCTCAAAAATAGGCGAATCGTAGACAAAGACCTTGTCAACACCGCTCTTCAAAAGGCGCTCGGAATAGCCCTTGTCACCGTTGCACATCAGCACGGCATAAACGGGATGACCGATAACGGCGGCCAGCTCCTTGGCCTTGCCGATAAGCTCAAAGGTTACGGGGTGGATACCGCCGTCGGCACAGTCGGCAAAAACGGCAATACCACGCCACTCGGACTTGTCAACGGTCACCTTGGCCTCGTCCTCAACGTATTCAACGGCACCCTTAGGGCCTTTTTTAACACAAAGCTTGCACATTTTGCAGGCGGAATTTATGTGCAGCTCGCCATCGTATGAAATAGCCGAAAAAGGACAGATTTTTACAAGCTGTTCGGCCGTTTCGGGGGTTATGAGTGATTTGTTTATTTTAAGCTCTGCCATTTATTCCACCGCCCTTCAAATAAATTTTCTATCGCACAATATCTTATAGATATGTGCGGCGTTTTCCTCGGATGTACCCTCAACCACAACGTGCTCTGACATCTTTTCGGGAGGGAATATCTTTTCAACCTGTGTGGGTGAGCCGGACAGACCGTAGTGCTTGGGGTCCTTGTCGATAAAATCGTCGAGAGACAGCACCTTTATAAGGTCGGCATTGCCCTCCGAGGCCTTTTTGCGCTTGTAAGACGGCAGACGGGGAGTGTTGATCTCGCCGTCGGCACAGATGACACACGGAGTGTCCATCTCGGCACTCATTACAAGGTTGCCGAGCATACACTTGAACTTCAATTTACCGTCAACTATCTCGCACGACTGAACGTTGGAGTAGTGCGGCAGTCCCAAAAACTCGGCCATCTCGGCACCGACCTGGGCGGTGTCACCGTCGGTGGTCTGCTTGCCGCAGATGATGAGGTCATAGTTACCCATCGACACAAGGCAGGACGAAAGGGTGTAGGAGGTGGCCAAAACATCGGCGCCTGCAAAACGGCGGTCACTGATAAGCACGCCGTTGTCAGCACCCATATAAACCGCCTCTAAAAGCACCTGCTTTGCGGCGGGAGGGCCCATTGTGACGGCCGTAACGGTACCGCCGTGAGCCTCTTTAAGTGAAAGAGCAGTTTCAAGCGCATAAAGGTCGTACGGATTCATTTTACTGTCCGCACCGTCACGGATAAGCACGCCCGTTACGGGGTCGACCTTGACGTTTGAACTGCCGGGAACCTGTTTGATACAAACGATAATGTTCATAAGCCACCTTACCTTTGTTAAAATGTTGAATAAGTATAATATCAGTTTAACACACTAAATCGGCAAATACAACAATAATTAAAATTTTAACAATGTTTTTGGGACCGACGATAAAAATTGGGTAAAAACGGTCAAGCCTATAATCGGCCGTGTTGCTCTTTAACGCAAGCCGCCAATCAATGCTACTTGGTGTTTCGTGTAATAAACAGCGTGTTTTATTGCTTGTATCTGTGTTTTTAGTGTAATATAATCAAACAAAAAGGCTTGACATTGGTCGGCCAAAGGAGGATAATTATGATAACATCACAGGATATCAAGGCGGCGGCTTTAAGAATGGGTGCCGATATTGTCGGTATCGGCTCTATCGACCGCTGGAAGGATGCGCCCATCCAGATGGACCCGAGACAGATAATGCCCAATGCAAAATCGGTCATTGCATTGGGTTTCAGAGTGCTTCGAGGCTCTTTAAGAGGCGTTGAGGAGGGCACCTTCTTTTCCAACTACTCGTCTATGGGCTATGGCGGTATTACGTATCTTTATATGCCGATGACCGTCATCAATTTGAGCAAAATGATCGAGGATGCAGGTTTTGAGGCTGTGCCCTACGGTCACCAAAGTGACTGGCGTGCGATCGATAACCTCGGCTATATGAAGCCCGAGTTCTCCCGTCCCGTTGCCCCCGGCAAGGCGGCTCCCGACGTAATGGTCAACCTGCGTATCGCAGGCTATCTTTGCGGACTCGGCGAGATAGGCTATTCCAAAATGCTTTTGACCCCCGAGTTTGGCCCAAGACAGCGTGTCGGTATCATCATCACCGAGCTGGAGCTTGAGCCCGACCCGATAATGGAGCCGGGTACACTTTGCAACCGTTGTATGGCCTGCGTCAGAGAGTGCCCCGGCGGATGCATCCCTGCCGACAAGACCGTCAAGGCCAACATCAACGGCCGTGAGATCGAATGGGCCGACGTTGATATGGTCAAATGCGATATCACCTTCGGCGGTGCCGAGGTCTGCAAGGAGGGTGAGGTCGGTGATTACGTCAAGGGTCGAACCGACCGCAAGCCGTCGTCCATTTCTCCGTTCTATCACAAAAATAAGTTCCTTTATAACTCCGGTCAGGCCGTATGCGGCGCCAAGGGCTGTACCCGTGCCTGTATGGTAAGCCTTGAAAAGCGTGGAGTTTTGAAGAATAAATTTGAAAATCCGTTCCGTCAGAAGAAGCCTTGGAGCGTTGATTGGTCGCAACCGCCCTTTGACAACGGCTACGTTGCGCCGTATGAGGGGCTTGATTCGGTCAACTCCAGGGTCAAGCACGACGACTCTAAAACAGACTAATTAAAACCAGGTGTTTTTATGAAATTTGCAGTTGGCTTTCAACTTTACGACGTGGGTGAAGAGCCGTTTTCGAGCATTGTCCAAGCCTACCGTGACAGTATTTCCGAGGTGTTTTTCCCGTGGCAGGACTTTGCCACGGGTCGAAGCCCCGTTGCCACACGTCACGGCTTCACCGATTGGACGGCGCAGGCTCGCACCGAGGAAGAACTCAAAAAAATCAAGGCTATGGGTATAAAGCTTGACCTTCTGTTCAACGGAAACTGCTATGGACAATATGCCATTTCCGAGAAGCTGGCCAACAGCGTTTGCTCGGTTATTGCCCACCTTGAGGAGATCGACTGCGGTGTTGACATCATCACCACGGCATCGCCTGCCATTGCCCACACCGTTAAAAAGCATTTCAAAAAAATTGAGGTGCGTGCCTCGGTCAATATGAAGATAGGTACTGTCAAGGGTATGCATTATCTGTCCGATTTATTCGATTCGTTCCACGTGCAAAGGGACTATAACCGCAATATTCCTCACCTTAAAATGCTGAAGGAATGGGCCGACCAAAACGGCAAAAAACTGATAATGCTGGCCAACAGCGGTTGCTTCAGGGATTGCTCGGGTCAGATATTTCACGATAACCTTGTGGCACACGAGTCCGAGGTCTGCGAGGTCGAAAACATCAAGGATTTCACGCCGTATGTCTGCTGGCGTGCTTTAAAGGATCGCAAAAACTGGTCTATGCTGTTGCAGAACACGTGGGTGCGCCCCGAGGACCTGCACCACTATGAGGGCATTTTTGACACCGTGAAGCTGGCTACCCGTATGCACACCCACCCCGGAATGGTCATTGACGCTTACGTAAGGGGAAAGTATTACGGAAATACGCTTGACCTTTTTGAGCCCGGCTTTGGCAGAGCAATTGCACCGTATGTTATGGACAATTCCGCTTTTCCGAAGGATTGGTTTGAGAAGACCACCAATTGCGACAAGCAATGCCACAAATGCGGTTATTGTGAGGGCGTGCTCAAAAAATTATTGCTTAACACCGAGGGAATGTGATGAAAATGGCCGACGATAAAGCCTTGATGAATGCCGCAATAAGCAATATTGTTATTATGTCGGGCATCCGCCCCGCAGGTCGAACCACCGACAACCGCCGATCGGGAAGATTTCGCAACGGAATCTTGTACCTTTGGAGTGGTGAGGCCAAGTTTTGGGTGGACGGTAAGCGAGCGCTCACTGCAACCGACGGTGAGCTTGTGTTTATTCCCAAGGGCTTGAAGTACAAAATGCAGTACACAAGGGACAATTCCACGTTTGTGGTGGTCAATTTTGATATGAACGATCAAAACGGTGAGGATATACTGCTTTTCGACCGTATTACAACGGTCGGCAGGGATGACGAGACCCGTCATATTGCATCGGTAATGGCCAAGCTTGAAATGAGCAGTGCCTCCCAAGGGGTTTCGGCGGCCTTCCGCCGAAAGGAGCTGGTGTACCGTTTGCTGACCCGTGTTTTTGAGGAGAATTTTCCGCTTATAACCGAGCAGGAACGCTATCCGCAGATATTTAAAGGGGCACTTTTGCTAAAGCAGAATTACCTTGAAAACATACCTATCACAAGGTTTGCCGAGGCCTGCAATATAAGCGTCAGCTCGTTTCGTGAGCTGTTCCGCAAGCAGTACGGAATGTCGCCTCTGCAGTACCGAAACCATCTTCGCATCAACCGTGCAAGGGAACTTTTGAACGAAAGCAGCTGTACCGTTGCCGAGGTAGCCTTTGCCTCGGGATTTGAGAATGTGGGATATTTTTGCAACTGCTATAAAAGATTGACGGGGGAAACCCCCAAGCAGACCCGTTTTGCTTCGGAATGACCAAGCACCGTTAAATAAAACAAAAGAGAAGACTCGCCAAAAACGAATCTTCTCTTTTTTATTTTAACCCATTAAAGAATTACTCAGGTTACAGCACATAGCCGACCTTTTTCATTACTTTCTGCAGGGTGCGTCGGGCAACGTATTCGGCCTTTTCGGCGCCCTCCTTGTAGATCTTTTCAAGCTGTGCCTTGTCGGAAATATACATATTGTACTTCTCCTGCACGGGGCGGAGCTCCTCAACAACGGCTTCACCGACGGCCACCTTAAAGTCGCCGTAGCCCTTGCCCTCAAACTCGGCGGTGACCTCATCGGCAGTCTTGCCGGTTATGCAGGAATAGATCTCGATAAGGTTGTTGATGCCGGGCTTGTTTTCGCCAACGTAAACACGAGCCTCCGAGTCGGTCACGGCACGCTTGAACTTGCGCATAATAACGTCGGGCGCATCGGTCAGCAGAACCTTTGCGTTCTCGTTTTCGTCGGATTTCGACATCTTTTTCTCGGGGTCCTGCAATGACATAACCTTGGCACCGATGGGTGCGATATACGGCTCGGGAACGGTGAACACGTCACCGTAAATGCCGTTGAAGCGCTTGGCAATGTCACGTGCGATCTCAAGATGCTGCTTCTGGTCGGCGCCGACCGGAACAAGGTCGGGCTTGTAAAGCAGAATATCGGCCGCCATCAAAACGGGGTAGGTGAAAAGACCTGCGTTGACATTGTCGGCGTGCTTTTGCGATTTATCCTTGAACTGGGTCATACGGCTTAATTCACCGAATTGGGTGTAGCAGTTCAAGATCCAGGCAAGCTGTGAATGAGCCGCAACGTGCGACTGCATAAAAATAAGCGATTTTTCGGGGTCAAGACCGGTACTGAGCAGCATTGCGGCGGCAGAATATATCTGCTTACGCAAGGTTGCAGGCTCCTGACGGACGGTGATGGCATGCAGGTCGGCAATGCCGAAAACGCAATCAAATTCTTCCTGCATATTATTCCAGTTCTTGACCGCTCCGAGATAGTTTCCCAGCGTAAACATACCGCTGGACTGAATAAAGCTCAAAGCTCTTTTCTTTTGGGACATATTATTATTTTCCATATTTTTCTCCTTATTTCCAATAGCCTTCCCCGGTGGGGGAAGGGGGACCGCCGCAAGGCGGTGGATGAGGCGTAACGGACAGTCGGGGACGCCGGTCCCTACAAAATCAAAATTACCGATTCGTAGGGGCGAACTGCGTTCGCCCGTGGGCGATTCGTGAATCGCCCCTACTTCAAATAATCTTTTGCAACCTTGCCCAAGATCTCCATTCCCTTGATTATCTGCTCGTCGGTGGGGGTGGAGTAGTTCATTCGAAAGCTTTGGCTGGTGGCCGTGGTATCGGCGCAGAAGGCGGTGCCCGGCACGGTGGCGACCTTATTGTTGACCGCCTCGGTGCAGAAGCCGACCATATCAACGGTCTCGGGCAACTTGAGCCAAACAAACAGACCGCCCTCGGGTCTTACGTATTCAACGTATTGACCGATATGCTCGTCAATAAGTCCGCACATAAGGTCGCACTTCTTGCGGTAGACCTCACGGTTGCGGTCGAGATGAGCCTCGTAGTCATACTTGGTCATAAAATCATGGCAGATAAGCTGACCTAAAATGTTGGTGTGAACGTCGCTCGTCTGCTTGCAGACCACCATCTTTTGTACGATGGCGGCAGGTGCAACGGTGAAGCCCACACGAAGGCCCGGAGAAATGACCTTGGAGAAGGTGCCTGCGTAAATAACGATTCCGTCCTCATCCATACTCTTGATGGTGGGGAGCTCCTCGCCTCTGAAGCGTGTGTCGCTGTACGGGTTGTCCTCCAGAATAAGAACGCCGTACTTCTTGGCAAGAGCGTATACCGCCTTGCGCTTCTCAACACTCATACAGCAACCCGAAGGGTTCTGGAAGGTCGGGATAGTGTAGATAAAACGTGCGTCGGGGTTGGCTTTGAGCGCAGCCTCCAGCTTTTCGATGTTGATGCCGTCGGAGTCAATATCAACTCCCACAAGGTTTACACCAAATGAGCGGAACGCATTGAGCGAGCCGATGAAGCTGGGATTTTCGCAGATAATGGTGTCACCACGGTTGCAAAGCACCATTGTGGCAAGGTTCATTACCTGCTGTGCGCCGGTGGTGATGATAAGCTCGTCAAACTCACGGCCGATGTTGTGCTTTTGCTTCATATACTCTTTAAGGTGGTTTCTCAAAGGCACATAGCCCTCGGTAACCGAGTACTGCAAAGCGTCAACGGGACGGTTCAGCATAATGTCGGCGGTGATCTTGGCCACCGTCTCGGTCGGTAATGCCTCGGGAGCAGGGTTGCCTGCCGCAAAGGGAATATACCCCGGCATTGATGTAAATTTCAAAATTTCACGTATGGCCGACGGCTTAAGGTCGGCCACGGGAGCAGAAAACTTGTACTCCATAATTCTTCCTCCTATATATAATGTAAGAAAGTTCATTTTAAACCCGTTATATGCCACGGGAACATTATTATATTATTATAATGTATACAGCAAGGTTTTTCAACAACTATTTTGAGGTTCTGCAAACGCGTAATTTATATTGAAAAAATTAAAATATCGTGATACTATTAAAAAAGGAAAGGTGAGGTTTTATGATATATTCTGATTGGCACTTGCACAGCGAGGCGTCCTATGATGCAACGCTTACATTAAAAGAGATCGCTGAGGGCGCAAAGCAGAGAGGCTATGTGAATTTCGGCATTACCGACCACGTAAACTGTAACGATGAAAAATATTTGGCAGATTTAAAAAAATCGGTCGATTCGGTTCGGGATTTTCAAAAGAACTGTCCCGAAATGATTTTGGGTGTCGAGCTTACGCCGATTCCGAAGCCGAAGTTCGACCATGCCGCAAAGCACGGCACGGTGGAGGGCTTCGTCCTGCCCGCGCCTACGGCACCGTACGATATAAAGTTGGCACAGACCAAGGAGCAACTCAAGGCGTTTGGGGTTCGCTATGCCATCGGCGCCGCTCACGCGAGGCTGGACGTGGCCGATCCTAAGGAAGCACCTTTAGATGCGGATGCTTATATTAAGGAATGGTACCGTCAGCAGCTGTGGCTGGCGTGTGATGAGTGCGTGACCGTACTCGGTCATCCGTGGTGGACGTCTAAAAACGTGTGGTACGACGATTTTTCGGTTATTCCTCATTCGATGAATATGGATATAGCCGTCGCATTGAAGGAGCATAAAAAATACGTCGAGTGTAACGAGTATTTCTTCCGCCCCGATAAAACGACCGACCGCTTCCGTCACCAATACGCCGAATTTTTGCGCGAGCTGTACGAAATGGGCATTCCCGTGACCTATGGTTCAGATTCGCACAGAACATATCTCGACCACAAGATAGTCGTCGAGTATCTGACTGCGGCAGGATTTAAGGATGGCGACATTGTTGATGTTGCAGAAAAAGATCTGTGGTGAAATTAAAGCACGGAGGAATGTTTATGAACGGCAACCTTTATGTTTGTAAATTTAAAAAAATCAAAAAGGCGGTTGCGGTATGCTTGGCACTGCTTATGATGGTTTCGGCCATAATGGTTGGTGCTATCAGCTGTACCGCCGCCGAAACGACCTATACTGTAACGGATTCGGGTTTTATTAAGGCGGGCTTTGTGCCTGTAAGCGCCGA
Organism: Acutalibacteraceae bacterium; assembly: GCA_045546555.1. Lineage (GTDB taxonomy): Bacteria > Bacillota > Clostridia > Oscillospirales > Acutalibacteraceae > UMGS172. The sequence continues at coordinate 4,140 of JAZQCY010000060.1, read as the reverse complement.
AAACAAAAGCGAAGGCAACCCCTTTGCCCGTGGCACGGCCAACGGCAGCACCACTTTCAGAATCCCCGGTCTTATCACGCTCGCAAACGGTGACCTTTTGGCGGTTGCCGATGCCCGTAACGGCGGAGTTGCCGACCACGGCGGACACGACACCGTGGCATCGGTTTCGTCGGACGGCGGTGCAACCTGGTATTGGAGTGTGCCTTTAAAGTTCCCCGACAGTGCATCCTTTTCAGCCTACGGCACAAGCAACACACAGACCGATGCCACCACGCTCGTTGACCCGCTTGCGGTTCAGGGTGCCGACGGCACCGTTTACTGCACCACCAATGTAGTCCCCGGCGGAATTTCGGCTTATGCAGGTAATGTTGGCGCAGGCAGCGGATTTGTTGCGGTGGGCGGCAAAAAGCATCTTGCCGTTACCGATGACTATGCCACCAAGGCCTTTACTCAGCCGACCGATGATGACCTTGAAACCTATCCTTACTATGTCGGCGATTTCTTAAACGGTTGTGCCGAAATTTTAAAGCGTGCCGACGGCTCGTCGACCGGCTATGGCGTTGACGCTTATTTCAATCTTTACTATGTTGAAAACGGTGTGTTCTCGGCCACCGTCGAGGGTAAAGCTGACCTCACACAGCCCCAAGTCGACTCCGAAACACTCATTCAGCAGAATATTTTTTATAAGGCTTCAAAATTTCACGTTTACAACACAAGCTATACCTTTATTATCACATCTTCTGACAACGGTCGAAGCTGGAACGCTCCCGAAATAGTTGACATCAAGCGTTCGGCCGCCGAAAACTACGGCCAGGAGGAAAAGGTTGTGCTCCTTTCTCCCGGACGGGGTCTTTGCACCTCGTCGGGCGACATCATTATGCAGGTCTACAACCAAAACGGCCGCTACAAGCTTAACGCAAGCATACTTTACTCGACCGACAACGGCAAAAGTTGGCACCGCAGCAACGATGTTGACGGAATGTGGTCGTCCGAAAACGAGATCGTTGAGCTTAACAACGGCGTTTTGAGGATGTTCTTCCGCAACGGCGAGGGCGTTATCTGCTATGCCGATATTACAAAGCAAAACGGTGCTTATACCGTTGGCGAAGGCAAAAAGACCGATGTCGTTGTCCGTTCGGACTGCCGTTTTTCGGCCATAAAGACATCCTACAAGACCGAGCAGGGAGAGTCGGTCGTGCTCACCTCGGCGCCGAGCGTTCCCACCACCCGAAACAACGGTAAGATCACCGCTTTTGCGGTCGATTCCAACAACAATATGCGTGTCCTTCATGAGTTTCAGGTCAACGAGGGCTGGTTCGCATATTCCTGCCTCACCGAGCGTGCTGACGGTAAGATAGCCCTTTTGTGGGAGAGCAACACCGCCGCATTTACCTACAGCGTCTACGATATCGAAGCCTTGCTCGGCAATGTCGTTGTTGATCTTAGCATAGGCGAGGTCTATTCCGAAACCGTGCTGTCCGACGCTCTCAAGCCCATTACCCAAAATGCCGACAGCAGCATTGCTTCGGTCACAAGCGAGCTTAAAACGGTCAACGGCTATGTTCCTCTTTATAAGCACGCTTCAGATACCGCAAATTCGCTTTCAAGCTTTTCGACCGAATTCGACCTTGACCGCACACTTGAAGCGGCCGAGTTCACCCTTAAAGCCTCGGGCTCGGGTTGGACTGTATATAATGAACATACCAACACCTATCTGACCAACGCAACCAACGCCTCTACGTTTTTCACCGCCGCTTCGTCGGTGATGCTTGTAAATCCCACGGCCGAGGGCAGCACAACCTTCACTATTCGTCGTTCGGCCAACACCCGATACGTTGTGTTCAATCCCGCAAAAATGGTGTTTGATGCCGTGCAGGGTGATACCACAACAAGCTGTGACTACAAAATGACACTGCTCGAAAAGCAGGATGCTGTGTCCGCAACCGACACCGTCCCGGGTTATAAAGCCGTTACCGAGATAACCGACGGCAAAAAGTATCTTATAACCCACGTCTGGTCGGACGGCAGCGTTATATTGCTGTTCCCGACCAACGGCACCGCCAACCAGACCAAGCTGGTGGGCAAGCCGACCGATATAAAGACCAACACCGTCACGGTTACAGGCGTTTCAAACGGCTATACCACGGCGGTTATCGGCGGTACGCTTTATAAGATAACCGTCCACCTTGACGAGGACGAAACACGTGACAATATGCCGCCGAGAATCGAGGGCGTTTCAAACGGCGAGATCTGCTACGGCGACAAGAGCATCACGGTAGAGGATAAATATCTGCAGTCCGTAACGGTCAACGGCGAGGATGTCACCCAAACTACAACCAGCGCCGACACGGTGACCAACTCCTACACATTGGATTTCGACACCTTTACACACACCAACACCAACCACACCATATCGACCTCGGCAGGCCGAGGCGTGCTTGGTGTCACGGGCGGAACTCCCGACGCAAGAATTTATTGGAGAAGCATCAATAACTCTCCTGCGCTCAAATGGGCGGCGTCCACCGTCTCGGGCGGTATAATCCTCGGTAAAGAGGCCGTCGGCAACAGCGGTCTTGCCCATGCTTACGAGCTGTTGCCCAACCGCAAATTTACAATATCCTTCGAGCTTTACCACGAAAGCGGCAACGGCGTCACCGTCAGTGCAATGGCGGTCAAGGACTACGCTACCACTTCGGGTGTCGTTTTGGATAGCGAGGTGCTGACCACGGCCAACAAAAAAGTGACAAGCTACACCTTGGAATTCACCGTGCCCGACTCGGCAACCCTCGGCGAAAACAAGTATCTGTCCATAATGATGACCAAGCCTGCTTCGCTGACCAATTACACGGTTTATTTGGATAATCTCACCCTCACCGAAACCGTTCTCGGAACAACAACGGTCAACACCGTGCAAAACATTACTCTCACAGGTGGGGCGGACACGACCTACACGATCACCGCAACCGACATAAGTGGAAACAAGACCGAGCACACGATATATATGAAGCGGACCTGCCTTGAAATGGTAAGGGTCGGCTCTATCCGTACCGAGAAGCACCAAAACGGCAAATATGTTTCGGCGGGTGTGCGCTATAAAGGCAGAGTGTACGAAGACTACCGTGAAACTGCCGACGAACTCGGCTTTGTGGCTGTTCCGACGGCGGTGCTTAACGGAAAAAACGTTGCTGAGTATATGCAGCAGCCCGACAACGAGGTCGTCACCGCCAAGGTCAAGTCGAACGGTATGTCCGAAATAGTATATGCTGTCGGCACCGATTCAGACGGTAATAAGTATTACGATTATCAATTTATTCTCACAGGCCTGACCCGTGAGGGCAAGACAATCAACCTGCTTGACACCGAGCTGACCGTGGCAATGTATTCGGTCATAAACGGCCAAACGGTCTACGGCGAAACCATAGCCTACAGCTATAACGACGTAGCCGAAAAAATGGCCCAACAATAATAAACGGGAACAAAAGATCCACCGACCCGCTTTCACATAAAAGCAACAGGTTGGCGGATCTTTGTTTTGCAACAGAACCCCTACAAACAACTAACAAGGTATCCCGCAGGGGCTTTCCTGTGTTCGCCCGCAATCAAAAGAAAAACCAACACGAGCACACAAAATAATATTTTTAAATTTTATGAATAATACATTATAATAAGGGCAATATTGTATGCAGCAACATTTCACGTAACCCTATATTTTGGGGTCGGAAAACACCAAAAACACAAGAGTGATTTAAAAGAAAAGTTATTTGAAAAATTTTTCGATTTTTCTGAAAAAAAGTGTTGACAAACGGGGTGTGTTGTGGTAATATAATCGAGCGCCTCACGGGAAGCGGGGTCAAAAAGGCCCTGAAAAGCCTTGTGACAAGCGCAAAGCGGACCTTGAAAATTAAACAACGATATGAACATTTAGGACCCTAAAATTTTTTTGAGAAAAACTCAAAGTAATTAAGGATTAACACGCAAGTGTAATTCTGAGAAAAAGCGACAAAGCTTTGAAAAGGTTTTAAGGCTTCGGCCTTGAGATATAATTTTTCAGAGAGTTTGATCCTGGCTCAGGACGAACGCTGGCGGCGTGCCTAACACATGCAAGTCGAACGGAGCTTGTTTGAATTGAGACTTCGGTCA
>JAZQCY010000059.1:0-15930 GCA_045546555.1 Acutalibacteraceae bacterium | reverse complement strand
TCTCCTCGTCGGTGGCATCGGGGTTGCCCATCGTAATGTTTTCACGAATGGTGCCCGATTTCAGCCAGGTCTCCTGCAAGACCATACCGTAGTTTTCACGAAGGCTGTGACGGGTGACATCCTTTATGTCATATCCGTCAACCGAAATCTTGCCGTCGGTAACGTCATAAAAACGCATAAGCAGGTTGATTAGTGTAGTTTTTCCGCATCCCGTAGGGCCGACAATGGCTATCTGCTGACCGCTTTCAAAGTTTAATGTGATACCGTCAATAAGCGGCTTTTCGGGGGTGTATGAAAACGAAATGTTGTCCATTTTAACGTTGCCCTCGGCGGTCGGCATTGCGATGTTGTTTTCATCGGAGGCTTCTTCCGCTTGCTCCAAAAAGTCAAACACACGGTCGGCCGAAGCCTTGGCGGCGGCAAGCTCGGTTATAACGCCCGAAATCTCGTTAAACGGCTTGGCGTATTGGCTGGCATAGCTCAAGAGCACCGACAATGCACCAACGGTGAACATGGGGTCAGAGATAACAGTCAAGGCGCCCACAAGGCACACAAGCGCATAAATTATAGCGTTGATGATACGTGTAGAGGGGTTGACCATTGAGGAGAAGAATATCGCACGGAGCGAATACTTTCTCAAACGCTCGTTTATCTCGGTGAATTTTTCGGTGGCCTCGTCGCCGTGACAAAAGGCCTCAATAACCTTCTGGTTGCCAACCGTTTCGTCAATAAAGGCGGTCTGCTCGCCACGTGTCTCGGACTGCTTTTTGAACATTGAGTATGTTCTGTCCGAAATGAATTTTGCAACAAGCAGGGATACAGGGGTTAAAACCACAACAATAAGTGCTATCTTCCAGTTGATGGAGAACATCAGCACAACGGTGCCAAGCACGGTTGCAACACCCGTGAAAAGCTGCGTAAAGCCCATCAAAAGACCGTCGGAAAGCGTGTCAACATCCGAAATAACACGGCTGACAACATCGCCGTAAGGGTGGGTGTCAATATAAGACAGGGGAAGCCTTTGCACCTTTTTAAACGCCTTACTGCGCAGGTCGTGAACCAGAGTAAAGGTCATTTTATTGTTGCAGATGCTCATCAGCCATTGGCTGATTGCGGCAAGACCGATGGCAATGCCTGCCTTGATGATTATTGTGATTATAGCATCAAAATCAACGTTGCCCTTTCCGATAATGCAGTCAATGGCATCACCGATAAGCACAGGGATGTAAAGGGTAAGCGCAACATTTACTGCGGCAAGGATTATGGAAACTGCAAAGATAAGCTTTTGTGCTCCTAAGACCTCAAACAGCTTTTTGAAGGTGCCTTTTTGTGTTTTCATATCAAAGCTCCTCCTTTTCAAGCTGACTGCGGCAGATATCGGCATAAACCTCGCAGGATTTGAGCAGCTCCTCGTGACGGCCGTAGCCCACTGCGTGACCGTCATCAAGAACGATTATCTTGTCGGCATTCATAACCGAGGAAACACGCTGTGAAACGGTTATAACGGTCGGCTTTTGAGGAAGCTCGGCCATAGCCTTTCTTAAATCGGCCTCGGTCTTAAAGTCGAGTGCCGATGCGCTGTCATCCAAAATCAGTATCTCGGGGTTGCCGACCAAGGCACGTGCAATGCAAAGCCTTTGTCTCTGACCGCCCGAAAGATTGCGGCCGTTTTGCTCGATTTCGGCTTCAAGACCGCCCTTTTTCTCAACGATCTCGTCGGCCTGAGCCGAGCGTAAAGCCGCCCAAAGCTCGTCATCGGTAGCTGTCTTTCCGCCAAGCAGCAGATTTTCACGCACGGTACCCTTAAACAGCACCGATTTTTGCAGAACTATACCAATCTTACTGCGAAGCTCGTCATCCGAATATTCCTTTACGTCACGGCCGAAAACTGCAACAAGACCGCTTGTAGCACCGTAAAGGTGGGGGATAAGGTTGACCAAGGTGGATTTACCCGAGCCGGTTGCGCCGATTATACCGATACGCTCACCCTTGTCGGCGGTAAAGCTGATATCGGACAAGGATGCTTCACCGGCTTTAAGGTAGGTGAAGCCTACGTTTTTAAACTCAACAGCGTGACCGCCTTCGGGCAAAAGACCTTTGTCGGTCGGGGTGTCAATATGGCTTTCCATAGACAAAACGTTGTTGATCCTTGAACCTGACGCCAAGGCCTTATTGACCGTCATGATCATATTGGCCAGCTTTACAAGCTCAATAAGTATCTGTGACATATAGTTATAAAGTGCAACTATCTGACCTTGGGTAAGATCGCCTGCATAAACACGCTTGCCGCCCACCCAAATGATAAGTATAACTGCCGCATTGACCACAACGTAGGTCAACGGATTCATCAATGCCGAGATCCTGCCGACAAACTTTTGTAAGGCTGTGAGATCATTATTGTTGTGTTCAAAGTCCTCGACCGTTTCCTCCTCTTGACGGTAGGCACGGATGACCCTGACACCCTTCAGTGCTTCACGGGTATTAAGCGTTACACGGTCCAACTTTTGCTGTATTTTTTTGTAAAGCGGAACGGTTATGGCCATTACCGCAACAACGATCACCGCCAAAGCAGGGATAGAGGCAAGGAAGATCAAGGCAGATTTTGTATCGACCGTGAAGGCCATTATCATTGCACCGAACACAATAAACGGTGAACGTAACAAAAGACGAAGCGCAAGGTTAACGCCGGTCTGCACCGTGTTGACATCACCCGTCATTCGGGTGATGAGGGTTGAGGTGCCGACGGAATCAAGGTCGGTGTAGTTCAAGGAATTGATTTTTTTGAAAAGTGCAACTCTTAAATTGGATGCAAAGCCGACCGAGGCATTTGCGGCAAAATATTGAGCTATCAAAGCGCAGATAAAACCGACAACGCCAAGCACCGCCATCAGTATTCCGCGTGAAACAATAAACGACTTGTCGCCGTTGCCGATGCCTTGGTCAATAATATCGGCAACAACAAGCGGAACAAACAGCTCAAACAAGGCTTCGGTCAGCTTAAAAAACGGACCCAAGACCGCCTGAAAGCGGTATTGCTTCATGTATTTAAGAAGATTTTTCATGAGCTCCCCCAAAAATCTTAATGTTTATTTATATAACAAGGTAATTATACCAAAATTCACAGCAAAATCAAGTAAAAGAGAAATTTTACTTCACAAATTCCGATTTGTGTGGTAAACTATCATCGGTGATAAAAATGGAACAGAAAAAAATAGACAGAATTTCAGAGCTTACACGTATTTCCCGTGAACGTGAGCTTACCGAAGAGGAACAAAAAGAACGCGCCGCATTGCGACGCGAGTATATTGATTCCTATAAAGCCTCCTTGACGGGAATTTTGGATAATACCTATATCCAAAACCCCGACGGAAGTAAGCAAAAATTAAAACCTAAAAAATAATTATTTTTGATTATATCTTCTTACGACCTCGGGTATCTCGGCCACCGTCTCGACCTGAAGTTCGCATTCTTCAATATCGGGTCTTGGCCAGGCACCTACCGTATTGACGTAAACGGGGATATAACCTGCGGTTCTTGACGGCTCGATATCATTGACGGGGTTATCTCCCACGTACATCATTTCGTGTGGAGCTAGTTCTAACCATTCGGCCATCATCTGAAAGGATTTTAGTGACGGCTTGGGGCAACCGTACTGACCCGTAACCAACACACGGTCGAAAATGCTGTCAAGCCCCAACATCTGAAGCTTTTTCTCCTGCAGGCCGGGCAGACCGTTGGTGATAAGACCGAGAATATAGCCCTCATTCTTCAATTCCTCCAGCATCGGCAGGGTGAATGAAAAAGGAACGGCAACATCCTCAAAGCATTTGAAAACGGCCTTGGAGTAATCATGACCGTCAATTTTTTCGGTGAACAGCGTTGTTTCGTTGACGATATGCTCACGTATTCGGTCCCAACCGTAATAAACACACGTTTTGTCGGCGTTTATCATAATATCGCCCACCTCATCGTCCGAAAGTGTGGGGTCAACAGGCAGAAGCTCACGTATCGGTTTTGCGATGGCTCTCAAAGTGGCGTATCGGTCAAAAAGTGTGTGGTCAAGGTCAAAAATAACTGCTTTTATCAAATCAAACACCGTCCTTACGGTCAATTTTAAATTAAAATCGACATAATGTCAAGGAAGATGAATATGAAAATTATTCTTGCAAGCAAATCCCCCAGAAGAAAAGAAATTCTCACTAACCTCGGATTTGAGTTTGAGGTCGTAACCGCCGATACCGACGAGTCATCCGACATAACCGACCCCGAATCGCTCGTTCAGGTGCTGGCCGTCCGAAAGGGCAGGGCGGTTCAGGAAAAGCATCCCGAAAACGATACTCTGATAATCTCCTGCGATACCGTGGTGAGTCTTGACGGTAAGATTTTAGGCAAGCCCGAAGACCCCGACAACGCCATTGAAATGCTGCGCTCATTGTCGGGCAAAAAGCATACCGTTATAAGCGGACTTGCGCTGTTTTTGAACGGAAAGACCATTTCGGCTACCGATAGCACCGACGTTTATTTTGCCGAAATGCCCGATGATTTTATAAGATCGTATGTAGCAAGCGGTGACCCGATGGACAAGGCAGGCGCTTATGCTGTGCAGGGCAAGACCTCGCTTTATATCGACAAGCTTGACGGCTGTTACTTCAACGTTGTCGGCCTGCCCGTGCGATTGCTTGCGAAGCTTTTGTCACAGCTTGGGCTTGAACCGACAATGCTTGTTATGAGTTAAACCGATTACCAACATCGGAAATGAGATTTTTTGTAGGGACCGACATCCTTGGCGGTCCGCTTTTAGAAATATTTTTGTTTTACGGACCGTCCGGGAGGCCGGTCCCTACATTAATGTCGAGTGGCCTTGTGTAAAAAAACACAAGGCCACATTTTAAATGATCGGCGGTTCGGGGGTGCGACGGAATTTCGGCAGGGGTTGCTGATAGGGGAAAACATCCTCACGGTTGATTATATTGGTATAATCCATACTGTTTTCACTGCAGTATACGGTATCAACGGTATCGTCGGGCTCGGGTTTTATAGGGTCAAACTTTTTCTTTTTATCAGACATAAAAAACGCTCCTTTCAAACATAGTGTTTGATTGAAGCGTTTATTTATTCTTTATTTGTTTTTGTAAATTATTGAAAAATCGACTGTGCCGTCAATTATTGAAAAATGAACGTTTTGATATACAGACGAATAAACAAAGGCAGTAGGGGTTGAAATAATTGGGATAACAGCCGATTCCTCTGATAGAATACCAAGGCATTTTTCAATTTCTTTAACCGCAGCAGTACGGTTATCGATATTAACAAGACCGTTGGCTAAAACGTCATATTCCGCACTGTTGATATACAATCCCGAGGTGCTGTCGGCAAACAGTGACAGAATTTCGGTCGCAGATCCGCTCAACGGCACCAAAGCAACAGTAAAATCACCGCCTTTGACCTTTTCATAAAGGGCAGTTTCGGTTGAAACCGTTGTGATATTGACGTAAGCGCCCAAATTGCTCTGCCAGTTTGAAACAATATTGTTCAGAACCGATTTTATCTCCTCGTTTTCAACGCATAAAACGCTCAAAGAGGGGAGCTTTTTGTTCTTCAACTGCTTGACTGCGTTCAAAAAATCCTCACGTGCGGCGGCGCTGTCAAGCTCAAAGCTGTATTTTGGTATATTGACCGAGCCTATAGATTTATCAAGCAAAATACAGTCCTTAGGCAGAACCGAATCGGCAACCCTAAAGCGCTGATCCATATTTATTTTGTAGTATTCACGGTGGATCGACTTGGCAAAAGCATCGGTCAGCTGCTTGTTGGCGCCAACCTCGGTGCTTTTGTTGAAAACAAGAGCATAGTTTTGCTGATAAAGTGAGGCCACGGTGTAATTGTTCTCGTTAATTCCAAATGCCGAGTTCACACTGTCGACCGTCATACCGATCTCATCACCCTTGATACGCTGAATGTTGTTCTTACCGGTCGAGCTGACGGTAAGATAAACATTCTGAGGCTTGGCTTCGTCCTCTTTGTTGATGACGGTCAGTTTTAGGTGGCGGTTTTCGGTCCATTGTGAGGGGTAATAGCACCCGTTGGTCAGAATGTGCTGACGGTCAAGGCCGTATTTGCCCTTGCACTCATCGAAAAATTTGCGGTTGCATGGCATAAATACCGCTTGGGTCAGCTTGGATAAAAAGGTCTCGTCGGGACGGATAAGCTTTATCACCAAGGTTTTACTGTCGGGTGCCGAAACACCGATTTTGCCGTCACCTGTGCCGTTTAAACGGTCGCTTACACCGACGATGTTGCTCAAAAGCTGAACCGACGGTGAACCCGTCACAGGGTCGGATGCACGCTCAAGAGCAAACAGAAAATCATCGGACGTGACTTTAGTTTCATCCTTCCATTCGGCATCGGTAAGGGTAAAGGTATAGGTCAGACCGTCCAAGCTGATGTCGGTCATTTGAGCAAGATCGGGCACGGCATCACTGTCGGTATCAAGCTTGTAAAGCCCTCTGAAGCAGTTTCTCACCGCTAAAAGCTCGGCCTGAAGGTTGGCCTTTTGCGGGTCAATATTCTTTGGCATTTCGTTGACGCCGAAATAAAGACTGTAGCTATCCGACGAACAGCCCGAAAGTAAGCATAAGCATAGCAAAACAAGCCCCAAAGCAACCGCCATGAGCCTTTTCAAAGAATTGTATTTTAAAAGTTTGGCAGAAAACATAACTCAACATCCTTTTGATATAAGTATAATGTCCCAAATCGACCTCGTCAAGTGTGATGTTGAAAAATTTACAAAACCGTTTTTATTTCAACTTCTTGACCTATCAACATAGGCACACAGCGGGCGAACGTAGTTCGCCCCTACGATTTGTTATTTTATCTTTTAGCCTTCTCCAGCGGGAGAAGGTGGCAGGCGAAGCCTGACGGATGAGGTGACCAACGTTACAATAGATCGTAATTGACAAGATATAGCAGTCTTACGTCTGGTGATCCGTGAATCACCCTTATAATATTGAAAAATAATTTTACAAATGTAAAGAAAAACACTTGACAGATGATGGGTACTTGTGTATAATAGTCGCTGTAATGAAAAATACTTTACAGAGGTGAGTGTCTTGCCGAAGGATTTATCGGTGGTTTTACTGCTTGATTATTACGGCGGACTTTTGCCCGAAAAGCAACGCCGACTTGTTGAGTATTATTACTGTGACGACCTGTCCTTGGCCGAGATTTCAGAGGCGGAGGATATAACCCGTCAGGGTGCAAGAGATGCAATAGTCCGTGCAGTTAATAAGCTTCATGGCTTTGAGGCTACGGTGGGCTTTGCCAAAAAGATAGATACGGTCAAGCGCAAGTTTGAAGCATTTGACAACGAGCCGACCGATAAGAATAAGGCTTCATTAAAGGAAGCGATCGACGAAATGTAAGGTGGTGTGAGATTTGGCATTTGAAGGTTTGTCTGACAAGCTGGCAGCGGCATTTAAAAAGCTGCGTTCAAGAGGTAAGCTGTCCGAGGGTGACCTCAAGGATGCAATGCGAGAGGTTCGCCTTGCTCTGCTTGAGGCCGATGTAAACTATAAGGTTGCCAAGGATTTCACCAACTCTGTTGTTGAAAAGAGTATCGGTCAAAAGGTTATGGAAAGCCTTACTCCCGCACAGATGGTTATCAAGATCGTCCGTGACGAATTGACCGAGCTTATGGGCGGTGAGGGCGCAAGACTTAACATTGCTTCCAAGCTTCCGACCGTTATTCTTATGTGCGGTTTGCAGGGCTCCGGTAAAACCACCCACAGTGCAAAATTAGCCAAACGGCTTAAAGGTCAAGGCCACCGACCCATGCTGGTCGGATGTGATATCTACCGTCCTGCTGCTATTGAGCAGTTGAAGGTCTTGGGTGAAAAAATTGGTGTTCCCGTTTTTGAAAAGGGCACGCAGAAGCCTGAAAGAACCGCTCAAGAGGCTATCAAGCACGCAAGAGATTACGGTAATGACTTTGTTATTCTCGATACTGCAGGCCGTCTGCATATTGATACCGAGCTTATGGAAGAACTCAAGCGTATCTGCAAGGCCGTTGAGGTCAACGAGATACTGCTTGTTGTCGACTCGATGGTCGGTCAGGATGCCGTAAACATTGCCAAGACCTTTAATGAAACACTTGAAATTTCGGGTGTTATCTTAACCAAGCTTGACGGTGATACCCGTGGCGGTGCCGCCTTGTCGGTCAAGGCCGTAACGGGCAAGCCCATTAAGTTTATCGGTACGGGTGAAAAGATCGATGATCTTGAGGAATTTTATCCCGACCGTATGGCTTCACGAATCCTCGGTATGGGTGACGTTCTTTCTTTGATCGAGCGTGTCGAGACCCAGATCGACGAAAAAGCCGCTTTGGAAGCCGCCAAAAAGCTTGAAGAAAACAAGTTTGATCTTAATGACCTGTTGGCACAGTTTCAGCAGATCAAAAAAATGGGTAGCTTAAAATCCATCCTTTCCATGATGCCGGGTGTTGGCAACAAGGTCAAGGATATGGATATTGACGATAAGCAGATGCAACGTGTTGAGGCTATAATCACCTCAATGACCGCAAAAGAACGTGCCAAGCCCGAGATTTTGAATGCCTCACGACGTAAGCGTATTGCCGCAGGCTGTGGACAAAGGGTCGAGGACGTAAACCGTCTGATGCATCAGTATGAGCAGATGAAAAAGATGTTCAAGCAGATGAACAGTAAGGGCGGTAAAAGAGGATTGTTTAAGGGTATGAAGGGAATGCCCAATATGAACGATCTCCCCGATGATTTCAGATTTTGATATTTGATGGAAATTCCATTGATATAAATTATTTTGCAGGAGGTGCAGAAAATGGTTAAAATCAGACTTTGCCGTATGGGTGCTAAGAAGGCTCCTTTCTACCGTGTAGTTGTTGCTGACTCCAGATACCCCAGAGACGGTCGCTTTATCGAGTCCATCGGTTACTACAACCCCATGACCGAGCCCGCTACCGTTCAGATCGATGCTGACGCAGCAAAGAAGTGGATCGCTAACGGTGCACAGCTTACCGATACCGTTAAGGATCTTCTCAAAAAGAACAACGTTCTTTAATCAGATCAGGAGTAAAAACTATGACAGAATTGCTTGTTACCATCGTTTCGGGCTTGGTTTCACAGCCCGATAGTGTAACTGTTACCGTGGACGAGCCTAATGAGGAGGGTGTCACCGTATACCATCTTCACGTTGCCGAGGGCGACATGGGCCGTGTTATCGGAAAGCAGGGAAGGATCGCAAAGGCAATCCGTGTAGTAATGCGTGCCGCTGCGAACCGTAACAACGAAAAGATCGCCGTTGAGATCGATTGATCTCTCGGCGACTTTGGAAGAATTATACCCCTCAATGCGTTTGAGGGGTATTCTGATATATGGAGGAGAAAGTATGCCTCAGAAATACCTGCAGGCAGGAAAGGTCGTCGGAACACACGGTATACGTGGTGAAATGCGTGTTGAGGTGTGGTGCGACAGCCCCGAGTTTCTTGCAAAATTCAAAAAGCTTTATACCGATAAGGACGGGAACGGCTCTTTGACCGTTAAAAGCCGTGCGCACGGTAATATCTGCCTTGTAAAGGCTGACGGTATTGACACCATTGAAATGGCCGAAAAATTGCGTGGTAAGGTCATTTATATCGACCGTGATGATTGCAGATTGCCTAAAGGAAGCTATTTTATAAGCGATATTATCGGTTGTGTTGCCGTTCATCCCGAAACGGGTGAGGGATACGGCAAGGTGGTTGATGTTTCGCAGACCGGTGCCAACGATGTGTGGCACATAAAGCGTAACGAGAGCGAATACCTTATTCCTAATGTGCCCGATTTTGTTAAAAAGGTAGATATTGACGAGGGCAAGGTTTACATAACACCTTTAAAAGGAACGTTTGACGATGAAGATTGATATTCTGACCCTTTTCCCTGAAATGTGTGATACTGTTTTGGGCGAAAGCATAATCGGCAGAGCTATCAAGGCGGGTCACGTTGAAGTGAAGACCCACAACATACGTGATTTTGCCGGCAACAAGCACAACCGTGTGGACGATGCACCGTACGGCGGCGGTAAGGGAATGGTCATGCAGGCCGAGCCCATATATCAATGCTTTAAAAGCCTTTACGCTGAGGATGAGCCCAAGCCGCATCTTATTTATATGTCGCCAAAGGGTAAGACCTTTACTCAAAGTGACGCAGTAAGACTTGCTGAATATGATAGAATAGTCCTGCTGTGCGGCCATTACGAGGGCGTTGACCAGCGTGTGCTTGACGAAATAGTTGATGAGGAAATATCGGTGGGTGACTATGTTTTGACGGGTGGCGAGCTACCTGCTCTGACGGTCACCGATGCCGTTTGCCGTATGATTCCCGGGGTACTGCCTGAGGAGGTCTGCTTCACCGAGGAAAGCCATTTTGACGGTCTTTTGGAGTATCCGCAGTATACCCGACCGGAGGTTTGGCACGGTGTTCCCGTACCCGAGGTGTTGATGTCGGGGCATCATTTAAACATTTCCAAGTGGCGTGAGCAACAATCGTTGGAATTAACCGAAAAATTAAGACCCGATATGCTGAACAGACGCATAAAACGTTGATTTTTATTTATATATAATAAAAGTTTCACACATTTATGTGTATTTTACACAAACAGATGGTTTGTATTTTGGTTTTATTTGTCGCAATACGAAAAGTTTGTTTGTATTAAAAAAGTAATTGTTGACTATTGCAAACTTTGTGGTATAATGTTATTAACAAAAAACGATATATTGTGTTTTTTGTATCTTAACGTAACAAAATAAAGTGCAATTTCCGTTGACTGTGCTATGTCGGCGGTATCAAATGACATTAAGGAGTAGTTATTATGTTCGTAAAAGATGTTGTCGTTCAGAATCAGGTTGGTCTCCACGCACGTCCTGCTACCTTCTTCATCCAGAAGGCTAACGAGTTTAAGTCTTCCATTTGGGTTGAGAAGGAGGAGCGCCGTGTAAACGCAAAGAGCCTTCTTGGTGTTCTTTCGCTCGGTATCGTTGGCGGTACCTCCATCCGTATCATTGCTGACGGCAGCGATGAGCAGCAGGCTGTTGAGGGTCTCGTAGCCCTTGTAGAGTCCGGCTTCGCAGAGTAATTTATTTTACAAGAAAACAAGCAGTAGGAAGTGCAAAACTTCTTACTGCTTTTTCTTTTACTCCAATAATATCTTCAGCATTCTGTCGGGATCATCGAGAAAAGCCTTTGTGACTTTATAATGCTCAGTGTCGTGATAGTCAACAGACTTTATGCCGTTTTCGGTCAATTCAAAAATATCGGCATCGGGAAAGGCCATCAAAATTGGGGAATGGGTGGCAATGATAAACTGTGAATCCTTTTTGACAAGTCGGTCGATCTCGGCGATAAGCGTCAGTAAACGCTTGGGCGATAAAGCCGCTTCAGGCTCGTCAAGAATATAAAGTCCGTTACCGCCAAAGCGGTTTTGCACAAGTGCCATAAAGCTTTCGCCGTGTGATTGCTCGTGCAGTGATACTCCGCCGTAGCTTTCGATGATAAATCCGCTGGCTGCAGGCTGTCGGTCCATCTCATCAATATTTGATGCAACGTTGTAGAAGCTTTCCGCTCTCAGGAAAAAACCGTCCTTGGCAATGTCCTGCTTTGATAAGGTCAGGTGCTTCCAAAGCTCAGAATGTGATTCGTTGGTTGAAAAGGCGAAGTTTCGGCTTCCGCCCTCGGGGTTAAAGCCAAAGGCAACTGCTATTGCCTCAACCAAGGTGGATTTGCCCGTACCGTTTTCACCCACAATAAAGGTTACTTTTTTGTTAAAGCTCAATTCACCCTGCTTTTTCAGGTGCATCACGGCAGGAAGGCTGTTAAGGTATGAGTTTTTGTCAAGAGGGCGGTCAAAAATCACCTTATTTATATATAATCTGCTCATAATTTTGCTCCCATAAGACATCTTGGGGTGGCACGGCCGTTATAGGGTATTTCATAAAAGCCTTTGTCTGATTTAGCAAGCGCTATCAGCTTTTTGGTGAGGTCGGGTATGTCATCGTGACCGTCGACCTCTGACAGCGGCAACCATACAACCTCGTCATTTTCGTCATTATCGGGATGAGCGTTGCCCGAGATATACTCCACACGGAACACGGCATACCAATCATTGACCTGAAATCGCATTCCGATAAGCTCTTTTACCTCGACCGTAAGGTCTACCTCCTCACGGTACTCACGTTTTAAAGCTTCTTCGGGCATTTCGTCGTTGTTGATGTAGCCGCCGGGGATTATCAGCATACCCTTTCCGCCGCCGTAGGTGTGTCGTGCAAGCAACACCTTATCATTAACAATACACACACCCGCAACGCTTCGGCTCCAACAAGTATTCTCTCCGTTCATAATTCACCTCATAATACGATGTTCTCATTCTTATTGTGCTATATTTCAGCTGTTTTGTCAAGTTTAATAAAAAAGATGTGGCTTATTATATATACAAAAATAGAACTCGATCAACCGATCGAGTTCTTTCTTTGTTTGTGCAAGACAGAATAAATAAAAATACCGATAAGAGGGAAGAGCATTCCGCATAACATACCGAGCTTCATACCAAGCTGCTCGGGCGAAAGACCCCAATCAGCCGCAAGTGATATTGCGCCCGGTATCTCCATGGTTGCATCGGTTATAACTCCTACCAGCTGTGGGCCTACCGATGCGCCGAGGTCACCGCCTGCCGCCATAAGTGCAAACATAAACACACCGCCGTGGGGGAATTTTTCGGTTGCCACCATCAGCATACCCGGCCACATCATTGAGGTGCAAAGCCCTGTGAAAGCACAGGCCAAAAGACCAATTATCGCAATGTTTGATACTGCGGCTGTAAGGTAGCACAGCGTTGTGCCGATTGAACCAAGCAAAATTACCTTGGTAATATTTTTACCTATCTTGGAGTACACAGTTCTGCCGATACCAAGGGTTACGGCGAACATAGCAACACCGAATATATCGCCCCAAACCTTGGATATGCCGAGCGACTGTTCAAGATAGCTCGAAGCCCATTGAGCCATCGTGACCTCACTTGCACCGCCGAGGAAGATTGCGATAACGCAGAGCCACAAGGTCTTGTTTTTCAATTGATGCAATGCACCCGATACCTTGTTTGGTGTCTCCATTTTTGGCATTTTTGCGTTGGAAAACAGCAGAGCCGATGTGATAGGAATAAGCGCAAAGCCAAAAACAAGCCATTGCCAATAATTTCTGCCTAAAAGCTTTATAAATACCGTGAATATAACTACGAAAAACACAACGCCCCAGGCATAGACCGAGTGAAGCTTGCTCATTTCACGGTCGGGGTCATCGGCAGGCAGAGCGGCGATTATGGGGCTTATCAGCACCTCGGCAAGTCCTGCACCGAGTGAAAAGATAACCGTGCCGATAACTAGACCTAAATAAATATTATCGGGCATTATCCACGGTGTAATTGCATAGAACAGCATACCAACTGCACCGATACACGGCATCAGCTTGACGGTAAGCGGAATATTGAATTTGTGAGAGAAAAACGAGAATATAAGGTCGATGCTCAGCTGTGTGATAAAGTTTATCAGCACCAGCGTTCCCAAAAGGGAATAAGATATTCCGTAAAGCTCACGGAAGGTCAAAAACAGTAGCGGTGACAGATTGCCGACCACCGACATTGTAAAGCTTGAAGAATAGCAAGCGGCCTTCAGACGCTTGATGTTAAGTTGCATAGGTATCAGCTCCGATCAGCCACCATAATAACATATTGCGTTGGCAAATTCAACCCCAATACTGACTTTATTCCCTTGACAAACCCAAGATTTAAGCGCATAATTCTTATAAAGAAACAAAACGAGGATTTTTGTATGAAGATTTCGATACTGACCATAACGCCGGAGTTTTTTCAGGGCTTCTTGAACACCACCATTGTAAAACGTGCCATCGATAAAGGTAAATGCGAAATTGAGATAGTTGATATAAAAAACTATGCGCACGGCAGCTTCAGACATATCGACGATTCGCCGTTTGGCGGCGGCAGGGGAATGGTAATGCGCTGTCAGCCGATATTTGACGC
Organism: Acutalibacteraceae bacterium; assembly: GCA_045546555.1. Lineage (GTDB taxonomy): Bacteria > Bacillota > Clostridia > Oscillospirales > Acutalibacteraceae > UMGS172. The sequence goes on along the minus strand of JAZQCY010000059.1, from coordinate 1,836 downwards.
TTTGCAGGAGGTTTGCGGCGAAAGCTCGCATAAAGTTCTGCTTTCACCTAAAGGCACGACCTACACCCAAAGCAAGGCAAGAGAACTGTCTGATAAAGAACATATCGTGCTTGTCTGCGGTCATTACGAGGGTGTGGATGCTCGTGTTGAGGCTTGGATGGACGAGCAATTATCTATCGGTGACTATGTGCTGACGGGCGGAGAATTGGCCGCAGAGGTCATCACCGATTCGATAGTACGTTTGCTTGACGGGGTGCTTCGTGAAGGCTCTGCGACCGAGGAATCGCACGAAAACGGACTTTTGGAATATCCGCAGTACACACAGCCGAGAGAGTTTAACGGTCAGTCTGTACCTGAGATCCTGCTGTCGGGTCACAAGGCCAAAATCGAGGAATGGCGGCTGACGCAATCATTACTGCTGACCCGCAAGCACCGCCCCGATATGTTTGAAAGGTACGATTTGAGTGACAAAGAAAAGAAGCTGCTTGAAAAAGCAGACAAAGAATAAATTAAGACCTCTGTGTAGTTGATTGCACAGAGGTCTTAAATGTTATTTGTCCTTAAATACCTTTTTGACGGCCTCAAGATAACCGTAGCCGTAAAGGTCATCGGGCTGTAAGTAGCTTGTTTCGGTCCACTCATTCCAACTATTTATGGTTACAAGTCCCACATTTGTTTTTTCGGCTAACTCTTTAGCAAGAACCAAAGCCTTTTCAAACTCCTCGGGAGTGTTGTTTTTAACAATGTGGTTGGCACCTGCTTTGTATCGTGGGGTATTGTCCCAACCGATGGAAACGTGAGGACAGTAGGGGATATTATAGTTATCGGCGATCCAGTTCCATTCAACCTTTGCGGTCTCTACAATATCGGCATAGTCACGATTCATATTAGTGAAATGGCAATACTGATAATGGGTCAGCGAGCTGAACGGCATCAGCTTGATGACTTCGGAAGGATCGTAGGTGGTAACACCGCCGTCAAAGCCCGAAATGTTGGTCTTTATCTTTCCAAACTTGACGTATTGGAAATGAACGCCGTCAAGACCTGCCTTTTTGGCCTCGTTATCAAGCCATTCCATCTCTTTTTTAGCGCTTTCAACACCGCCAAGTCCGTCAATAAAGTTCTGCAGGTCGTAAATGCTCAAAACCGGCTTGTTGTCAATTTTATAATACTCGGGCAGGGTGAAATATTTTTCTATCCAGCGTTTGCCTATCTTGCGGAACTGTTCGTTGCTTACCGAACCCGTCCAGATGTTTGTAGTGCGTTCAAGATGCGCAATTCTGCGGTCCCACCCGTAGGTGACATCGTGGTTGGCCCACATAAGGTAGAACTTCATTTTAGAACGGTTTTTGGCCTTCAGAAAACCGTCATTTAAGCATTGCTCCAAAAACGGACGGTCGTCATACCAATACCAATCATAAATAAATACGTTTACGCCATGGTCGGTTGCGGCCTCGATCTCCATTTCCATAACATACGGGTCGGCCTCGTTTACATAGCCCCACAAAGGCTTTCTTGGCCACAGATGGCCTTCATATCTCGGCTTGGCATCTCTTACGGTTTCCCATTCACCCATACCCTCAGGCCAAAAGATTCTCGTTCTGCCTTCGTTACCGGTGTAGGCAGGCCAAACGTATGCCGCAACATCTATCTTACCCATAATTATTCTCCTTGAAAAATGTTGAATTGGTTGGATTTGTCTGCATTATACAACATTTGATTATCAAAGTCAATAGGTTATAATGTGAATTTTTATATTTTATGATACAAAAACAAACCCCACAGTTTAATAAGGGAGTTGCGGTTAGGGAGAAATCGGTTTTTCGGTGAAATTTG
>JAZQCY010000058.1:0-15592 GCA_045546555.1 Acutalibacteraceae bacterium | reverse complement strand
CACGGAAGGCGATGTAGTAGGCTTTGCCTTTGCCGTAGTTGTTGACCGTCACAGCCGGCATACCCTTGTAGAAATCGGAATCATACTCAGCAAGCACCTCGGCTCCCTCGGAGTGGATGAGCTCACAGTAGTCAACAGCCTTGACAACAGTGCCATCCTTCAGCTTGACCGTATTGGACTCACCGGGATTGAGTGTGTCGATCTCCTCATTCCAAATGCCGAACACCTCACGGAGCCCTGCACCCGGCCAACCGCCAAGATGACAAAGATCATTTTCATTGACCATACCCGTCATATAGGTGCAGACCAAGGTGCCGCCGTTTTTGACAAAATTCTTAAATTTCTCACCCAAAGCATCGCTGACCATATAGCGCATCGGTGCAAAGATGACCTTATAATCATTGAAATCGTGGCTGTCTGCACCGATGATGTCGATGTCAACACCCTTGCTCCAGAAAGCATTGTAATACTGACAGTTGGTCTGGCTTATCTTTTTATCGTCACGTTGGAAACCGCCTGCCATATCAATTGCCCACTGATTATCCCAATCATACATTAAAGCGACCTTGGGACGGACGACCGTGCCGACGACCTCATCCAATTTTTCAAGACGCTCACCGACAGCGGTAACGTCCTTAAATACACGGGTGTGTTCGTTGCCGACGTGGTCGACCACTGCACCGTGGAATTTTTCAAAGCTACCTCGGCTCTTTCTCCATTGGAAATACTGCACGCTGTCCGAGCCGTGAGCAATGGCCTGCAGGGATGAAAGCATATGTACCTTCGGTCTTTTCAGCTTGTTATAGGGCTTCCAGTTGACGTGACTCGGGGTGCTTTCCATGAGATAGAACGGTCTGCAGTTAAGTGAACGCATAAGGTCGTGGCACATTGCCGAATACTGTGCAACGTTTATGTCGTGATCCGTGTTGACCCAGGTGGGGTAGTTGTCCCACGAAACATAGTCGATGACCTTGACGATATCACGGTAGTTAAGTCCCTGATAGAAGCCCATCAGATTAGCGGTTACCGGAATGTTGGGAGTGATCGACTTGACCGAATCATATTCATGCTTTACAAAGTCTGCCGTCTGCGCCGAAACAAAACGCTTCCAGTCAAGCTTTAAGCCGTGAACGTGATTTTCGCCCAAGGGTGAAGGAGGATTGATCTGATCAAAATCATTAAAGGTGTGTGACCAGAAAGCATTCCACCATTGACTGTTAAGGTTTTTGATGCTGCCGTACTTTTTCTTTAGCCAACCTCTGAATGCTTCCTTGCAAAGGTCGCAATAGCATTCGCCGCCGTATTCGTTGGAAAGATGCCAACCGATAAGGGCAGGGTGGTCCTTGTAGCGTTCGGCAAGCTTTTGATTTATGATCTTTACCTTTTCACGGTAGATGGGTGAGGTATAGCAATGGTTGTGACGCTCACCGTACCAATAGCGCTCACCTCGGTCGTTGACACGCAGAGTTTCAATGTACTTTTGTGCCATCCAGGCAGGCTTTGCACCGCTGGGGGTTGCAAGGATAACTTTTCCGCCTGCTTTATGAATATCGTCCATGACCTTGTCCATCCACTCAAAGGTGAATTTACCTTCCTCGGGTTCAAGAGCAGACCACGCAAAAATGCCCAAGGTCATCTCGTTGCAATGGCTGAGCTTCATCAGACGCATATCCTCGGACAGGACCTCGGGATAATCGAGCCATTGGTCGGGGTTGTAGTCACCGCCGTGAACCATGTGCTTAAAATCGGGATTTATATAATCTTTCATATTGCACCTCCAAAGAGCTTCGGCTGTTTGCCTTACATCTTTATATTACTAAATTGCAGTACCAAGGTCAATATAATAAATTTGCAAAATATAAAAATATTGGCGTATGGCTTATTTTTAAATGTGTTGATCATTAAATTCCGATTTTATTCAATCAACATAAAATTTATTTTGCATTACTTACGGTTTATATCTCCTTCCTTCGGTAAATAATCTATTTACAAACTTTGGAGGGATGAATCTTGCAGTACAATAAGGTTGAGATCTGTAATGTCAACACAAATAAATTGCCGGTCTTAAAGGAGGCTGAAAAGGAGGAGCTTTTAAAGCTGACAAAGCAAGGGGACAAGTCTGCCCGTGACAAGCTTATCGGCGGAAATCTGCGCCTGGTTTTGAGCGTTATTCAAAAGTTTACAAACCGAGGCGAAAATATGGACGACCTTTTTCAGATCGGGTGCATCGGTCTTATCAAGGCTATCGACAATTTCGACCCCGTTCACGAGGTAAAATTTTCCACCTATGCCGTCCCGATGATAATCGGTGAGATAAGACGGCATTTAAGGGATAACAACTCGGTTCGTGTCAGCCGTTCGATCAAGGATGTGGCATATAAGGCAATGCAGGTCAAGGAAAAATTGATTGCAATGCATCAAAAGGAGCCTACGGTTGACGAAATAGCGAAGGAGCTGGAGATACCTCGGTGTGAGGTTGTTATGGCGCTTGAAAGCATTGTCGAGCCCGTGTCACTGTTTGATTCGGTATACTCCGATTCGGGTGATACGGTATACGTGCTCGATCAGCTCGGTGACAAAAGCGACGATTCCGATTGGCTTGAGGAGATTGCATTTAGGGATGTTTTGGCTTCATTAAACGAGCGCGAAAAACGCATTCTGACCTTGCGCTTTATGCACGGCAAAACACAAATGGAGGTATCCCGTGAAATCGGCATTTCCCAAGCGCAGGTATCCCGAATCGAAAAAGGTGTGCTTGATAAAATAAAAAGTGAATAATATGGACAGACCGCAACTGCATATTGTTTAGTGATTAAAATTTTCGGGTGATGATATGTGTTGCAGATTGGTTGAAATGCGTGAAAAACAGGTCGTGTGTATTAAGGATGGCTCGATATTGGGTTTGGTGGGTGACGTTGAGGTCGACACCTGCTCGGGCAAGCTCATCAACATTATTGTATACGGAAAACGGCGGATTTTAGGCCGTGACGACGATTTTCGCATCCCGTGGGAATGTATTGAGGTTTTCGGCGAGGACTCGATCTTGGTCAATATAGACGGCTTTCAGAGTACACCAAAGCGTAAAAATATTCTGTCAGAAATTTTCTTTTCTAAATAAAGAAAAAATTTGAAATTCAAACGAAACCAAGGCTAATGGAAAACGATTTTCTTGAATTTGAGAGTTATGATATTTTTTTGAAATTTTAAACCGCCGAAAGCTTGGTATGTTAATATCGTGAAGATTTTTCGGAGGATGTGAAAATGAAAAAATTAGCAAAAATTTTGTTCGCAATCTGCTTTTTGCTTGCTTCGGTGACGCTTGGTTCGGTCGGTTATTTTGAAGCGCAGATAGGGGATAACTACAGCGTTTTTAAGGGTGATGAGCTTGTGCTCGGCGAGGGTGAAACGCTTGTCTGTACCAAGACCGACCAGACGCTTGCCGTTACCAAAAACGGCTCGACCTCGGTCAACGGTTACAAAGCAAAAATATCCTTGTTTGGGATCGTTCCAATAAAATCGGTCAACGTTACCGAGGCCAATGAATGTGAGGTTGCGGTCTTGGGCACACCGTTTGGTATAAGGATGTTCACCGAGGGTGTTTTGGTAGTCGGCTATAGCGATGTTGAGACCCAAAACGGCATAAAAAATCCTGCGCAGGAGGCAGGCATAAAGACGGGGGATATTATACTGAAGATCAACGGCAAATGCGTTGAAAACAACAACGATGTGCAGAACATTATAAGGGCGAGAAAATCGCAAATGACCGAGTTTTTGATCAAACGCAACAATAAACAGTTTACGGTAAAGCTTGCACCCCTGCTTTCCAAAACCGATAATGTTTATAAGATAGGTATTTGGATAAGAGACAGCTCGGCAGGAATCGGCACCTTGACCTTCTACGAGCCGAGATCGGGCGTTGCGGCAGGCCTTGGTCACGGTATCTGCGATGCTGACACGGGTGAGCTTGTGCCGGTTGATCACGGTCAGTTTGTGGGTGCCGAGATAGTCGGAATAAAAAGGGCTTCGGGTGATATGACGGGCGAGCTGCAGGGGATTTTTTCGGGCGGAGTTATTGCCGAAATTCAAAAGAACGATATAACGGGTGTTTATGGCAAGGTCAGCGGCAAGATAGAGAGTGACAATGTTCTCGAAATTGCACTGAAACAGGAGGTAAAGGTCGGTAAGGCGCAGATCCTCACAACGCTTGACGACGGAGAACCTAAGGTTTACGATTGTCTTATAAAAAAGGTGTACCATAACGATTCAAGCAAAATAAAGAATATGGTCATCGAGGTCAACGACCCCGAGCTGATAAAGAAAACCGGCGGAATCGTGCAGGGAATGAGCGGCAGCCCTATAATCCAGAACGGCAAATTAGTCGGTGCCGTGACCCACGTGTTTCTGAACAACTGCCGCCAAGGCTATGGCATCTTTGCCGAAAATATGTTGGAAACAGCACAAAGTGTAGGGCAGGGGCTTGCTCCTGCCGAAAAAATAAAAGATGCATCATAACTGAAAAAAGCATCTCGAACGTAATATTCCGTTCGGGATGCTTTTTTCGTGTGATTCTATCAGTCAACGAGAGTTGATATGTATCTTGGCATATTGCTTGTAAAATTCGGTGGGTGTGATGCCTTCGTGGTACTTAAAAAATTTAAGAAAATACTTGTATTCCGTAAAGCCTGACTTTGCGGCAATCTCACTTAAAGTATAGCTTTGGGTAAGCATCAGACTTTTGATGGTTTCCATCCGCCTTTCATTGATGTACTGCTTGATGGTTTTAAAGAAATGCGCCTTGAATATGCGGTTTAAATAATCGGTGTTGTAGCCGATATGCTCGGCAACCTTGGCCTCGGTCAGCCCCGAATGAGAGTTTGCTCTGATGTATGCGGCGATCTCCTCAACAATATGGTTGTTAGTGGGGTTGGTGCTGTTAGATTGCAGCTCTATCAAAATAAGTCGTGTCAGATAATCCATAGCCTCTTTCATATCGGGTTCAATAAGGTGCTGTAATATCTGACGGAAATAAAGGCTTACGGTATAAAGGCTTTCTATTTTGCGGTGCTTTAAGCCGGCCGGCGCATTACCGTGCCAATGGAGCCAGAAAAACTCGGTGTTGCGGCTGTGCTTATAGCCGTAATGTCTTTTGTGCGGCTCAAGAATAAGCACATCGTTTTCTTTTAGCTCATAGTTTGTGCCGTCCTCGTTCAGATACACATTGCCTTTTGTTACAAGGATCACTTCATAAGAATCTATCACTCGGTCGGGGTGTATCCAATCGTCGGATGACACGAATTTGCCGCAGCTTAAAAACTTCACATCTTCAAACATAGTCGGATTTTAACTCCTTTTATACTGCTTCAGAGGGTTGTATTTGACCCGTTTGACTTTTATACTGTAATCATAGCACATACCGTGAATACTGTCAATTTCATTATTTTGAGGAGTGTTGACCTTGAAGAATCTTGATTTTGCAAAAACAACATTAAAAGACGGGTTTTGGAGGTTTTACAGCGACCTTAACCGAAGCTCGGTTGTAAAGCACGTGTACGACCGTTTTAATGAGACGGGCCGTTTTGATGCACTTCGATGTATGTGGCGTGAGGGAGAACCCAACAAACCGCACATTTTCTGGGATTCGGATGTTGCAAAATGGATAGAGGGCGTGGCATACCTTATCGAAATGTCACCCGAGCCCGAGTGGGAGGCGCTTGTTGATGAAATGGTGGATAATATCGCCGCAAATCAGCGTGCCGACGGTTATTTCAATTCATATTTTCTCACGGTCGAGCCTTCAAAGATATTTTGTAACCGTGATTGGCACGAGCTTTACTGCGTAGGCCACATGATCGAGGCTGCGATCGCTTATCATAAGGCTACGGGTAAGGACAAGCTGCTTAACTGTGTGCTGAAAAACGTTGAAATGATCTACCGTGTGTTTGTAAAGGAGCAAAGTGCCGCATTTGTAACACCGGGACACGAGGAGATCGAGCTTGCTTTAATCAAGCTTTATGATTACCTTGGCAACGAAAAGCATCTTAAGCTTGCAAGATTTTTCCTTGACAATAGGGGGAATAACGAAAAAGATAAAGAGAATGCACATCCGCATTTTAACAGCTCATATTTTCAGAGCAACAAGCCTTTGAGAGAACTGTCCGAAGCGGTGGGGCACTCGGTCAGAGCCTGCTATCTTTACACCGCAATGGCAATGCTTGCAAAGCGTGACTGCGATACCGAAATGAAGGCCGCCTGTAACCGCTTGTTTGATGATATCGTCAACAGAAAAATGAGCGTTACGGGCGGTATCGGTGCCGATCATAGGGGAGAGACGTTTTCATACAAATATGACCTGCCCAACAGCGATACCTATAATGAGACCTGCGCCGCAATTTCGCTTGCTATGTTTGCAGGCGCTATGCAGGAGCTTGAGGTCGATTCCCGCTACGGCGATATTATTGAACGTGTTTACTATAACGGATTCATTTCGGGTCTTTCGTTGGACGGTGAAAGGTTCTTCTACACCAATCCGCTTGAGATCGACCGCAAGAAATATGCAAGAAGCACCTATCAGCCGATCTGTGAGCGTGTAAAGGTTTTTGACTGCTCGTGCTGTCCTCCCAACGTTGTAAGAATGCTGGCTTCAATTCCGCGCTATATGTATACTGTTGACGGCGATAACGTTTACTGCAATCAGTTTGGCGAAAGTGAGACCGGGCTGACCGTCGGCGGCAAGGATGCCGTGCTGACACAAGAAACAGATTATCCATCAAGCGGAAAGATCACCTTTAACTATAGCGGAGAACCTATGACCCTTTATGTGAGGATCCCCGATTGGTGTGTAGAGTTTGAGGGCGATACCGAAAACGGTTTTGTGAAATTCAATTTGACCGACGGTGACAGTGTTACGCTCGACCTGCCGATGGAGGTTCATTTTATTGAGGCTAACCCGTATGCGCAGGACAACTCGGGCCGTTATGCAGTACAGCGCGGACCCATCGTCTACTGTATGGAGGAGCTTGACAACGGTGAAAACCTACGTGATATTACGCTGATCGAAAACAGTAAGATCGAGGTCAAAACAGAGGACGGCCTGCCTGCACCCGTGATTTATATCGGTGCCGAGCGCAGACCTAAGACCGACCGCTTGTATAGGCTTAAAACCACCGACCGTGAGCGCTTTACTGCAAGGCTTATACCGTACTTTGCCTTTGCCAACCGTGAAGCCTCGGATATTTTAGTGTGGACAATGGTGAAATAATATTTATACTTAAAGATATTACTGCCTTGAGTGGTAATATCTTTTTTGCATTACTTGATTTATTGAATTTGCTGTGATAAAATATTTCAAGAAATTTTTAGGGGTGACGGTATGATTGCCGATATGCACACTCATTCCGAGTTTTCGCATGACTCGGTTTGCAAAATTGAGGATATGTGTTTGGCGCAGATTGAAAAAGGAACCGAGATTTTTGCTGTGACCGATCATCTGGACTGTTTTTTATATAACGATTATGACATTTTCACACCTATTGCAAATGCCCACAAAGCGGTTAAGGAATTAAACAAAAGGTATGCCGATAAGCTGCTGATACTTTCGGGAATGGAAATAGGTGAGGGCGTTTGGCATCCCGATGTTTATAAAAAGGCTATAGGTATGCTCGATTGCGACGTTATCATCGGTTCGGTGCATAGTGTTGATTACAAATACTGCAGTGGGTCTTATGCGACCGTGGATTTTACAAAATTTACAACCGACGAGATCTATGAGTTTCTTGATATTTATTTCCACGATCTTCTCAAAATGGTTGATGCGACCGACTTTGATATACTTGCTCACCTGACCTGCCCGTTAAGGTACATCAACGGCAAATACCGTAAGGAGATCACGCTTGATCGTTTTGAGGAAATTATTGATACGATACTCGAAAAAATAATCGAAAAGGGGATAGCGCTTGAGGTCAACACCTCCTCTTACGACCGTTTAAACAGCTCAATGCCCGATGAGGGTATTTTGAAAAAATATTACTCAATGGGCGGCAGACTTATAACCTTAGGCTCGGATGCCCACGTTGCACAAAACGCTTCAATAAATTTCAAAACGGCTATCGAGATGCTGAAGCGCATCGGCTTTGATCGAGTGTATTATTATCAAAAGAGGACACCAAAAGAAATAGAAATTTAATTGATTTTGTTGTATAAGTATGCTACAATATTTGATGCAGTTTGGAACAACTGTAGAAAAGTCAGGTGAAATTTATGTTTAACGGATTAAACAAAAAGAGCGTTTCGGCAATTATAATTTATTCAATAGTTGCTTTTGTCTACGCCGTGTGCTTTACCGTCATTCCTTTTCCGAAAAACTATGCAAGCTACGTTTGCTTTTGGTTTACGCTCATAGGCTTTGGAGCAGGTCTGATGTCATTCGGCTATGCCTTTCAAAAGGGCGGCTCGATGATGAGCAAGGTCTACGGCTTCCCGATATTCAGAATCGGCTCCATTTATATGGTCGTACAGTTTTTGGTCGGTGTTGTTATTTGTACCGTCGGCTCCTTTGTCAACGTGCCGTACTGGATAGCCGTTGTTGTGTCGGTCATTTTGCTGGCGGCAACAAGCATCGCCATTATCGCAACCGACAACACACGTGATATGATCGAGGAAACCGAAAAAGAACGTGCAATAAGCACCGCAAGGGTATTCAGTATAAATATTCAGGTCATTATCGATGCCTGTACCGATGAAGAGGTCAAGGAAGAGCTTGAGGATCTTGCCGATGAATTCAGATACAGCGACCCTGCGTCGTGGGACGTTACCGAGGAGGTCGAAAGGGATATTCTGGAGCAGGTTAAGCTGCTTGAGGATCTCGTCCGAAGGAATGATCAGGATGCCGCCTTGGAGCAGATAGAGCACGTAAGCAATCTTTTGAACGAGCGCAACCGAATCTGTAAGGCGTTCAGATAATTGAATATGATTTTTTAAGGAGGGTTAAACCCTCCTTTTATTTTGCACTTTTCTAAGGTTCTAAATTATTTTGCGGTGGCATAAACTGTCTCAAGAAAGGATGGACGTGCTATGACTTCGGACAGAAAATCAGAGATCGTAAATGACATTGCGGGATATTTTACCGGGGAGCTGAAAAGAATCGTTTCAGAACTTCCCGAGCAGGTTAAAAGCAGTATTTCGGAAATACGCCTGCGCTCGGGTCGCCCGTTGTCGCTGACGGTCGGCGGCGAAAACGTGTTTGTTTCAAAGCAGGGAAATATTTGTCATCTTTTACAGCACGGACTTTATACCGTGAGCGGTGATGAGGTTGAGGCCGTTTTCAAAAGTATGTGCAATTATTCGGCCTATGCCTATTCTGAGCAGATAAGGCAGGGCTTTTTGACCGTCAAAAACGGTTGCCGTGTTGGTATTGCGGCCTCAGCGGTATACGAGGACGGTCGCATTTCGGGACTTATACATATATCCTCACTCAATATCAGAATTGCCGCAGAGTATATCGGTTGTGCCAAACCGATAGCTCATGTGCTTGATAAAGGTTTGTTGATTGCAGGGCCGCCGTCGTCGGGCAAGACCACCGTTTTAAGAGATGCAATAAGACTGATATCCAACGGCCTTGGAACGGTTCGCCGCAGGGTGGCGGTCATAGACCCAAGAGGTGAGATTGCCGCCACAAGTGACTCGGTGCCTCAAAACGACCTTGGGCCCTTGACCGATGTTTTGACGGGCTGTACCAAGAAGGAGGGGATAGAGATGGCCATAAGAACCCTTAGCCCAAATGTTTTGGCGTTTGATGAAATAGGAAACTCTTATGAAGCCAATGCCGTTTTAAAAAGCTTTCATTCGGGTGCAGATACCGTTTGTACTGCGCATTTGGGTAGTATAGACGAGCTGTATAAAAGAAGCTTTGTGGCCGATATTTTGGCTTCGGGCGCTATTAGTCGAGTAGTGTTTTTGCCGTCGGTCGGTGCCAAGCCGCAGATATATGAGGTTGTGGGTGACGGTAGCACGCTCGACCTAAAGACGGTTGAACGGGGTGTTTCACTTGCTTAAAGTTTTTGGGATTTTGGCCTTGGGCGTTGCGGTGGGGGCCATAGGCTTCGTTTATTACGACCGATTGACACATCGCAGGCGATATCTTGAAAAGCTGACGCTTTTTGCCGCAACCTGCGCCAATACAATGCGTTGTACCCACCGTAGTGTATTTGAGATATTCAAGGAAAACGGAATTAAAGAGCTGAAATTTCTGCAACGTATAGACAAAACCAATATAACCAATCGCACCGCCGTGAGTGAGCTTTTGATAGCCGCCGACATAGCCTCATCTGACCGAGCCGTTGTGACCGATTTTGTGGTAGATCTGTCGGTCGGGAATATAAAGGAGCTGACCGCACACTGTGAATACTACAGGCTTAAATTTGAACAAATGCTCGGCAGCGCTGAAAAGGATGTTACCGAAAAGGGCAGACTGTTCAGATCGTTGTTTGTGTTGGCGGGTGTGGCTTTGTTTATTATACTGATCTAAAGGAAGACCGTAATGGATGTGGATTTTATTTTTCAAGTGGCGGGTGTAGGTATAATAGTGGCCGTGTTGCACCAGCTTTTGCAACGCTCGGGTCGAGAGGAGCAGGCTATGCTGACTACGCTTGCCGGGCTTGTTGTTGTGCTGATAATGGTGGTGACCGAAATAGGCAATCTGTTTGAAACCGTGAAATCGGTCTTTGGCTTATAAAATGCTTGCGATAATTATAGTTTGCATACTAACCGCCATAGCCGTTATAGCAATCAGACGCTATGCTCCCGAATACTCGATTTTGGTGTCGGCCGTTGCAGGAAGCGTTGTTCTGACGGCACTTTTGATTTCAGCGTCGGGACTGTTTTCTGATATAGAAGATGTTTTTCTGTCGGCAGGTCTTGACGGTGACGTGTTTAAGCTTGTGCTGAAATGTCTTGGGGTGTGTTACATCACTAACTTTGCCGTTGATCTATGCCGTGATTTCGGACAAACCTCTTTAAGCTCCAAAATCGAGCTGGCAGGGAAAATTTCCGTAACCGTTATGACCTTGCCGCTTATAAAACAAATCCTGGATGCCGCAGTGGGGCTTGTCGTATGAAAAAACTGATTATTGTGTGTGTTGTCTTGCTTGCGGTTTGGCTTGCCCCAACCGTTTCGGCAAATGAACTGACAACCGAGGATATCTATGGTCAACAATATGAGCAAAGCGGTGCAGGACAGTTGTCCGAGGCATTACCCGATGATGTCAGGCAACATATGGATGAGCTTGATATATCGGGGCTTGATACCTCCTGGACTGAGGAGCTTACGGTTGAAAACATATTTGAACAGATATTAAGCTTTTTAAAAAGCGGCGGCAAACGTCCGCTTTTGGCAGGTGTTTCAATATTGGCGGTGTTGCTTTTCGGCTCGGCCGCAGGCGGATTGATGCACGAAAACAGAAACATAGAATACGTGGTAACGCTTGGTATAACCGCATCGGCGGTTCTGCCTGCGGTGTCCACCGTTATGGCCTCGGTTTCGGCTATAAGGTCGGCAGGTACGTTTATGCTGGCCTTCATCCCGGTGTTTGCCGCAATACTCATTTCCCGTGGGAGGTCTTTGACAGCGGCAGGCTATTCATCGCTAATGCTCGGGGTGTCTGAAGCGGTGACCTCACTTTGCTCACTTGTAATAACACCGCTTGTGGGTATGCAGTTGGGGTTGACGGTCAGCGGCTCGGTGCTGACCGAGATAAACACGGCCTCGGTCGGTCGAACGGTAAGGCGTATCGCCAATTGGATTCTGACCTTGTGCACAACGGTGCTTTTGGCTGTACTCGGCATACAAACACTTATCAACGGCTCGGCCGATTCATTGTCGGACAAGACGGCAAAATTTATAATCGGCTCGACCGTGCCGGTTGTTGGCGGTGCGGTCGGCGAGGCCTTGGCAACCGTCAAGGGATGCTTGAAGCTACTCGGATCTTCGGTGGCAATTTACGGTATAATTGCCGTTGCGATGTTGATGTTGCCTGTTATAGTCGAGTTGTTGCTTTGGAGAGTTGTGCTTTTGCTCACAGCTATGATAGCCGAGCTTCTCATAAAAGAGCGCTCGGCAATGCTTTTACGTTCGGTAGATTCGGCTGTGGCGTTTGTTTTGGGTATAACCGTATTTATTGGGGTACTTTTTATTATTTCAATAACCGTAGTTTCGTTGGTATGAGGTAAAAATGGAAGCTTTAAGATCGGTCGTTGCATCACTTTGTGTGTCGTTTGTGTTTTTCGGTGTCATACTGATGCTGACCCCAAGCGGTACAATGCAGAAAAACATTAAAACATTGGTATCGGTTGCGATTGTTTCGGTTGCTGTGGCAATAATCAGCGGTGTTTCGGTAGAAATCAGTGATTTCAAATTTGACCGCTCGTATGATACCCAAATCAATGCCTCAGAGCTTAATACAACGGTCAATGAGTTAAACGTGACAGCTACCGAAAATGCCATAAAGAAAACGGTTGCAGAAACGTTGGTGCAACGTTCAATTAAATATCACGAAATTGTTGTTACTGCGGATATTTTTGATGATACAAGCATATCTATTATTGAAACCGAGATCGTTTGTCCTATCGGTCAGGGTGATGCCTGTGAGGCTGTACTGCGTGAGCTTGGATTAAACGGTAAGGTTACGGAAAGGGAAGGATAATGGAGATTAAGGAAAGGTTAAGTAAATTAAAAGAAAAATTGCCAAAATCAAAAAGCAGTTTTCTCATCGCAATCGGTATATTCGGTCTGCTGCTTTTGCTTATTTCATCATTCGACTTTTCAAGCAACCAACCGCCGACCGAAGCACAGAGCGTTGCCGCAAAAGCCGATAGCTCGGCCGATTATACCGACCGTCTTGAGCAAAAGCTTGAGGAATTGATAGGTGATATGCTCGGCGGCACCAAGGTCACGGTTATGATAACGCTTGAAAGCGGCACTGAATATATCTATGCCGATGAGGTCAAGACCGATGCCGATATCACCAAGGATCAATCGGCACTCAAAACACAGCAAAGCGACAGTAACCACAAGACCTACATCACGGTCAAGGATGCCGACGGAAACGAACGGCCGTTGATAGTGACCGAAAAAATGCCGGTGATAAGGGGAGTGGTCGTGGTTTGCGAAAGCGGTGAAACGGGTGCTGTGTCATCGGCGGTGCGCTTAGCGGTCAAATCAGCACTTAATGTGGATGAAAATAAAATCTGTATTATCGGCAGGTCTTAATGAAGGGAGATTTTTTTAAAATGAAAAAGGGCAAGGTTTTTTCAAAACGTCATATAGTAACCGCAACACTTGTGTTGTGTCTTGCGGCGGCGGTGTGGCTTAATATGAGGTATTCATCGTTTGACACAGTACCTGAAAACAATGCAAGCAACAATCTCGGTGCCAATGA
The DNA here is from genome assembly GCA_045546555.1 of Acutalibacteraceae bacterium. GTDB lineage: Bacteria > Bacillota > Clostridia > Oscillospirales > Acutalibacteraceae > UMGS172. The sequence continues at coordinate 2,162 of JAZQCY010000058.1, read as the reverse complement.
TTATATTGACAGTAGCAATCTTGGGCAGGCGGTACAGACCTCGGGAGCGGTTGACAAGGTTGCCGCATCCCGCAAGGAGCGCAATCAAAACCGTACCGAAACGGTTAAGACACTGACTGCAGTCGTCAACAATTCAACCGCCTCGGAAAAGGATAAAAAGGAGGCCTTGGATTCGTTGCAGGATATTGCCGATGATATTTCGGCCGAGGGCTCGATCGAAACGGTCATAAAGGCCAAGGGCTTTGACGATGCCTTGGTTATACTGTCGGATGAAACGGTGACTGTAATTGTGCCGTCGGAAGACCTTTTGACCAGTCAAACACTGCAGATTCAGGACGCTGTGACCTCGCAAATTGAAATAGATTTAGAAAAAATTAAAATAATCACCGTAAAATAGTTGCGTGTTTGAAAATTTGTGTTATAATAGATGTGTAGCATTAGCGTTTTATTACATTTATTATTATATTGGAGGTCCAAAATGGAAGCAAAGAAATCAAGCGGTCTCGCAATTAACAGTGAGGTTATCGTTCAGATTGCAGGTATTGCAGCATTGGAGGTTGAAGGTGTTGCAGGTCTTGCAAGACGTCCCATTCAGCTCAAAAACTGGAAGAGAATGATGAATGCTTCACGCAATACACATTCCAAATCTGTCGGTCTTGTGAACGAAAACGGTGCTATCAGCATTGATATCTTTATCACCGTTTATGACCATATCAAGGTTAAGGATGTTGCCGAGGCTGTTCAGCTTAATGTAAAAGACAAGGTTCAGAGCATGACCGGCACCAGCGTTGCCAAGGTCAACGTTACGGTTGACGACCTTGTTCCCCAAGAAGAATAATTTAAAATGCGGCGGCCGATAATGGCCGCCGCTACATAATTTTTTTGAAAAGGATATTTTTATGTTAGCATTTCTTACTTTTGAAGATATACTCAATAAAATTATTTGGTTCGGTAAGGCCTACGGTCTTAAAATCTTAGGCACAATTCTGATTGTGGTTATCGGTTGGATCTTTAGCAAGCTACTTATAAAGATCCTTCGCAAGGGACTTTCCAAAACCGAGCTTGATATTTCGCTTATCAACTTTTTACTGCGTGCAATTCATATTGTTATACTTATTGTCGTTTTGATTGCCGCTTTGTCAAACCTCGGTATTTCAACAACCGGTATTATTGCCGCATTCTCGGCAGCTGCAGTTGCCATTTCGTTGGCGCTTAAAGACAGCCTCAGCAATATAGCCGGCGGTATCTTGATGCTTTTGACCCAACCGTTCTCTACGGGTCATTATATTGAAACCGACGGCGTTTCGGGTACCGTTTTGGAAATAGATATGATACATACCACCCTCAAGACACCCGATAACCGTCAGATAGTCATCCCCAACGGTCAGCTTGTAAACAAGACCATTATCGACTATTCCAAGGAAGCCACCCGCCGTATGGACCTGCAGTTTAGTATTAGCTACAACGACGATCCCGAAAAGGCCAAGGCCATTATTATGGAGGCGGTGCGTGCACATGAGCATTCGATGCTCGATCCCGAGCCGTTTGTCCGTGTTTCCGAGCATGCCGACAGCGGTGTTATTATAACCCTGCGTGTATGGTGTAAGGCCGAAAACTTCTGGACCTTGCATTTCGACCTGCTTGAGAAGATAAGGGAAGAGTTTGACAAAAACGGAATTACCATTCCTTACAACCAGCTTGATGTCCACGTTATTGAAAATAAGCAGTAATAAAAAGCCTGCTTCACCGATTTGGTGAGGCAGGCTTTGATAATATATTGACTTAAATCAGATCTTGTTTTCTCTTATTCCGAGAACACCCAAGGTTCCGGGGCCGCAATGGCAGGAAACGGTACAGCCGGCACGGGTAATGAGAACCTCCTTATCGGGATAGGCCGCTTCAACCATTGCCTTGAGCTCAACGGCGATCTCATCGCAGTTGCCGGAGTGTGTTATGAAAATACGCTTGCCGATAAACTTGTTTTCATCGTTAAGCTTTTCGCTGACATACTGCTTAAATACCTCGGGCATTTTACCGCGGTATTTCTTAGCAACACCCATTTTGCCGTCCTTGACCTGAATCATGGGACGAAGCTTCAAAAGATTTGCGCCCAAAGCGGCGATAGAAGAGCAACGGCCGCCCTTGTGCAGATATTCAAGTGT
>JAZQCY010000057.1:0-2133 GCA_045546555.1 Acutalibacteraceae bacterium | reverse complement strand
AGCGGTGTGCCGTGTATTGAAGAAACCGACGAAAAGGCTGATTTTACCTTGAAAGGCCTTGAAGTTTACGATTTCCTCTTTGCCGGCAACAACGCATTCCGCCAAAGTCTAACGGCAGGTGCCAACGCCATCCTCCCCATCCCCATCTATTGCCCTTATCTGAACTGACACAAAATCAACCCCGTAGTTGTCAAAATGACGACTACGGGGTTATTGTTTGAATTTCTGCGGAACGACGAGGCGTCGTTCCCTACACTAAACTATCTTGTAGGGAACGGTGCCCTCACCGTTCCGTTTTTAAGTTTGATTATAAATAATGATACTTATTTTTCCTTGCAAAGATAAATGCGACCGACAATGCGGCGGCGGCAAGCTCGGCCACAACAATGGATATCCAGATTCCGTCAAGACCAAACACAAGCGGCAACAGCATAACGGCGGCGGTCTGAAAAACGAGCGTTCTTAAAAATGATATGAGCGCCGAGATAAGACCGTTGTTGAGCGCCGTGAAAAACGACGAGCCGAAGATGGCCAAACCTGCAAAAAGGAAGCTGAACGAGAAAATGTAGAAGCCTCTGACCGTCATGGCCAAAAGGTCGGGGTGACTGCTTGCAAAAAGCATCGACAACGGCTTGGCCAACACGATTGACAACAGCACCATCGACACCGATGATACGCCGATAATGACAAAGCTCTTTTTCAAAAGGCTTTTGAGCTCACTGTGATTGTCTGCGCCGTAATGGAAGCTGACCACGGGCGCCGTGCCGATAACGTAGCCAATGAAAATGGCCAAAAATATCATATTGACGTACATCAGCACACCGTAGGCGGCAACACCGTCCTCACCTGCGTATCTCAGTAGCTGCACGTTGTAAAGCATACCGACCAGCGACATTGAAATGTTGCTCATCAGCTCGGACGAGCCGTTGGTGCAGGCTCTTAGCATCGCCTTGCCGTCATATTTAGCCTTTCCAAGTTTTAAAATGCTCGAATTGGGTCGGGCAAAATAGACAAGGGGTATTATTCCTCCAACCGCCTGGCTTGCGGCCGTTGCGGCAGCGGCACCCTCAAGCCCAAAGGGCAAAACGCCCACAAACAAAGCATCCAACACCATATTTGCAACGCCTGCGGCAAGGGTGGTATACAGCCCCAAATTCGGCTTTTCGGCGGTTACATAAAAGGTCTGAAACTCCATTTGAAGCGTGAAAAACGGCAGACCCATCAACACGATTCGGCCGTAGCGCACACAGTCATCGAGCAACTGACCCTCTGCACCCAAAAGCGATGACACGGGCCTTAAAACGGCAATACCGACCGCCGCAATACCTACTGCAAGTGCTATTGAAATATAGACAAACATTGAAAAAAGGCTGTTGGCCTTTTTATTGTCGCCCTCGCCCAAGGTCTTGCCTATCAGCGCTCCGCCACCTGTGCCTATCATAAAGCCGACGGTTGAAAGTATCATCAAAAACGGCATTATGAAATTGACGGCGGTAAACTCAACCTTGCCGACAAAATTGGACACAAAAAAGCCGTCCACAACGCCGTAGATCGATGTGAATATCATCATCGCAATCGACGGCAATGTGAACCGCAGTAGTTTTTTATAGGTAAAATGGTCGGAAAGTTGGATTTGCATAATACTTAATTCTCTTGCTCGTCCTCTGACATATTTTCTAACGCATATTTACAGCATTGAAGCACAAGCAGATTGAATGATATGTCATTCTCGGTTGCAACCTTGTTGAGCTTTTCAAACAACGGCTCTGTGAACCTTACTGTGCGTGAAATATTCGCAGATTTAAATTCGTTTTCGATCTTAAACATAATATCAACTCCTACATCAATATTATGCTTAATTTCCACTATATTTATATAACCGTTTATGGTTGCATTTTTATTACCGTTATGCTAAAATGCATTTGAGGTGACAGATATGCTGTGTGAAAATATTTTTTGTATTTACCAAAATGATGACTCGTGCACTTTGGATGACGTGGAAATGGACATTGTCGGCCAATGCCAAAGCTGTATCTAGGGTAACGAGAGTCGAACCCGTTACGCCTTAAAATCAATAATTTTTCACCTTGTCTTGCCTCATCGCTTGTAATACGTCAGTATAATGATTGTAGA
>JAZQCY010000056.1:0-26227 GCA_045546555.1 Acutalibacteraceae bacterium | reverse complement strand
AACGGTGAACGAGTATTTTGTGGGGGACGGATTTATCCGTTCCGCAAAGCCGTTTTTCGACGGGCGAACACATAGGTTCGCCCCTACATAGCCTCCCTTGCCTAAAGGGAGGTGGATTTTTGCGAAGCAAAAAGACGGAGGGATTCCGTAAGTCGTCTTGCGGCGGGCGAACGCAGTTCGCCCCTACGGCCGCCTCTACGATGATGCGTTTTGGGAAAAAAGTTTGAAAATACAATAAATAATTATTGACAAACGATAAAAGATGTGCTATTTTAACGGTAGAAGGTCTTTTATCGTTTTGTGTTTTAGGGGGTGGCCGTATGTCGAGAAAAGCCACGATAGCGGTGGCTGTCACTTCGGCGGTGTTGGCGGTTGCGGCGCTTGTTGTCGGCGTATTGTGGTATTTTGGCGCCCTTGTTACCGACCGTTCGGTGGTAGTGGGGTTGGAGAGCCTTGAGTGGCAGGGCAGAACCTATAGCCCCGTGTACGGAAAATACGATGCCGGCCGCAGGATCGCAAAAACGACCAACGGTCTTGATGTATATGAAATCAAGGGCGATCCCGAGCATAATTTCCTGCTGGTGTCCTCGTTTGTCGACAGCAACCTTTACGTTTGCGATGACTACGAAATACCTAACTATGGCACGGTCACTCGTGTCAATTGGAATTACAAGGATATAACCGATAAAGAGCTTTTGCAGGCGGTGGGTGCGATACTCGCCAAAAGCCACGTTCAGGGCAGTTATAAATCGTCATACGGCGGTCTGTTTGTCGAAAACGAGGTGCAAAACCTTGAAACTATGTATGTTGCCTATGAAAATTGCCCCGTGGCAACGGTCAATAAAGGCTTTATGGGCAAGCTGAACGGCAAATGGATAATAACTGTCGAGGTATCACCCGACCGCTCGGAGTGCAAATATTACAACATCCCCGACCAATACTTCGGGATTTTGGAAAGGTATTTTTAGGGTGAATTTATGGAAGAAGCCAAAAGAAAGCTTTCGGTAAAATGGTGGATATTTTTTGTCTTGTGCAGTATCACTGTGCTTGAGTTTATTTGCTTTGTAATCTTCAAAGCACTGTTGGAAAACGGCATCAGCCTTTATTTTGGCAGTTTTTCATCAGACGAAATATGCGGAAATCTTTCTGTGTTGCTGATATTTTCCTTTGCGTTGACGGTAATTGCATTTTTATTTGCGGTTTTTGACTCGGTCGTTGCACCGATTCTATTGTCAATACCTGTTTTGCTTTTTTCGGCGTGGCTTTTTATTTCTATAGCTTTTGCCGCCCCTTCAATTTCTTATTACACATTTACTTCACCCGACGGTGAGCATGAAATAATTTTTCAGCGAAGGCAATATTTTGCCGGTGATGCGGCCGAGATTTTTGAAAGGACCTCCGAAAACGTAATGCGCAAAATAGGGGAGAACTACCGTGAGCAGATATATCCGTCACGCTCTGATTTTGAGGATGAGATAAAGTGGAGTGAGCACGGTTTTTCCATTGAGGTCAGCGAAGGTTACGGCAAAAAGACAGACCTGCAGTTTGATTTTTATAAAGATTGAAGGAGGATATATAATGGCTAAACTAAATCCAAAACCTTGGTTGGCTTTTAAAATAAGCGGTATTTGCTTTGCCGTCACGTTGACGGTTTACGCTGCGCTGTCCGTTCTGAAAAACAACGGCACTTACCTTTATTTCGGAGGCTTTGATTCAAGTGAAATATTAAGAGTAGCTTTAGGGGTGCTTTTGGTTTCGTTTGGGCTGACTGTTGCGTTTTTACTGTTTTCCTTCAAAAAAATCAAGGTTATCGCCATTGTCGTGTCGATCATTCTGGGTGTGGCAATCTCGTTTTTCGGTGTATTCGGAACGCTTTTGTCGATGGCGTTTGCGCCCGACTACAATTATTACACCGTCACATCACCCGACGGACAACACGAAATAATCGTCAAGGAAGAATCATTTCTATTTGGCAGTTGGGGCGACTTTTATGAAAGAACGTCCCGATTCACAATACAAAAGCTTGGCGAATATCATGCCGACGATTATCTTGTGATGGATCAAGAAATGTATAAATTCGAGTGGCAGGCTGATGGGTTTGAGTTTGAATACTACTACGGCAACGGTGTATATAAAACCGAGGTCGTAAAATATGCTGATTGATTTTACGACAAAATGTTGAATTTGTTTAAAAGATATGCTATCTTAAAGATAGTGTATCTTTTATTTTTTGGAGGTCGTTTTATGGGCAGGCTTCGTGTCGTTTTGTCAACGGTTTTGGTGCTTACCTTTTTGTTTTTGACGTGCGGTTGCGGTTCGGATACAGACGGTGGCTCGGCCTCAGAGCCTTCGTTCGATTCATCCTCCAACGTTCAATCAGGCGTATCGTCCGATGTGGCAGACGATGCCGATGAATTTGATACAAGGGCTGTTATTTACAACGGCTTTGATAAGTATTCCGAGAGCGTTCCCTGCAATATTTCCGATACGGCTTTGGTTGTCGGTATGGCTAAAAACGAGACCGAATCGGTACATATTGCTTTTACCGCCAAAAAGGATATAGCCAACGCAAGATTGACCGTTTTGGGCGATTTGAGCGGCATTGAGCTACAGTATTTCACCGAAAATTATGTGCCCTGCGGCGACAAGCTGTACCCCGACCCGTTGGTGCCGTTTGACGGTGGAGAGTTTTCTCTGCTTTCGGGCAACAGTATAACATTTTTGGTGGATATCAAGACTGTCCAAAAGGTGAACTCGGGCAAGCACCCACTCAAATTTTGCCTTATGTCGGGGGACACGGCGGTCAGCAATACCGTGACGGCCGACATTACCGTGTGGGACTTTACACTGTCGGATGCCTCTAAAAGCGCAAGTGCCGTCAGCATCAACAAGGATTATCTTAAGGTCTATACCTCAAATTACACCGATGAAACCTATTTGAAGTATTACGAAATGATGCTCCAGCACGGCCTTAGTCCGTATTATTTGCCGTATGATATTCTTGATACAAGGGCCGATAAATATATGTCCGACCCACGTGTTACAGGCTTCAGAGTGCCGTGCAGTCACGACGTTGAGGAATCGGTCATTCTTGCCTACTGTGCCAAGATAAAATCCAATCCCGAATGGCTTAAAAAGGCTTATTTTTATCCTACTGATGAACCAAACACCATAGAAAGGCTCAATAGCCTCAGAACAAGGTGTGAATACCTAAAGGAGCTTTGCCCCGAAATAAAGATAATCTGCCCCTATTACACCAATATCGACGTAACATCCGACTATGATCAGACACAGTTTTTGCTGGACACCGTCGATGTGCCCTGTCCCAAGCCTTGTATGTGGGAGGATGAGTTTATCTACTCCGAGTCACAGTTGAAGACTCAACTGCCCTTCAAAACACGAATGGACGACCATTTGAACCGTGGACGTGAGCTTTGGTGGTATGTGTGCAACACCCCCGGCAAGCCGTATATGAATGTTTTTGTTGATGAAAACGGGCTCGACCACCGTGTGCTTTTCTGGCAACAGTACCGCTACGGTGTAAGCGGTTTCCTTTATTGGTGTACCAACTATTGGATAAAAACAAACGACCCTTGGACCGATGTTGACACCAAGACCTTGAGTTATCCCGTTTACGGTGAAGGTATCCTTGTGTATCCCGGCGAAAAGGTCGGGATAGATGGCCCCGTTGCCTCGTTAAGACTTAAATGCATACGTGACGGTATGGAGGATTACGGGCTTTTATCCTTGGCCGAGCAGGTGTTGGGTAAGGAGTATGTTTTGAAAAAGCTTTATTCCTGCAGTCCCAAGCCATCCGAGGTTTCGGTCGACAGCAACGCATTTTTAAAGCTTCGTAATGAGATAGGCACCGACCTGCAGACGGCTTTGAAAAAATAACAGATCATTAAAAAAGTGGGATGCCGTGTGTTTGCGGCGCTCACTTTTTTAAGTTTGCCACTTGTAAACGGGTTTACAATGTGGTAAAATAAGGTGTATATTTATGCGCTTTCATTCGGTGCATAAAATCAGGGTGACAAGAGCCATATCTGTTACGGTTTCGCTCGCCACCTTTTCCTGTCTTTCTCGCGTTCGTTTTTGTAAGGCAAAAGCCTTACTGCAAACTCCACGCTTCGCCTTACAGTAAAAGTTGGCAGAGAGAAACTCTTCGACCTGTCAAATAAATATTTTTTTGAGAGGTCGAAGCCGAAGAGTGCAGTAATACATAGGTATTACAAACGATGAGGCGAGAAAAAACATAAAAATATTATTTGCCAGGCGTGACAGATTTGGCTCTTGCCACCCTGGGCACTTCATTTGTGTAAAGGAAGGTAGATCCACATGGAAAAACAGAAATTTTATATTACAACGGCTATCGCTTACGCCTCCAAAAAGCCGCATATCGGTAACTCTTATGATATCGTGCTGGCCGATATGATAGCAAGATATAAGAGGAAAAAGGGCTTTGACGTCCGTTTCCTCACCGGCTCTGACGAGCACGGTCAGAAGATCGAAGAAAACGCAAAAGAAATGGGACTTACTCCCAAACAGCTTGTTGACAATGTCGCAGGCGAGATAAAGTCGGTATGGGACTGCCTTAACGTCACCTATGACCGCTTCATCCGCACCACCGATTTGGACCACGAGGATGCCGTTAAAAAGATATTCAAAAAGCTCTACGAAAAGGGCGATATCTATAAGTCCGAGTATGAGGGCAAATATTGCGTACCCTGTGAATCTTTTGTTCCGCCTTCACAGCTTGTCGATGGTAAATGTCCTGACTGCGGTCGTGAATGCATTGATTCAAAGGAAGAAACCTACTACCTTAAGCTTTCCAAGTATCAGGATAAGCTGGTCGAGTATTACGAGAATACTCCCGATTTCTTCACACCCGCATCCCGCAAGGCCGAGATGATAAACAACTTCATCAAGCCCGGTCTTTCCGACCTTTGTGTGTCACGCACCTCGTTCAAGTGGGGCATCCCCGTCGATTTTGACGACAAGCACGTTATTTACGTCTGGCTTGACGCTTTGACCAACTATATCACCGGTGTCGGCTACAATCCCGACGGCTCGAGTGAGGACTACAAGAAATATTGGCCTGCCGACCTGCACGTTATCGGCAAGGACATCGTCCGCTTCCACACCATTTATTGGCCCATCATCCTGATGGCCTTGGGTGAGCCGTTGCCGAAGCAGGTTTTGGGTCATCCGTGGCTGTTGTCGGGTGACGACAAGATGAGCAAGTCTAAGGGCAACGTTATTTACGCTGACGATATGGTCAAGCGCTTCGGTACCGATGCCGTGCGTTACTATCTCCTTTCCGAGATGCCCTTTGCGCAGGACGGTGTTATCACCTACGAAAACTTTATGAACAAGTACAACACCGACCTCGCAAATACTTTGGGCAACCTTGTAAACCGCACCATCGCTATGACCAACAAGTATTTCGGCGGTACTGTAGGGAAGCCCGCCGCCGATTTTGACGAGTTTGATACCGACCTTCGCAATACGGCAATCGAAACGGTCGAAAAGTACGACAAGCTGATGGACGCTTACCGCAACGCCGATGCCTGCGAGACCGTGATGAACCTTGCACGCCGTTGCAACAAGTATATCGACGAGACCATGCCTTGGTCGTTGGCCAAGGACGAGGCAAGTAAGGATCGCTTGGCCGCCGTTATGTATAACCTGCTTGAGGGCATCCGCATTTTGGCACAGTTGATCGCACCCATCTGCCCCGAAAGCTCCGACAAGATCATTGCACAGATCAAGTGTGATTGTGATTCGCTTGATTTCGGTGCAGTGGATAGCTATACCGTCGGCGAGGGTCAGCCGTTGTTCGCACGTCTTGACACCGAAAAGGTGCTGGCAGAATTGGCCGCCGAGCAGGAGGCCGCTATGAAGGCTGCCGAAGCCGAGGCTAAAAAAGCAGAAGGCATTGCATTCCTTGATGAGATCACCTTCGACGAGTTTATGAAGATCGACCTTCGTGCCTGCAAGGTTACAAACTGTGAGCCCATCAAAAAAGCCAAGAAGCTTTTGAAGCTGACCTTGGATGACGGTAGCGGAAAAGAGAGGATCGTAGCTTCGGGTATCGCCAAGTGGTACACCCCCGACGATCTTATCGGCAAGACGGTCATCTGCGTTGCCAACTTAAAGCCTGCCGTTTTGTGCGGTGTTGAGTCCCAAGGAATGATCCTTGCCGCCGACGCAGGTGAGGACGATGTCAAGGTGGTATTCCTCGACGGTGTTCCTGCCGGTGCAAAGGTAAGATAATGGACTTAAATCAGGGATTTTTTGCGCCGCCGAAAAGTATTTTTGACACCCACGCACATTATGACGATGAGCGTTTTGATGAAAATCGTTCTGAGCTTCTGAATACTTTGTCCGAGCACGGCGTAGGATATATTATAAACAACTCGACCGACCTTTTCGGCTCGGCCGAAAAGTGCCTTGAAATGTCGGCCGAGCACGGTTTTTGCTACACGGCGGTCGGCATTCACCCCGAGACGGTCGAAACCAAGGGTGCAGAGGTTGACGAAGCAAGACTTCGTGAGCTTTTAAAACACCCCAAGGTGGTGGCAATAGGGGAGATAGGTCTTGACTATTATTGGTCAACCGACCGAAAAGAACAGCAAAAGGCGGTTTTTCGCCGTCAATGCGAGCTTGCCAATGAGCTTGGGGTTCCCGTTATCGTCCACGACCGTGAGGCTCACGGCGACACGTTGGACATCATCCGTGAGATAAGGCCAAAGGGCAGTTTACATTGCTTTTCGGGCAGCCGTGAAATGGCGCTCGAGCTTGTCAAGCTCGGAATGTATATCGGTGTCGGCGGTGTTTTGACCTTTTCGAACGCACGTAAGCTGGTTGAAACGGTCGAGGCGATCCCGCTTGAGAGGATATTGCTTGAGACCGATGCACCGTATCTGTCACCCGTGCCATACCGTGGCAAGACCTGCCATTCGGCGTATATCTACTACACGGCAATGAAGATTTCCGAGATAAAAAGCATCAGCGTCAACGAGGTACTGAAGGTCACCTCTGACAATGCTAAAGAACTGTTTGCGATAGAATAATCGTTTTGCGTTCAGTTCTATAAGCCTTCCTCTCAGAGGAAGGTGGCACGGCGTAGCCGTGACGGAAGGAGTACTCCCTCAGTCAGCTTCGCTGACAGCTCCCTCAAAAGGGAGCCTTATGATCAATCGAAGTAAATAATATATAATAAATAAGGTGGTTTATTTATGATCAAGTCAACATCATTCGGCATGACCCCTGACGGCCGTGAAGCCAAGCTCTACAAGCTTAAAAGAGGCAAATACACGGCCTACGTTACCGACTTTGGCGCAACCTTGGTAAAATTCTGCGGACCCGACCGTGACGGCAACGATACCGACGTGGTTTTGGGCTTTGACAGCGTTGAGCCTTACACCGGCAAGATCGGTTATATGGGCGCAACCATCGGTCGTTTCGGTAACCGTATCGAGGGCGGCAAATTCACCCTCAACGGCAAGGAATACACCCTTGCAACCAACAACGGCTCCAACCATCTGCACGGCGGTGACGTTGGCTTCAGCCACCGTTTCTTCAATGTGCGTGACATCAACAATCACACCATCGAGTTCAGCCTCTTGAGCCGTGACGGTGACGAGGGCTACCCCGGCAACCTTGATATGCAGATCACCTATTCCTTAAAGCTGGACGGAACGTTGGTGCTTGATTACTATGCCATCAGTGATGCCGACACCGTTGTAAACTTCACCAACCACTCTTATTTCAACCTCAACGGTGCCGTAAATCCCGGCAATATTCTTGACCATACCCTGCAGATGTCGGCTTCGGCATTTTGCGAGACCGATGATGCCTGCCTTGCCAACGGCAACATTCTTGCCGTCCGTGGCACCGCATTCGATTTCAGAGAGGGTAAGCGCTTGGGTGATGCCATTAACTCCGATTATGGCCCTGCCAAGACGGTTAGCGGTATCGACCACAACTTCATCCTTGACGGCAAGGGCTACCGTGAGTTTGCACGTCTTTACAGCAACAAGACCGGTATCGAGATGATCTGCTTCACCGATCAGCCGGGCTGTCAGATATATGCAGGTAACGGCATGAAGCCGCTTATCGGTAAATACGGTGCCGAGTATGAGCGTTACGGTGCAGTCTGTCTCGAAACTCAGGGTTACCCCAACTCGACATCGTTTGCACACTTCCCGTCACCCGTGCTCAAAAAGGCCGAGATCTACCGCAGAACCACCGCTTATAAGCTGACCGTAAAGGATTGATCGGAAATATTTAAGTAAAATAAAAATCCGCCGTTGTATTTTGATACAGCGGCGGATTTTTATTGCATTTTCGACTTTTTTGATGAATATTGTAGATTTTAGTTGACAAAACGAAAAGTTAACTATATAATAATGAAAACTAAAACGACAAACATAAAAGGGATGCGACATAATGGGATTTTTGGGGCTGTTTAAAAGCAACCGAAAATTGAATAGCTTTGCTTTTTACGAGGCCGAGGACCATTGCTTCCCCGAGGTCTTTTTTGATGTGACCCTTTCCTGCGACGTCTCACACGAAATAGGCAAGATGATTGAAAAATATTTCTTTGCATTTATGCACAAATGGGATAAATGGCACCGCTACAGTATCCGATACATCTGTCTGCACAAGGTGTTCGAGCAGGAGAAAACGGTGCGCATAGCGGTCGACTTCGGCGGTTGCCGCAAAGCAATCGTCAAGGCGCTTATCAAATGGTTAAGGTGCCGCAACCTGCCAATTACTTCAATAACAATGCACAGCGATGATTAAACGGAGATGCAAGACAGCATCTCCGTTTTCGTTTGGCTTGATTTAGTTTAGTAAAGGTCAATTCCAAGCTGATTCAGCATAAGCTGCACACTTTCGGGGGTTTTGGCAAAGGTCACCGCCGTGACACCGAGGTTGTAAAGCTTTTCGGCATCGGCACGTGTGAAGTATGAGCCGCCCGTGCTGTTGCCAACAGGGAACTCCCATCTGACCTCTGCAATGTTATTGATGAGCGACAGTATTGCGGTGGAATACTGAATCACGGTCTGCTCCCACTTGTCGGGCTGACCCTCGGCAGGAACATCGTGTGAAAGCTTGAACTTGAGGGTCAGGGTATAGGGCTTGGCCTCGTTCTGAACCTCAACGGTGTAGCTTCCAAGCTCGTTTTCAAGCTGAAGGAAAGCAATCAGCCTTTCAACCGCCGCCTGATCCTTGAGGTCGGGGTTCTTCAACCCGTGCAGCTCGGTCGACTTTTCGGTTGCCTCAACATCGGACAAAAGCTCCGAATAGCTCTTTTTAGGCTGACCGTCATTAACATAGGAGTCAGAATTGGACTTGGCAATGGTAACAACAAGCCATGGAATACCGATAAACACGATAAGTATGGCGGCTACAATGCCCATCGCAAGTTTTTTGCGGTTCTTAGGCTTTTTGGGTGCGGCGCCGTCCTCGTCAGCTTTTTTGCGGTCGGAGCGCTCAAATATCATACTGTCCTTAACAGAAAACTCGTCGTTATGCTTTTTCTTGGCCATAATTTTCCCCTTGAAACTGTGATTTAGGTGTTTTTACTATTTTATCATACAAATGTTAAAATTTCAACAACATATCGCAAAACGGACGTATAGGAAAGAAAACCACGATCAAAACATGCAAAACTGCTCTTTACATTACGAGTAATTTGTGGTAAAATAACTTCATTATATATAAGGAAGTGTTTTTATATGAAAGCAGTTTTGACCGTTGTCGGTAAGGATGCCGTCGGTATTTTGGCCAAGGTGTCTACCGAGTGCGCAAAGTATAACGTTAATATTCTCGACGTTTCGCAGTCTATCCTGCAGGATATGTTCTGTATGATTATGATCGGTGACGTTGATAAGCTCAGCGTTCCGTTTGGCGATTTCAGCGATGCTATGGCAAAGCTCGGCAAGGAAATCGGCATGGACGTCCACGTTATGCACGAGGATCTTTTCAACTCAATGCACAGAATCTGAGGTGTACTTAAATGTTAGAAACAAGAGATATTCTTGAAACCATAAGCATGATACAGGACGAGAACCTTGATATCAGAACCGTTACCATGGGTATCTCGTTGCTCGACTGTATCGACAGCGATATTGATAAGGCCTGCTCCCGTGTTTATGAAAAGATAACCACCAAGGCTAAAAATCTTGTCCCCGTTTGCGAGGAGATCGAAAAGGAACTGGGTATTCCCATTATCAACAAGCGAATTTCGGTCACTCCCATTGCAATGATCGCCGCCGCCTGCCGTTCAAAGGAGGTCGTGAAATTTGCGATCACACTCGAAAAGGCTGCCCGTGAGGTTGGTGTCAACTTCATCGGCGGATATTCGGCACTTGTGCAAAAGGGCTTTGCCGCAGGCGACAGGGAGCTTATCGAAAGCATCCCCGAAGCCTTGAGCATTACCGACCACATCTGCTCGTCGGTCAACATTGGCTCGACCAAGACGGGTCTTAATATGGATGCTATTGCGATGATGGGTAAAGTTGTACGCAAATCGGCCGAGCTTACCGCCGACCGTCAGTGCATCGGTGCCGCAAAGCTGGTCGTTTTCTGCAACGCTCCGGAGGATAACCCCTTTATGGCAGGCGCATTCCACGGCCCCGGTGAACCCGACTGTGTTATCAACGTCGGCGTTTCGGGCCCCGGTGTTGTCCGTGCCGCATTGGCACGTCCCGAGGCTCAAGGTCTTGATCTTTCGGGTGTTGCCGACCTCATCAAGCGTACCGCATTCAAGATCACCCGTATGGGTCAGCTTGTTGCACAGCGTGCCAGCCAGCGCTTGGGCGTTCAGTTCGGTATTATCGACCTGTCTTTGGCCCCCACCCCTGCGGTCGGTGACTCGGTTGCACATATTCTGGAGGAGATAGGTCTTGAATCGGTCGGTGCCTGCGGTACCACCGCCTGCCTTGCAATGCTCAACGATGCCGTCAAAAAGGGCGGTGTTATGGCATCCAGCCACGTTGGCGGTCTTTCGGGCGCATTCATCCCCGTGACCGAGGACGCAGGTATGATCGATGCCGCAAGAAGCGGTGCATTGACAATTGAAAAATTAGAGGCTATGACGGCCGTTTGCTCGGTTGGTCTTGATATGATAAACATCCCCGGCGATACTCCAAGTGAGGTCATTTCGGCCATCATCGCCGACGAGGCCGCCATCGGAATGGTCAACTCCAAGACCACCGCCGTCCGTGTTATCCCTGCTATCGGTTTGAGTGTGGGCGAGGAGCTGAACTTCGGCGGTCTGTTGGGCTCGGGTCCCGTTATGCCGGTCAGCAAATATTCTCCGCTCAAATTCATCTCCCGTGGCGGAAGGATCCCTGCACCGTTGCAGAGCCTCAAAAACTAACCTTATTTTAAAAACTAAAAGCCGACCGTCTGCTTTAGAAAGTAAGGCGGTCGGCTTATTATATTAGCGCCGATGTGCATAAATTAAGTATTTGCGTTAAGAAAATTAAGTTTTGACGGTTTTTACTTGACTAATCTAAAATATTTTAGTAAAATATTGCCTAATAACTTAATTTTATGAAGAAATACCGCCAAAACGCAAGGCGGATAATGAATCGAGGTCACTATGTCTGATAATGAATTTTATGTTCCCGACGGCTATTTCGGCCGACTTTCGGAGGAATACAAGAAGCACAATTCAATACCTGCTTCCGATTTTGAACGCTACAACGTCAAGCGTGGCTTGAGAAATTCCGATGGTACGGGCGTTCTTGCCGGTGTAACACAGATCTGTAACGTTCACGGATACCTGCTCAACGAGGGCGAGCGTATGCCCATCCACGGCGAGCTGACCTACCGTGGCTATTCCATTGAGGATCTTGTGGACAACTGCATTGAGGAAAACCGTTTCGGCTTTGAGGAGGTTGCATACCTTCTTATGATGGGCAAGCTGCCCACCGATGATGAGCTCAAGGAGTTCAACAAGGTGGTCGGCTCTATGCGTATGCTGCCCGATTATTTTGCCGAGGATATGATACTGCGTCTGCCCAGCCGCAATATTATGAGCAACCTTTCCCGTGCGGTGCTTGCTTTGTCGCCTTTTGATGAGAGAGCCGACGATAACTCGCTTGAAAACAATCTGCGTCAGAGCATCGAGCTTTTTGCACGCTTCCCGATAATCGTTGCTTATGCCTATCAGGCCAAGAAGCATTTTTACGATAAGGAAAGCCTTTATATGCATTTCCCCAAGCCGGAGCTTTCCACGGCCGAGAACATTCTGCATATCATCCGTCCCGACTCGAGCTATACCGAGGATGAGGTTCATCTTTTAGACCTTGCGTTGATGCTCCATGCAGAGCACGGCGGCGGTAATAATTCGACCTTCACCACCCGTGTGCTGACATCTTCGGGAACCGATATTTATTCGGCCATTGCAGGCTCGGTAAGCTCCTTGAAGGGCCCCAAGCACGGCGGTGCCAATATCAAGGTCTGCGAAATGATGGACGATATCAAGCAGAACGTCAAGAATTGGGATGACGATGGTGAGCTTGCCGATTATCTCACAAAGATACTCAAAAAGCAGGCCTTTGACGGAACAGGTCTTGTTTACGGTATGGGTCACGCTATCTACACGCTTTCCGACCCGAGAGCCGTGCTGCTCCGTCGCAGTGCCGAGGACCTTGCTATCAAGAAAGGCAGAATGGATGAGCTGAAGCTTATGGACAGAATAGCCGAGCTGACACCCCATCTGTTTGCCACGGTCAAGGGCGGCAGTAAGATAATCTGCCCCAATGTTGACTTCTATTCCGGCTTTGTATATTCTATGATGGGTCTGCCTGTCGAGATGTATACCGCATTGTTTGCAATCTCCCGTGTGGCAGGCTGGTGTGCCCACCGTGCCGAGGAGCTGACCACCGGCGGCCGTATCATCCGTCCTGCTTATAAGAGCACCATTCATCCGCTTACCTACGTTCCGATCCACGACCGTGTCGAGATCGATCAGCGTCAGGCCGAGCTTTCCAAGATCAAGCACTTGTTCTAAAATCAAAAGCTGTATCACTTCATTGAAGCGATACAGCTTTTTGTTTATTCTGCGGTCAACATATAGGTGCAGTTGGCGGTGAGCTTGAGGGTGAATTTGTCGCTGTCGCTATAAACAAATTCTGCGACAGGTTTCAGCTTGCCTTCCTCACGAAGCAGGGCGATTTCTTCCTTTGTGGGGATTTTGCCGATATTCTTTTTCTGTGCCAGGCGGTAGGGGTTGGTGGTTTCCTTGTCGATACACCAGACTGTTATCTTTTTGCCGTCAAATTCGGCACCGAGGTCTACCGTTTCGGAAATTTCGGGGATGCTTTCCTCAAAATATTCATCGCAGTAGGTCAGCATAACTGCCATATTACCGTTTTCATCCTTGGTAGGAACGGCAAAGATGTTTTGGTTTTCGGTTTCATAGGAAAGTAAGCCTTCGTGTAGCTTTGCGGCAAGGCAGTAGGCATTGTAGATAGGCTTGCGGATGAAATTGAGGGTGAAGAAATTGCGGAAGCCCGAGAAGTCCTCGGTCATTTCGTGCTGACCCGATAAACAGATCATCATTTTGTCTATTTTATAATTCGCTTTTATGAATTCGTGGATCAGCTTAACATAATACGCCGAGTACACCTCGTTCTCGCGGAATATCAACTCGGGGACATCCTCGCAGTTTTTAAAACCGCCGCTGGCGGCGCCCCACTCATCGAGAATTATCTTGGTGTCTTCAAAGCCGTGCTCGCGGATATATCCCATCTGCCATTCGTGGACCTTCATGGTGTTTGCCACAGTAATTCTTGCAGTTTTTTCATGAAGCCGTTTTGGACCGGTGCCGTAATTGTGCAATGAAATAAAATCCAGCTTAAGGTTGTTTTCCTTGACATACGGCAGGAATACGCCTATCGTGCTTTTAAATGCAAAGTTGGGACCGCCTATCGGTATATCCTCGGAAACACGGCGTACTCCTCTTTCAAAGGCAGCATAGAGCTTGCAAAACTCCTTTGCCTTTTTCTCGTATTTGTTTTCATCCTCATTCAACTCGGGCATAAAATACACGTGGTCTGATTCATTATGACACTGGCAAAGCCATTTTGAAACGGTCTCTAAGCCGTAACGCTCAACATTGTGCTTGGTATACTGATAGCATATTTCTTCCCAATCGTCATAGTTCTCGGGCGGTGCGGGGTTCCAATACTTGCCTTTATATCGGGCCTTGCCTTTTGTACCGATCGTCTGGTTTTCGCTGGGAAGCGATATGCACTTGGGGATACCTGCGTATGCAAGTAAAAGATCATATCCTTTTTCAAGCATATAGTCAAGACGAAGGTCGCTCAAACGCCAATCGTATTGAATCTTGCCCTCTCCGTCACGGTACACAATGTCCTCAAACATGGTGTAGATGCGAACCATTTTAATCGACTTGTCCTCGGCAATCTGGTCTAAGATTCGTCTGCCCCACGGGTCTTCAACCGCATCGGTGGGGTGGAAAAGAAAATGGTTCCAGAAGTTAGGCTGTTGTTTGATGATCTCATTGTTGATTTTAAGCATAATTATTCCTCCGTTGCATCTAAAATGCCTTTTAAGTAGCCGATTGCAAACAGTCTGCCTAAAGCATCATAACCGGGTAGGGTGGAAATTTCACCTGCCATAGTGGGAACGTGGTCAACACGGATAGGCACGTTCACGCCGTTTTTGACGTAAGCCTTCATAATTTTTGCCATATCAATGTCGCCGTTGTCGTGATAGGTCTCACGGAAGTGGTCGGGTGTGCCGGTCGTATTGCGGAAATGCACCATAAAAATTTTGTCGGCAAACTCCTCAATGGTCTTTTCCAAGTCCTCGCCCATTATAAAGTAGTTGGCCTGGCACATTGTAATACCGAGGCTGTCCGATTGCACAATACCGTAAACCGCTTTTTTAATGTTCTCCTTGGAGATCATAATTCTTTCGACATCACCAAGACGGGGCACGGGCGGATCATCGGGATGAAGTCCAAGTTTTATGCCGTATTTTTCGGCGTGGGGGACAACTGCCTTGACAAAATACTCATAGTTTGCCCATAATTCCTCGGCCGTGATTTTTGCACCCGTAGGTTTGAAATCTGCCATATTGAACTCGGTCACCTTGGCACCGCCACGCTCGGGGAATTCCGACGAGGTGCGAAGCCAACCGATGTGTGCCATAAAGTTAAAGCATATTGTGGTAATACCGTGAGCCGCCATGTTAGGGAACATTGAAATGACCTTTTCGATGGCCCAATCACGCAAATCGTCGCCTGCCTTGATGTGGTCGTGAAGCTCGTTGGGCATAGGCTCGATAGCCACGGGGGTTATGCCGAAATCGTTGAACTTTTTTACCAAGGCATCCCAATGCGACTTGTCGGCATAATCAAACTTGCCGTCCTCGGGCAGGCGGATAACACCGTGCTTAACACCCGAAGCAATGGCAAAATCCCATGTGGTATCATGTTCGGGACGGAAATAATCTGCAAGTATCATATTATCCTCCGTCAAACACCCGAAAGGGTCAAAAATCCGCCGTCTACTGGAACGGTGATACCGGTAACAAAGCCTGCCGCCTCGTCGTCGATAAGCCAACGGATGGCACCGCACATATCGTGAGCCGAGCCGAAGTTGCCCATGGGAGTGTGGTCGATAACATCCTTGCCACGCTTGGTGAGGCCTTCCTCAACGGTGCCCAAAATCAGCTTGCTTCGGGGGTTCAGAATAAATCCGGGAGCAACTGCGTTGATGCGGATGCCGGTCTTGGCAAAATAAGCCGCAAAGCTCTGAGTAAAGTTAGCAACGGCGGCCTTGCTCATTGCATAAGCAAAGTTACGGGTCAAAGGACAGTAGGTGTTCATTGAAGCGAAGTTGATGATGCTGCCGCCGCCCTGCTTTACCATATATTTTGCAAATGCCAACAGGGGATAAACGGTGCCCATGGTGTTAAGTTTGATAATATTCTCAAAAACATCCATATCGACGTTGTAAATACCGACCAGATCATCGGGGCGGTCATCCTCGAGCTCACGAGGGTCAAACTCTGTGATTTTAGGCTGACATTTTGCATTGTTTCCACCTGCACCGTTGATGAGGAAATCACAACGGCCACAGGTTTTGATGACCTCGTCGGCCAAAGCGTCAACCGCTGCCTTGTCCATAACGTTGCAGGAATAAGCCTTGCACTCGCCGCCGTTCTGACGGATCTCCTCGGCTACCTTTTCGGCATTTTCAAGCGAAAGGTCTACCAACACAACAAAGCAACCTCTGGATGCAAGATCACGGGAAACCTCGGAACAAATTACGCCTGCCGCACCCGTTACAACGGCAACCTTACCTTCATACTGTTTATTCATTTTGCATTTCTCCTTTATATCTATTCGTTTTTGTTACATATAAACGTCAATATCCAAAACCTCACCCGTCTTCGGCGGTTGTATAAGGTTTCCTTCAATGGCCACACCGTTGACGCAAATGCATTTTTCAGAAGATTGAGCGTGATATTTTATTTTATACGTTCCGCCGCGGAAATTTTTAGTGATAGAGCAGTTTTCCCACTCAGGCGGCAGACAAGGGTCGATAACCATACCGTTAAGAGTAGGTTTAAGACCGAACACAAAGTTTATCAGTGCTTTAGTCACCCATTGCGTTGTTGCGGTACGCCAGCTTTGGCCGGGTACACCGTAGCGGTATTCGGTTTCGGGGCCGTGATAGAAATTGTATAGAATATAAGGTTCACCGCAGGTTGGAGCATATTCACGGTTCCAAGGCAGAATTTTTTTAAGTGTTTCCTGCACCTTCAAAGGCCTTTTCATAATACCCTCAACGGCAAGCTTCCAGGCCATGGGATGCAGATAAACCGCCTGATTTATCAGCGTGCCTTTGGGGTGAACCGTCATACTGCCTACGCAGTCGTCAAGCTCATCGTATCCGGGGTTGTTTACCAACGTTCCAAGCGGTGTTTCAAGCTTTTCGTCAACCGTTTGCATAAGCTTTAAAAGCTCTTCATAAGGCAACAAATCGGCAAAAACTGCCCATAACTGCGGGTTGAGATACATATTACCGCCGCGGCTTTCTTTGGAGCCGATTTTTTCACCCTTATCATTGATAGCGGTAATATAGTATTCGCCATCCCAACCGTACTTCTGAACCTTCTCAAGCATGTCAGCACCCATTTTTTCATGAGTGTCGATAAGGTCCTCGTGACCTGACATTTTGCACAGCTCAATAAATTGCTTGTTGGCGCGCACCCAAGCAATCGAAAGCCAAACGCTGACTCCCTGCTCTTTAAGACCGGCAAAATTCATACTGTCGTTCCAATCTCCGCCCCAAATCTTAATAAGACCGTGCATTCCTTGGAAATTGTAAAGATATTCAACGGCACGCCTGAGATGTTCAAAAACGGTAGCAGAAGTGCCATCGTTAAACAAAACCTCTTGTTGGAGCAGCGAAACGTCACCGAGTTCGTTTATGATAGAAAATGCTGTAAAGGTTATCCAAACGGCACAGTCAGAGAACTTGTTGGGCTTAATTGCACCGTCGATAAAGGTTCTCGGACAATAACCCGTCGGATATTGATAGGTTAAAATCCTTTTGAAGCGTTCCCAAGCCAACGTGGGATTAAATGCGCCAAGGCATTCGGTGTCACTCGCCATATCGCGATAGCCGTTGTGACGCACTCTTGCCCAACGCGAGCCCATATTGGTGGCATATTTATAAAATCCGTTAAACGCATGATTAAGGTTTTGGTCGGGAGTTTCTATAAATACGCCGTCGGTTTCAGAAAGTCTTTGTGCTTTTACCTCTTGCAGCATTGACTCAGCTTTTTGGGTATTAAAATTCTGATTTGCGTTTTTAATGAAATCAAGACTTTCGGCATAGCCAATGCTGAACGCAACGGTTTTGCTCTCACCCGAGCCCAACTTACAAGCCACCTCAAGAGCAAAGCAGATTTTTTCGGTGACGCAGGCAGAATTTGTGCAACCGCAATTTTGTACCAAGGCCTCGGGGTCTTCTTTTGAATCATAGGTACCTATAAACTCATTTTTTCTTGTATCATAGCCGACAGGCTTTTCGGAAGCGATCATATAATCGTAAACAAAACGCAACTTTTTGGCATTAAAAGTGCTTGTTACGGTGGCAACGGCGGCTTGACAATCGGGATTGTAATTGGCACTGAAATTGTTATAGCCTTGCGGTGTATAGGGGCCGTCGCAAGAGGTGGCGGCATATCCAACAACCGAAAGGTCGGCTTCGGTGCTTCTTAAATTTGTCACCTTGACCGTCCAAACCTCACGCCAACCATCCGTGGGAACAAAAATAGTATATTCGGAACGAATGCCGTTTTTTTCGCAAACAACGGTCGAATAACCAAGACCGTGGCGGCACTCATAAAAATCGAACTGTTCACGCATCGGAAGTCCGACCAAAGTATGGAAGGTTTTATTCTGCTTATCGCAGATATAAGCGCATCGGTCCATCACAAGCTTAACGCGTTTGCCTAAATCATCTTGGCAAAAGCCCTCGCCAAAGCCGACCTGCGACGCAAATGAGATATAATCATTATTATAATAATAGTTGTACCAATGTCTTGGAGTTTTGCGGTCGGTTATTATGTATTCTTGTCCGTCCTCGCCCCAAAAACCGTATTCTTTATATTCCATATTCGCACCTTTCTTTATTTTGAAATTTTGAGTTTCGCGTTTTCATAACAGATTTTTGTGATGATGTCCTTTTGAATTTCAAGCGGCATATCCCATTCGTCAACGATATTTTGTTCGTCGAGCCACGAGCAGAGTAATCTTCTGAAATAATCGTGACGGACGAAGGACAGAATGCTTCTTGAGTCGGTCGTCATGCCGATAAACTGAGAGACCGCACCGAACGAGGCAATACTGTTCAAGGTGTTTTCGATGCCTAACTTGTGGTCGCACCACCACCACGCAGGGCCAAGCTGAACCTTGGACGGTGTTCCGTTCTCCGAAAACGAGCCTTGCAGGACGGCTAATGGCGCCTGGTCGCTCATATTAAGCGGGAAAAGCACCGTGTCGGGCAGTGCGCCGCTTTGTTCCATTTTGCCCAAAAGGTCGGCAACGGCCGAAATCGGGAAGCTTTCTCCTGCCGCCGCAAAGCCGCCTGCAGGACCTGCTATCGACCGCAGTCTCGGGCTTGTGCTTCGTTTGGCATTCAAATGCAACAGCAGAGTCCATCCACGTTTGGCATATTCGTTGCCCAAAGCCACCAGCATATCGGTCTTTTGGCCGTCTGAATCGTCCTCAAAAAAGCCTGCATCAAGTGAATGGTCGGCAAAACGGCAACCCTTGGCGGCAAAACGGTCTAACATCACACCGACCGCCTTTAAATATGTGGCATTATCCGAAATTGCTACTCCGCTTTTAGCCGAAAGCTCGATTTTGAACTTTTCTGTCGGTGCAAGCAAATCATCGGCACGAAGCGAGGGTGCCGTTGTTTGACCGTCAAAGCTTGAAATATCCTCCAACAGCGTTGCAACGGGGGATTGATATTCAATACCGAAGCGTGACAGAATCCCTTTTGTGGAAAATTCGGGAGAACGGAGCTTCTCGTTGACCGTAGCGTAGATTTTTTGGGCATTTTGGCTGTTTATTGCATCGGTCACTCCAAATACCGCCGACAGCTCCATCCGTGACCAATCGTAAACGGGATTGCCTGCAAGATAGGGAAAAACTTCGCAGTATTTTTGGAATTTCTCAAAAGGTTCGGCATCGCCCGTGATAAAATGCTCGTCCACACCGCAAATTCGCATCAGGCGGTGCTTATAAGGGTCGGGGGTCAGCCACAGATCGACAATGTTATCATATTTTCTGTCGGCCTTGATGTCGCCAACCGATATGTGATTGTGAAAATCAATTATCGGCAAGTCCTTTGCGCACTCAAAATAAAGCCGCTCGGCATTTTTGGTCTTCAACAAAAATTTTTCGTTCATGACTTTGCTCCGTTTCTCAAATCTTCGGTTGTGGCCAAAAGCTGTTCGATGTTTATTTTTTTATCGCCTCGATGCCAATTTTCCCAACCGTTCACCTCAAGTATTTTGCGCTCTTGCAATATCGTTTTGAGTTTACTGCTTGCCAAGTCGAAATAAGCCGTTCTTTCTTTATCGGTCAAGGTTTCGTCGGCTGTTTCCATTAAAGCAACGCACCATTCGGTCATCAATTGCATGTGAAGAATTTGATATTTCAAAAATTGTCTGAAATAAAGTATGAGTTCTTGTGAAAGCTCCGATTCCAACTCTTCAGCTTCTTTGTAAAGCGCTGAAAATGCCGAGGCACTGTTTTTTAACATAGTTTTGATGCTCTCATCCCTTGATGGGAAAAAGTTAGTACCCGGTTTGTTTTCAAGTATGTATCTTCCAAACAACATAAGCTGTCCGTCGGTCACCGCATTGCGGACAAAGGGAAGATTTTGGTAATCGTGGTAATAAAAACACCACAAATCGGCAATTTTTCGCAACGGCGCTTCGCCAAAATCGGCAAAGCAGGCATAGTATTTTTGCCTTATGTTGTTAACCTTTTCACCAAACTTTCCAAAAAGTGCAATATCCAAGTTTAACAGTTCTTCTTTTGCATTAAAGCTGGTAGGCTTTGCCAAAATTTTTGCATTCATCATGGCCGAAACGTGCAACGGACGAACGTTGGAAATGTTTAAAATCGAATAGCAAAGCAGATTTTTGCTTGCGGCAATGTTGTAGCAATAAGCCATCTTTTTGGGGTTGCAACCCTCGGTAAGATGGGGACCCAAATGCCAAAAAGCGGCGTGGTAATAAACACCGTAAGGATGGTTGCTTTTAAGAGCAACGTTATAAAGGTCTTCGCCAAACATCTGGTCAACACCAAAATCGGCAAACACGGGGATTGTGTTTTTGGGCAAGGTCAAATGCCCCTCGCCGTAAAGCACGGAGCCCTCGTTCCAAAGCGTTGCCGTACTGTAAAAGGCATCGGTGTTCAGGGTTTGTTTTATTATGTCGTGCTGGGTTTTTATGGCGTCGGCGATGATAGCACCGCGTTGTTCGTTTGAGGTGGGAACATTGGGGTCAGACCTCCAAACGGCGTTGTCACCCTTGCCACGCAAACCAAGTTGCCAAATGACCTTGTCACCGTATTTAGCCCATTTTTCGGCATAATATGTCCAAATTTCAACCATTCTTTCACGGTTGGTGATGAACGAAACCGTTTCATCCTGCAAATTACGTTTTTTAAGATAGTTATCCGCCGTGTAATACGAAACACCCATCGGTTCAATATGGTGCTGCGAAACGTATAAACCGCGTTTGCACGAGGTCTCGACCAATTTCCCCTCGGCAGGATTGTCAATATCAATAAAAGAGCCGGGAATAATCAGATTGTTCTCTAACCGCAAAGCGGTCTCAAGGATCATATCCAACACATCGGTGTCCATTACGTTTTGATAAAAGGGATAGTTGATATTTCGGGTGCCGCCGCTGATTTTGAAATCGGTCAGCAGATCCTCGTCGTTCAAAAACCAACCTCTGAAACGGACACGGCGGGGAGATGAGGTAAGGAATTGTTCCTTTAAGGTCAAAGCTTTGGTTTGTTTTGGGAATAAATCGGTCAGTCTGTAAACGGGTGAGATGTTTAAAAGCTTAGTGGCGAAGCCGTAGATGCCGTAGACCGTGCCGAGCTCATCGAAGCCGACGATAAAAACGGCATTTCCCGTGACGGCTATGGTGTAGCCCTCGGGATCGGTCGGAGCTATGATATTTTTCGGCAGCTCATCGCCCACGGTCAAAACAAAAATTTTGTTTGTGCCGCTTTCGGCCTTTTCGGTTATCGGGAAGGCACCCTTTTGCCCCGATAGGCTTTCGAGGTTTCTAACAAGGTCCTCAGTTGCCTTTTTGACCGATGTAAGCTTGGATTTCAAGATGATTTGACACGCTTTAGCAGAATCAAAGACTTTGAACATTAGAATTCCTCCTTTTTATCTCATTTTAGCACAAGTGCAGATGCTACACAATGTCATATACAATACATTTTAACACTATTCGACCATTTTACGGTTGACAAACGCCGTCTGTGGCAGGTAAAATAGATATGGGGTGAGACTATGAAATTTCAATACCTTTTGAATGATCCCGATTTCAGGGTCGGTAATATCGACGTTCAGACCGTATCACGGCCCAAAAACTACCGTCATTCCTTTCTCAACGGCCGTGGAAAGCATGGATTTATCTACATTGTAAACGGAAAAATGCTGGATTCCTTTGTCGGCTGCAGTGTTGACGACCTGCCGTCCTATAAGGGTGAATTGGTGTTTATCCCCAAAGGAAGCCGCTACACGGGCGCTTATATGGAAGAAAACACCGTTATCAAAATAATACAATTCGACATTTTGTCGGGAACTTTGCCCGAATATCTGTCCCACCCCGCAAAACTCAACCTCCCCAATGCCTTTGAGCTGGTTGAAGCCTTTTTCAGCCCTATCGAAAACCACACGGTATACCATCCGTTTTATTATTTATCCTGCCTTTACGGGCTGTTGTGGAAGATCGACGAGAGTTATTCAAAGTTACCCCACAAATACAAAAAGCTTCAACCCGCCTTGACCGAAATCGTCGAGCATTGGAATGAAAATCGAAAGGTGAGCTACTATGCCGAGCTTTGCGATATGAGTGAGACCAATTTTCGCAGGCTTTTCGGTGAGTATACGGGATTGTCGCCCATTGATTACCGCAACGACATCAGACTTATCAATGCCAAAGCCATGCTTCAAAGCGGTGAATACAACGTTTCGGAGGTAGCCTTTGAGTCGGGCTTTACCAACCTGTCATTCTTTATCCGTCTTTACAAGAAAAAATACGGCCATACCCCAAAGCAGGGTTAGCTGTATTTTCAAGCAAAAAAGAAAAAGGGCTGTAAAAAACTCCAAAGACTGTCATTCTGAACGAAGTGAAGAATCTTAGATTTCCGAATCTCTGAAAAATTCGGTGTTTTAAAAGATTCTTCGGTCACTTTGTTCCCTCAGAATGACAATCGGATGAGTTTTTTACAGCCCCTTTTGTTGAGCTTTACATTAACGGAATTATGTTTTCTTCCTCCAAAACGGGTTCTTCGCCATTTAAAATACGGAGGATGTTGGGTACTGCGTGGTCGGCAATGACCTTAAAGCCTTTTTCGTTGATGTGGTTGTTGTTAAAGCCGTAAAAGCTGTCACGGCAGTCGCAGTATTCCTCGGTCGGCGGCACATTGAACCAGCCTTCCTCGTTTAGGGTGGGGTGCTTGAAATACGACAATGCACGGGTGATTATGTACGCATTTTCGGTTTTTTGGCAGTAATCCTCCTGCGCACGCATAACGCCTGAGATAGCCTTCAGGCTCCAATATCCCACACGGATTACCATAAGCTTGGTAAAGCCGAGCTTTTTGGCCTTGGTCCACAAAAGACCGAGGTTGGCCATATAGGTTTCGTAGCAGTCATCGGTACCTGCGTCACTTTCGCCCTGCAACCATATAAGCACCTTTTCGCTTAAATCATCGTCGGGGAACTTTTTGGCTGAATCCGTGAAAAAGTCGGTGACCTTCTGACCGAAATATTCAGCCGCACCGCCCTCAAGATAATGCTTTATAGGCACGCCGCCCTTGGCAATGTGTGCATAACAGCAGGGGTAACCGTTTTCCTCAAGTGCCTTAACGATAAAGGGAGGCAGGCAAACACCCATACCTGCGGTTTTTTCGCTGTAGGTTGTGAAGGTTGCCGTGGTCTTTTCGGCATCGTTTTCAAGGTTGCACATAGAAGGGCAGAAGTAGGTGTTCTTCTGATAGTCGGTAAGACTGCTCTTAAAGTGCGAAAAGGTGATGTTGCCGTAGGCGGCTTTTAGATCAATATACGAAAACTCACCCGACGGAAAGCCGTAATTCTTGAACTTACCCATAGGCTCGTCCATTCTTTTGGGCTTGTGCAGGTATTCGTAAGAGCTTTCAAAAGTTATCTGCTCACTTGCAGGATAAACTGCGGCACCCATCATATTGGACTGACCCGCAAAAACGAGTAATGGACGTTTTGCCATATTCCCACCTCAAAATTCAGTATAAATGTAGGGGCTTCCTGCGTTCGCCCGCGGGCGTTCACAGAACGCCCCTACGATGAGTCGTTCTAATGTTTAGCTAAATAAAATTAAGCCTTGCCGACCGAGCCGAAGAGCTCCATCTTTTCCTTAACGGTGGCCTTGATAGCCTCAAAGCCGGGCGCGAGAAGCTTTCTGGGGTCGAAGCCCTTGCCCTGCAGATCCTTGCCGGCCTCAACATACTCACGGGTAGCAGCGGCAAATGCCAGCTGGCACTCGGTGTTGACGTTGATCTTGGAAACGCCCAAAGAGATAGCCTTTTGAATCATATCGGCAGGGATACCGGTGCCGCCGTGGAGAACGAGAGGCATGGTACCGGTGAGCTGCTGAATAGCATCAAGGGTGTCAAACGAAAGACCTGCCCAGTTTTCGGGGTACTTACCGTGGATGTTGCCGATACCTGCGGCCAACATGGTAACACCAAGGTCTGCGATCATCTTGCACTCTGCGGGGTCTGCAACCTCACCCGAACCGATAACGCCGTCTTCCCCGCCGCCGATAGCGCCGACCTCAGCCTCCAAAGAGAGACCCTTTTCCTCACAGATTGCAACCAATTCCTTGGTCTTCTCTATGTTTTCCTCAATGGGGTAGTGAGAACCGTCGAACATTACGGAAGAGAAGCCTGCCTCGATGCACTTCTTGGCACCCTCGTAAGAACCGTGGTCAAGATGAAGTGCTACGGGAACGGTGATGCCGAGCTCGTTTATCATGCCGTTTACCATACCGACAACGGTGGTGTAACCGCACATATACTTGCCTGCGCCCTCGGAAACACCGAGGATAACGGGAGACTTGAGTTCCTGAGCGGTGAGCAGGATGGCCTTGGTCCACTCAAGGTTGTTGATGTTGAACTGACCGACGGCATATTTTCCGGCCTTTGCTTTATTGAGCATTTCTTTTGCAGATACTAACATTTACAATTCCTCCAAAGAATTTTTTACAATAATATTTTACACTCAAAAGCACCTAAAATCAAGTGCTTTAAGTTAATTATTTATACAAAGGATATTTTTCGCAGATAGCGGCAACTCTTTGCTTTATTTCGTCCTTTTTATTGTCAAAATCCTTAACGCAAAGGGCGATGACCTTACCGATCTCAACAAAATCCTCCTCCAAAAGGCCACGGGTGGTTGCGGCAGGAGTGCCGAGACGCACACCGCTTGTGACAAACGGCTTTTCGGGGTCGTTGGGAATGGCGTTCTTGTTGGCGGTGATGTTGACCTCATCTAAACGGTGCTCAAGCTCCTTGCCGGTAACACCGGTACCACGAAGATCAAGCAGCATCAGGTGGTTGTCGGTTCCCATGGAAACAAGGTTGATTCCCTCAGCGATAAGCGAGCCTGCCAAAGCATCGGCATTTTTCACGATCTGCTCCTGATAAGCCTTAAACTCGGGGGTCAGAGCCTCACCGAAGCAAACGGCCTTACCTGCGATAACGTGCATTAAGGGGCCTCCCTGGTTGCCGGGGAAAACGGCCTTGTTGATGGCCTTGAAGATCTCCTCGTCGTTGCAAAGGATCATACCGCCTCTGGGACCACGGAGGGTCTTGTGGGTGGTGGTGGTGACAACGTCGGCGTATTTGCAGGGGTTGATGTGCAATCCTGCGGCAACAAGACCTGCAATGTGAGCCATATCGACCATAAACAGAGCGCCGACCGACTTTGCGATATCGGCAATGACGTCAAACTTGATCTCACGTGCATAGGCCGAAGCGCCTGCAACGATGAGCTTAGGCTTGCAATCCTCTGCGATCTTTCTCATCTCGTCGTAATCGATGTAGCCGTCATCGTTTACGCCGTAAGGAACAAAGTTGTAAAGCTTACCCGAGGAGTTTACGGGTGAGCCGTGGGTCAAATGTCCGCCGTGGGCAAGGTTCATACCCATAACGGTGTCACCCGGCTGTAAAAGTGCAAGATAAACTGCCTGGTTGGCCTGTGCGCCCGAGTGGGGCTGAACGTTGGCAAAGTTGGCACCGAACAACTTGCAGGCACGATCCCTTGCTATGTCCTCAACAATGTCAACAAACTGGCATCCGCCGTAGTAACGCTTGCCGGGGTAGCCCTCTGCATATTTGTTGGTGAGCACCGAA
>JAZQCY010000055.1:0-15232 GCA_045546555.1 Acutalibacteraceae bacterium | reverse complement strand
GGCAGGTTCACCTTTGTTACGGGACGTCCACCGATGATCGTAGGCAGGATGTTTGATGCCGTAAAGCCTAACGCACCCATAGGCAGCTACAACGGCGGCGGTGTTTATGATTTCCGGTCAAAAAAATTCCTTTGGTCGGTCGCTTTGCCCGAAAGCTTTAAGGAGCTTGTGCGCTTTATCGACCAAAAAATGCCCGATGTGGGCATTCAGCTCAACACAACCGAACAGATCTACTTTAATAAGGACAACCCCGGAATGGTGCGTTTCCGTGAGCTCACGGGGCTTCCCAATATCGGCGGAGATTATATGACGGTGACCGAGCCGGTTATCAAGGTGGTGTTTGCGCATCTTGACGGCGACCGTGTGGACGAGCTTGCAAAAATGATCAACTCTCACCCCAAGACTCACGAGTTTGATTTTATCCGCTCTGAAGAAATGCTGTATGAGATTTTGCCGAAAGGCGTAAGCAAGGGTAATCTGCTGCTCAAAATTGCCGAGCTTTTGGATATTGACCCCAAAAACACCGTTGCGGTGGGGGATTATAACAACGACATCTCCATGATAAAAACGGCAGGCATCGGCTATGCGGTGCAAAATGCCGTACCCGAGGCCAAGGCCGTTGCCGACCGTGTAACCGTGTCCAACGACCAAAGTGCCATTGCCGCAATTATCAACGAGCTGTAATAATTAACCGTTCAAGTAAAGCTTGGACGGTTTTGTTATATAACGGGTGCAAATAACAAAAAAACATACCTGAATAACAGATTAACATTTACAACGGTTTGCCATTGGGGTATAATTTTCAAAAAGGGGATGATACCGTGAAAAAACATACAACACGTTTCTGGGGCAAGTTTTCGCCCCGAGCCTATGTGTCCAACGGCTTTGCAGGCTTCAGGTTCGGCAAAAATGCTTTTGAGGACTCGTGGGGTCTTTTGGCAGGCTTTACTGCCATCCGTGAGCAGGCTGAGGTTGAGGCTCAATGCGTGGTCCCTACGCCCATTCTTACCTTTTGTTATAAGGACGAGCCGATTCAGCCAGAAACCGTGTCACAGACCTATGATTTTTCCTGCGGTGAGTTTATCACCAACGCCACTCTTGAGTGCGACGGTGAAAGTGTAGATGTTGAGTATACCGTCTTCTGCTCACGCACGTCACCCTCGTTGCTTATCGGTATCGTTAAGGCTTCGGGAGAAATTGACAGCAAGCTGACCTTGACAGTGAACTACAAAATGAACGAGACCTATGCGTATATGGTGTCGGATATGCAGTATTTCAATCCTCGCAGCGGCCATCACGACGGCAAATACCTTGTTTATTCCCGTGACCGTTCCACCACCTGCGGTGTTGCGTTCCGTCTGCTTGGCAACACACCCGATTCTGAACGCAACGGCGAAATGTCGACTAAGGTCACGCTTGAACCGTCGGGCAAGGAGCTGTATATCGTCACCTCGTATATCCCCGGCATAATGCACGGAGAACCGCATAATCAGGCCGAGCGTATGCTGGTCAATGCCGATTGGCTTGGTGTTGAGCTGATACGTGAGCAAAACAAAAAGGCTTGGGCCAAGCTTTGGGAAAGCAGGGTGGTCGTCGACGGTGCTACCGAGCGGTGGCAGGATGCCATTGACGCTTCCTTCTTTTACCTTATGTCGTCCTGCTCTGAATTTTCGCCCATGTCGGCCTCTCCGTACGGCTTGAGCCTGCCTTTGGGCTATTACGGACATTGCTTCTGGGATACCGAAAGCTTTATGTTTATGCCACAGCTTTTCTGCAATAAGCATATTGCCGAAAATATGCTGGAGTATCGATTCAAGCGTATTGATGCCGCCCAAAATAACGCACGTATAAACGGATACCGCGGTATTCAGTTCCCGTGGGAGTCACATACCAAGGGATATGAGGTGGTGGCCACATGGGCTAACTGCGGCGGTGAACAGCATGTCAATATGGATGTTGCGCTGGCCTTTGACGGCTACGCAAGGGTTCACGGTGATGAGTTCTTTATCAAGGAGCGTGCGTGGCCCGTTATCAAAGGTGTTTGCGAATGGGTCGAGAGCCGTGTTGAGAAGACCGACCGAGGCTATGAGATACTGCACATAACGGGTATTGACGAGGAGACTGACAACGTAAACAACGACTCGTACTCCAACATAATGGCGGCCAAGGTACTGAAGGCGGGATGCCGATATTCCGAAATGCTCGGTTACGGCAAAAGAACCGATTGGGAAGAAATCGCCGACAGAATGTTTGTGCCGATAAACGATGACGGTGTGCTTTTGCAGTATGAGGGTATGCCCGAGAAGGAGCGGCAGGTCGCAACCAACCTTATGGCCTATTTCCCGTACGGCTATGATGACGATAAATACCGAGATACATTTAAAAACACCTGCGAGTATTATATTTCGCACGGTATAGAGCATTTTTGCAATTATCCTATGCTTTCGGGCTTCGTGGGAATTTTCCCTGCATGGCTGGGAGACAGAGAATACTCCAAAAAGCTTTATGAGATAGGTAATCTCGATTTCTTCAGCGAGCCGTTCTGGGCTCCAGTTGAATGGAGATTACACACCGAGGAAGAACGTACAGACCCCAAGCAGGAGCTGAAGGCTGTGTTTGTGTCGGGCAGGGGAGCCTTGCTTTCGGGATTGATAATGGGTCTTTGCAAAATGTGTCCCTTCAACGGCAAACCGAACGGTTCGATCGAAGAGTGGTTTGGTGAAGATATTGTTCTGCCTGACGGTTGGAACAAAATAACGGTCGGAAAGATAACGGTAAGAGGTAAAAACTACCGACTTGAGGCCGAGCAGGGTGCTAAAAAGGCCAAACTGACCGAAATTTGATAAAACACAATAAAATATTCACAAAAGACAGTATGACGAATGGGTCGTTGTACTGTCTTTTTTTGCGCCTATCACAATATTTTGTGGTATGACAAGTTGCACAACACAACTTTGAAAAATTTGTTTAATTTTTTGATAAAAAAACCTTGCATTATTGGGACTTGCCCTATATAATGAAATTACGGTGGTGCAAAGTGGAGTGAAAAACCACTAAAAGACCATAAAAGTGGCGTGAAAGGAGCGGTCTTTGATGTTTTTTGGACAGCATTATCATAACGTAGACAAAAAAGGCCGTGTTTTCGTGCCTGCAAAGTACCGTGAGGAGCTGGGTGAGGAGTTTATGCTCAGCCGCAGTCCCGACGGTAAGCGTTGCCTCTGCATTTATCCTATGGTTGAATGGCAGAAGATCGACGAAAAGTTAAAGGCTCTGCCTGCGGTTCAGGCAGGTAAGCTCATCCGCTTTATGTATGCGGGTGCAGAACAGGTCTCCTGCGATGCGCAGGGCCGTGTGCTTATCCCTCAGAATTTAAGGGAATACGCCGAGCTTGACGGTGAAGCCGCAGTTATCGGTATGTCGTCCAAGCTTGAGGTTTGGAACGGTGCGGCCTTCAAGGCAGAAGAAGCAGAGGAAACTCCCGAGTCTATTGCCGAGCTTGCACAGCTTCTTGGCTTCTGATAGATGCGTATGGAGTTCAAACACATATCCGTACTTCTCGATGAATGTATTGAGAATCTTGATATTAAACCTAACGGAATATATGTTGACGGTACCGCAGGCGGTGCGGGTCATTCAAAAGAGATTGCAAAGCGCTTGACTGACGGTCACCTCTTTGCACTTGACCGTGACCCCGATGCGGTAAAAACCGCAACCGAGCGTTTGGCAGGTCTTCCCGCAACGGTCATTCAAACCAACTACGCCGATATGAAGACAGCGTTGGCCGAAAAGGGAATAGACGCAGTTGACGGTGTTTTGCTTGATCTCGGTGTTTCGTCCTGGCAGTTGGATAACGGTGACCGAGGCTTTTCGTACCACATGGATGCTCCGCTTGATATGAGAATGAGCCAAAGCGGAACCTCGGCTGCCGACCTGGTCAACACGCTTGGCGTGCAGGAGCTTACCGATATTTTAAGAGATTACGGCGAAGAGAAATTTGCCTACAGAATAGCCTGCAATATTGTGAAGGCTAGGGAAAAGGCTCCTATCGAAACTACGTTGCAGTTGGCCGATATCATTTCCAACTCGGTTCCTGCGGCGGTAAGACGTGACGGACATCCTGCAAGAAAAAGCTTTCAGGCCATCCGCATTGCCGTAAATCAAGAGTTTGAGGCCGAAACAGAGGGTATCAAAGCCGCATTCCAGATGCTTAAACCCGGCGGAAGGCTTTGTGTAATAACCTTTCATTCGTTAGAAGACAGGCTGGTTAAAAATCTATTTTCGGAATTTGCAAAGGGCTGTATTTGTCCGCCGGAAATACCGATATGTGTTTGCGGAAGAAAACCGCAAGGAAAATTGGTCACACGTAAGCCTATCGTGCCGACCGAAAATGAAGTAAAGGAAAACGCACGTTCAAGAAGTGCGAAATTAAGGGTAATAGAAAAATTGCCGTAAAGGCAGAGGGGAATTTTGGGTAAACATGGATAATCTCAAGTATTACAATGACAGTTTTGCTTACAATTATGATATATTTGCCCCGTCACAGAAGAAAAAGGCCGAAATTCACGAGTACCCCAACAACGAGGTAAAGACCAAGTCAAAAACCAAGAAGGCCTTGAAGGATAGAGCAATCCTTATCCGTAATCTTGTAATATCCGCATTGGTTGTCGGTGCAGTTTGCTGCAGTCTCTTTTTAAGAGCCGAGATATCCTCCATGCGTTCCGAAATAAACGAGCTTAACGAGGAGATCGTCGAGCTTGAGAGTGAGTCAACAAGACTTTCGGTTGAAATGGAGCGTAAGATATCGGTAACCAACCTTGAAGAGGCGGCAGAAGCACTTGGTATGCAGAAATGTGAAAAAAGCCAGGTAACCTACATTCAAACCAATAATACCGATACTGCCGAAAACGAAAACGGTCAACTTACGGCGGGTGTTGAATAAATGACGGTAAAGCAAAATATAATTGTAATCGAACAATGAAAATTTACGGCGAGAGTCGGACTATTTGTCCGGCTCTCGTTAAGGCGTATTAAAAGATGATTTTTAGGAGTGAGACGATTGGCCAAGGGACCGAACAAAAGCATGATTTTAAGAATCATAACCGTATGGGCGGTTATGACTTTAACTATGCTTGGACTCGTTGGGGGTCGTCTTGTTTATTTAATGGGGGTCAAAAGTGACTTCTATCAGCAAAAGGCCGCCGAGCAGCAGTTGTACGATACCGAGCTTAAAGCGGAACGAGGCAATATCTATGACCGCAACGGTGAGCTTCTTGCTACCAGCGCACAGGTTTGGACGGTTTACATAACACCTAACAGCTTCAAAAAGGTGACCGACGAAGCCAAGCTGAATGCCATCAAATCCGAAATAGCCACCAATCTTTCGGCTATTTTGCAGATGGACTATCAGACCGTGCTTGATTATACCAACAAAAACACAAGCTACGTAAAGGTAAAGCAGAATGTTGAAAAGCCCGAGGCCGACCGTATCCGTCAGTATATTGCCGACAGCTCCTACAAGGTTGGCGAGTATATAGGTCTTGATGAAAGCAGTCGCCGTTATTATCAAAACGACAGCCTTGCGTCGGTTGTATTGGGCTTTGTCGGAACCGATAATCAAGGTCTTTCGGGTCTTGAACTGCAGTACGACGATGAATTGACGGGTGTACCCGGTCGAGTTGTTGCCGCAAAGGATGCAACGGGTAACGATATGCCCTTGAGTTACGAGATCGAGATTGAGGCTCAGCCCGGCAATTCGCTTGTAACGTCAATTGACTCTTACGTTCAGAACGTCTGTGAAAAATATCTTCAGCAGGCCATTATCGATAATAAGGTATCCGAACGTGGTGCCGTTATCTGTATGAACGTCAACACGGGAGAGATATATGCAATGGCGGTAAAGGGGGATTTTAACCCCAACAGTCCGTTCACTCTGTCGGAGTCCGATCAGCAGATAGTCGATGCGCTTGAGGGTGATGAAAAGTCGAAAAAGCTTTCGGAGCTTCGCAATATGCAGTGGCGTAATAAGGCTGTTTCCGACACCTATGAGCCGGGCTCGGTCTTTAAGATAGTCACCGCCGCAATGGCACTTGAGGAGGGTATAACCTCACTCGGAAATCACTACAACTGCAACGGTTACATTGTCGTTGCAGGCCGACGCTACAACTGTCATAAGCGTACGGGTCACGGTGCCGAAACCTTTACTCAGGCGGTTCAGAACTCCTGCAACCCCGTATTCATTACCTTCGGTCAGCAGTTGGGTGCCACCACCTTCTCAAAGTATTACGAGGCCTTTGGTCTTGGTCAAAAGACGGGTATAGATCTCCCCGGTGAGTCAACTCCCGTATATCACACAGTAAATAAAATGGGCATAACCGAGTTGGCATCGTCCTCCTTCGGTCAGACCTTCAACGTTTCTCCGATACAGATGATTACTGCAATATCGGCGGCGGTTAACGGAGGATACCTTGTTCAGCCGCATATCGTCAACGAAATCGTTGACGGTGAGGGAAATACCGTAAAATCTATCGGTACTACCGTTAAAAGACAGGTTATCTCCACCAAGACCTCCGAAACCATCCGTACAGTTATGGAGGCGGTCGTTGACGGCGGTGGCGGTAAAAACGCTTACGTTCCCGGTTACCGAATAGGCGGTAAGACCGGTACTTCACAGAAGGTTTCCAAGATACTTGAAACGGGCGAAACAGGTCTTTATATCGCATCCTTCTGCGGTGTTGCGCCTATCAACGATCCCGAAATTGCATTACTTGTAATGCTTGACGAGCCGCACGGTGATGCCTACTACGGCGGTACGATCGCCGCACCTGTAGGCGGTCAGATAATGGCCGAAATCCTGCCTTATCTCGGCTTTGAGCCGCAGTACAGTCAGGATGAGCTTGACAAAATGGCGGTCAAGATTCCGTCGGTAACGGGTCAGACGGTTGATTTTGCCAAGAAGGCAATAAAGGAAAAGGGACTTACCTACAAGATTATCGGTGACGGCGAGACTGTCTTAAAGCAGTTTCCGACCGCTACCGACTCGCTTTACAGCGACGGTGTTGTTATGCTCTACACAACCGAGGATGCGGTTGTTAATAAAACCGAGGTCCCGTCGTTTATGGGACTTACGGTCAGTGCGGCCAACGAGCTCGCCAACAATAAAAACATCAACATCCAATTCTCGGGAACCTCAATCTCAGGCTCGGGTGTTGTGGCCTACAAGCAAAGCATTGAAGAAGGAACCGAGGTCGACGAGGGTACCATTGTTACGGTATACTTCAGAACGACCGAAACCGCAGAATAATAGGGCAATAAGAAGAAAGGAAGCAGCTATGCTTTTATCGGATATATTAAAGGAAAAATCGGGTAAATTTGCCGATTTAGAGATTACGGGTGTTACTTGTGATTCACGTCAGGTCGTAAAGGGTGGCGTTTTTGTCTGCATCGACGGTGCAAACCAGGACGGACACAAATATGCCAAGGCCGCTTATGACAGCGGTGCCGCCGTTATCGTTTGTGAAAAGGATACCGGTCTTGATAATCAGATCTTTGTTGAGGACAGCCGTAAGGAATATGCAAAAATGTCGGCCAATTGGTTCTCAAATCCTGCTAAGAATCTCAAAATCATCGGCGTTACCGGCACCAACGGCAAGACCTCTGTTTCGTATATGATCAAGGAAATCCTTGAAAGCTGCGGACATAAGGTTGGTCTTGTCGGTACCATTCAGAATATGATCGGTGATGAGATTCTGCCCTCTAAAAACACAACACCGTCCTGCTATGAGCTTCAGTCGATGTTCTCGCTGATGGTTGCCGCCGGCTGTGATTACTGTGTTATGGAGGTTTCATCCCACGCACTCGATCAGGACCGTGTTTACGGTATTGAGTTTGAAGCCGGGCTGTTTACTAACCTTACGCAGGATCATCTTGATTACCATATTACTATGGAAAATTATCTCAAGGCCAAAAAACGCCTTTTCAATTCGTCAAAGATTGCAGTAATGAACTGTGATGATAGCTACTTTGCCGAAATGGTCTACGGTCTTGAGCAAAAAACCATAACCTTCTCGACAACGGGTAATAATGCAGATTATAATGCTGAAAACATTGTTTTGAAGCCCGATGGCTCGGAGTTTGATCTTGTTTCAAGGAATGGTTCTAACCATATAAAAACCGCAATCGGCGGAAAATTCACACCCTATAACGCAATGTGCGCCGCCGTGTGTCTTATCGAGCTTGGTTTTGATGCAAAAACTGTCTGCGATGCTTTCAGTAATATGCATGGCATTAAGGGTAGGGCAGAGGTCGTGCCGTGTGACCGTGATTTCACTATTATTATCGACTATGCTCACACCCCTGACGGACTTGAGAATATCCTCAAAACCTTCTCGGAATGCGAGAAAAACCGTCTTATCGTATTGTTCGGCTGTGGCGGCGACCGTGATCGCACCAAGCGTCCCAAGATGGGTGCTATTGCCGCATCACTTGCCGATTACGTTATCGTAACAAGCGACAATCCACGCTCGGAAGAGCCTATTTCTATCATTAATGACATACTCGAAGGTATGAAGGATAGCACTGTACCGTATGAAGTTATTGAAAATCGTGCAGAAGCTATAAAAAAAGCCGTGCAAATTGCGAAGAAAGGTGATATAATCGTATTAGCGGGCAAGGGTCATGAAACCTATCAGATCCTTAAAAGCGGAACGATCCACCTTGATGAGCGTGAGGTCGTTGCCGAAGCCTTAAAAGAGTTGTGATTTTGGAGGAATAGAAAATGAGTGGTATGATACCCGCCATAGCGGCTCTCGTTGCATTTTTGGTATGCTTCTTTGTCGGCATTCCTGCAATACCGCTGTTAAAACGTCTTAAATTCGGTCAAACTATCCGTGAGGAAGGCCCCGATTGGCATAAATCCAAGCAAGGCACCCCCACAATGGGCGGTATTCTCATTGCTATCGGTGTAGCCGCAGGTGTTGCGGTCGGTATGGGTATAAGCGGTGCACTTGGCGGAGATCTTTCGTTTGAGCTTGGTTTAGAGCTTAATTTCACCAAGCTTTTTGCAGGTCTTGGCCTTGCATTCGGTATGGGTCTTATCGGTTTTTTTGACGACTATATCAAGGTAGTTAAAAAGCGCAACCTCGGTCTTACCGCAAGCCAAAAGACTGTATTGCAGTCCTTGGTCACCGTTGCATATCTTGTGAGTCTTTTGTTTGCGGGTCTTAAAACCACTTGGATACCCTTTGTGGGTGAGGTCAACGTTGTATCGGGCTTCGGTCTTATTTTCTGGCCTATTGCATTTTTCTTCATCTATGGCTTTACTAATGCGGTAAACCTTACCGACGGTATCGACGGACTTGCATCAAGTGTTACTTTGGTTGTGTCCATCGGCTTTATGCTTATTGCAGGCACACTCGGAATGCTCGGATGCAATATTATTGCCGCTTCATTAGCAGGTGCTTGCATCGGATTTTTGACCTGGAACTGGCACCCTGCCAAAATATTTATGGGTGACACGGGTTCAATGTTCCTTGGCGGTATGGTCGTTGCCTTGGCTTTCTGTATTGACCGTCCGATTTACCTCGTTTTAGCAGGTATTATCTATCTTATTGAGGCTTTGTCGGTCATGCTTCAGGTTTTCTGGTTTAAGAGAACCGGCAAGCGTTTGTTTAAAATGAGCCCCATTCATCATCACTTTGAAAAATCGGGTTGGAGTGAGGTCAAGATAGTTATCGTGTTCTCGCTTATCACCCTTGTAGCTTGCGGTATATGCTTTGCCGCAGTTAAGTTCTTCTGATAAACTATTAAAGGAGTGTCCGTTTTGGCTGATCGAATCAAAAAGGAAAAGGGCAGTTTTTGGTCCAGACTTTGGATAGATGGCAAAATGGACCTCACTTTTTTGTTTTTACTGCTTATAATTTTAACCATCGGACTTGTAATGCTCTTTTCGGCAAGCTACGTCTATGCCGAAACACATTACGGTAACAGCTATCATTTCATAACCAAGCAAGCAACCTTTGCGGTGATCGGCGTAGTGCTTATGCTGATCATTTCAAAAATCGATTACCATGTAATAAGAAAATTTGCCATACCGTTTTATCTGTTTATGGTGGGCTTCCTTATTATGATGTTAGCCCTGCCGCCAATGGTTGCAGGCACAAGCGTCAAGCGTTGGTTTTCAATCGGACCCATCAACTTTCAACCGTCCGAGCTTGCAAAATTTGCGGTAATTCTGCTTTTGGCTCACCTTATTTCAGCCAACCAAAAGCTGATGAAGACCTTTAAATTCGGTGTTCTGTTTTTGGGGCTTGTTATAACTGTTGTCTGCGTGCTCGTCGTACTTGAACCGCATCTTTCGGCGACCATACTGATATTCCTTATCGGTGCCGTTATGATGATAGTCGGCGGTATAAAATTAAGATATGTTTTTGTCGGTCTCGGTGCGGCCGTGACGGGTGTTATAATCGTGCTGAGCGGTGTTATTTCCTATGCACAGGACCGTATAACCTATTGGCTCGATCCGTGGGCGGCTCCCGTAGGTGAAGGCTATCAGACCATACAGTCGCTTTTGTCTATCGGTTCGGGCGGATGGCTCGGCCGAGGACTTGGTCAATCAAGACAAAAGTACCTGTGGGTTCCCGAGCCTCACAATGACTTCATTTTTGCCATCGTTTGTGAGGAGCTTGGCTTTATCGGCGCCATAATCATAATAATCCTATTCTGCCTTTTAATGTGGAGAGGCTTTGTTATTGCAATGAAGGCACCAGATAAGTTTGGTTCGCTTATGGCATTGGGTCTGACCTTCCAGGTAGGACTTCAGATGGCACTTAACGTGTTGGTCGTTACCAACACCATCCCCAACACGGGCATCAGCCTGCCGTTCTTCAGCTACGGTGGTACCTCGCTGATAATCCTGCTTGTTGAAATGGGTATAATCCTATCGATATCACGAAGTTGTAATACCGAAAAATCAATTTAGAGGTGTAATTTATGCACATAGTTTTTGCGGGTGGCGGCACTGCAGGTCATATTAACCCTGCGATAGCCGTTGCAGGTTATTTGAAGCAGGTCGACCCCGACTGCAGGATAAGCTTCATCGGTACCAAGAAAGGCATGGAAAACCGCCTTGTGCCGTTGGCAGGCTATGATTTTTATACAATAGACGTTGCAGGCTTTCAGAGAAAGCTGACCATAAAGAACATCGGACGCAACATCAGTGCCGCTTATAAGGCGGTAACCTCGTCGTTCGCATCCAAAAAGCTTTTGAAAAAGCTTCAGCCTGATGTTGTTGTGGGAACGGGAGGCTATGTGTGTGGCCCTGTACTGCGTACCGCCGCAAAAATGGGCATCAAGACCGCCGTCCACGAGGCTAATGCTTATCCCGGTATGACCATTAAAATGCTGGCTCCGCTGGTTGATTGTGTTATGATCGCTATGGAGGATGCCGTCAAGAACATCAATCCCAAAAACCCTCCCGTTATAACGGGTAACCCCATAAGACAGTCCTTGACCGCCGTTTCAAAACAGCAGGCAAGAGAAACGCTTGGCATTCCTCAGGATGCAAAAGTGCTTTTGTCTTTTGGCGGAAGCCTTGGCGCTAAAGCTATCAACGACTCGGTCTTTGAGGTTATAAAATGGAACCTCGAAAGCAAAGAGTTTTTGCATTTCCACGGTACGGGACGTTCGGGTTATACCGATTTTTACAATAAGGTAAAAGAAATTGGCTATACCGATGATAACGGTACCGTAAAAGTGCTTGAATACATAGACAATATGGATGTTATGATGGCGGCGGCTGACGTGGTTATAAGCCGTGCAGGTGCAATGTCGGTCAACGAGCTGCAGGTTTGCGGTAAGCCCTCAATACTTATTCCGTCACCTTATGTTGCCGAGAATCATCAGTTCCATAATGCAATGTCACTCAAAAAGGTCAATGCAGCCGAACTGATTGAGGAAAAAGACCTAAACGGTGAATTGCTTTTGAAAACAGTTCGTGAATTGTTCAGCGACCCTGAGCGTCTTGAGGCAATGTCAAAGGCCGCCAAGGAAACGGCCATTCCTGATGCCGACCGTAAGATCGCTGAAATTGTAATAAACCTCGCAAAGAATTAGCAAATACAAAAATAGCGCATAGTATGTACCGAGGTGCATACTATTGTCCTATTTAAAAGTTTTCGGAGGAAGAAAGCTAAAGGGTGAATATACGATTCACGGCGCAAAAAACAGTGTTCTGCCACTGCTTGCGGCCACCGTACTGATCGACGGCGAAGCAATATTACATAACTGTCCCGAGCTGTCTGACGTTACCGCTTCGATCGATATATTAAGGTGTCTTGGCTGTCGGTGCGATGTCGAAGGCTCAACCGTTACGGTAGATACAAAAGGCTTCAACTGTGATTGTATACCCGAATGTCTTATGCGTGAAATGCGCTCATCAATCGTTTTTATGGGTGCTGTTGCCGCAAAATGCGGCCGAGCCGAAATGAGCCTGCCCGGTGGTTGCGAGTTGGGTCCAAGACCTATTGACCTTCATATAGATGCGCTAAAACGTTTGGGCGCAACCGTCATTTGTGAGGCAGGGAAGATAATCTGCGATATGCCGAACGGCGCCGTTGGGTGCGATATACATCTGAAGTTTCCAAGTGTCGGTGCAACCGAAAATATTATTCTTGCCGCCGCTTTGGGCAACGGCACAACCGTTATACGCAATGCCGCACGTGAGCCTGAAATCATCGATCTTGCCTGCTTTTTAAACAAGGCGGGCGCCGATATTTTAGGTGCAGGCACCGATACCGTTATAATCCACGGCGTGAAAGTGTTGCACTCGTGTGAGCACTCTGTTATGCCTGACCGAATCGTTGC
Source organism: Acutalibacteraceae bacterium (assembly GCA_045546555.1). Classification (GTDB taxonomy): domain Bacteria; phylum Bacillota; class Clostridia; order Oscillospirales; family Acutalibacteraceae; genus UMGS172. The sequence continues at coordinate 2,374 of JAZQCY010000055.1, read as the reverse complement.
GGCTACCGTTTTATATGCCGTTGCGGCTTGCAAGGGAAGGATTAAACTAAATAATATCGTTTACGAACATCTTGTCCCGATCATCACACAGTTAGAAGATAGCGGTTGTGACATTATTTTCAAAAATGATGCATTATATGTTTCGGCCGACCATCGGTTGAATTGCTTTGATACCGTTACAACACAGCCGTACCCCGGTTTTCCGACCGATGCGGGCCCGTTGGCTGTTGCATCAGCCACCGTTTCAAAGGGAACGGGAATATTTGTGGAAAATATATTTGACAGCCGTTTTCACTATGTCGATGAACTTAAACGATTGGGTGCCGATATCAAGACTTTTGGCCGTGTGGCTGTAATAAACGGCATAAAGCACCTGCGTTCTGCTAATGTCAATGCAGGTGATTTAAGAGGCGGCGCCGCTCTGACAATTGGTGCTTTAGCCGCCGAGGGCGAGTCAAAAATATACGGCCTCCAATTTATTGACCGAGGCTATCAAAGAATAGAGGAGATTTTCGGCAACCTTAATGCCGATATAATAAGATACGGGAGTTGAAACATGAAGGTCGAGTATAATCAAGATAAACCGGTCAAAAAGCACCGCAAGCGCAGATCAAAAGGAAAAAGAATACTTATAGCCTTCATAAGCATCATTGTTGTGTTGGCCGTAACGGTTGCACTGATGCTGACGGTGTTTTTTAAGGTTAACAATGTTAAGGTGTTGGGAAGCAGTGTCTATACCGAAAATGAAATTGTGTTTGCTTCGGGCATTGTCAACGGTGATAACATCATCAGAATGTCGGCTGAGGATATTGAGCAGAGGATTGAGGAGGCATTGCCGTATATCAAAAATGCGACTTTAAAAAAATCTCTGCCTGATACAGTCGGTATTGAGGTCACTCCGGCCGAGGAAAAATATATTGTTGAAACGGCCGATGCAACCTACGTTTGTGATGCGGATTATAAGGCTTTAAGAACGGTTACCGACCGTCCTGAGGGTCTTTTAAGAATAAAGGGTATTATGACCGACGGTATCTCCCTTGGAAAAACAATTGAGTTTTCCAACAATCAGCAAAGGGATGTTCTCTCAAATATTTTGACAATATGCTCCGATAAGGGGTTTGACGTTACCTACGTAAACATAGAAAATATGGTTGATATCGGCTTTTCTATCGGTAACCGTCTTTATATTAAGCTCGGCAGCTACACCGATCTTGCCGCCAAGATAACACATCTTGAAACAACGCTGTATCAGATCGACAAGGATGTAACTGCCAGCATTTCACTCGTATCCTGGTCACTTTCACATAAAGAAGCGGTGTTAAAATACGAAGATATCACCGATTTGATCAAATAAATTGCCCAAAATTCAAGATATAGCGGTCTAATTTCAAAAAAATCACTATATTTTTGGTTTTTTTCAATATTTGGTATTGCATTTTTCTGAATTGCGTGGTAGAATTATCTACGGAATACTGCAAGTATAGGCATTATTATATATAAAATTGGAAGGATGATAAAAATGGCATTCGAAATTGATAACGAAACTGCTGATGTAGTACAGATTAAAGTAGTCGGTGTTGGCGGCGGCGGCGGTAACGCTGTTAACCGCATGGTAGACGCAGGTGTTCGCGGTGTTGAGTTTATTGCTATCAATACCGATAAGGCAGCACTCTTGCTCTCCAAGGCAACCCACAAGATCCAGATCGGTGAAAAGCTCACCAAGGGTCAGGGCGCAGGCGCATCTCCCGATAAGGGCGAAAGCGCAGCTCAGGAATCCAAGGATGAGATCGCAGCAGCACTCCGTAGCGCTGATATGGTATTTATCGCAGCCGGTATGGGCGGCGGTACCGGTACCGGTGCAGCTCCCGTTGTTGCTCAGATCGCTAAAGAGCTTGGCATTCTTACCGTTGGTATCGTAACCAAGCCTTTCGCATTTGAGGGCAGAAGAAGAATGATTCAGGCTGAGGAAGGCATTGAGCAGCTTCGTCAGCATGTTGATAGCCTTATCGTTATCCCCAACGAGAGATTGAAGTTCGTTTCTGAGCAGAAGATCACTCTTAAAAACGCTTTTGAAATCGCTGACGATGTTCTCCGTCAGGGTGTTCAGAGCATTTCCGAGCTTATCAACGTTACCTCTATGGTCAACCTTGACTTTGCTGATGTTACCGCAGTTATGAAGGATGCAGGCTACGCTCATATGGGTGTTGGCGTTGCAACCGGTAGAGATAAGGCAGAGCTTGCTGCTCAGAAGGCTATCTCCAGCCCGCTTATCGAAACCAGCATGGAAAATGCTCGTGGTGTTATTATCAGCATCATCGGTTCCGAGGATATCGGTCTCGAAGAGGTCGAACAGGCTTCTACCATCATTTCCAAT
>JAZQCY010000054.1:0-34875 GCA_045546555.1 Acutalibacteraceae bacterium | reverse complement strand
ATTTATAGGTATGCTCCTGTTCCTCATCCATAATGACAAGTCCAAGGTCGGAAAACGGAGCAAAGACCGCCGAGCGTGTGCCAACAGCTATCAAGGCATCCCCGTTTTTGACACGCTTCCATTCATCAAGGCGTTGACCTTGCGACATTGCGCTGTGGAACACGGCAACCTTATCACCGAAGCGTCGGTGGAAAATCCCCAAAGTCTGCGGAGTGAGAGCTATTTCGGGCACCATAACGATAACGCCTCGACCCTCATTTACGACCTCATCACACATCTTCAAAAAGACCTGCGTTTTACCCGAGCCTGTTACACCGTAAAGCAAGGACGTGACACCCTGTGCACTTTTATAGTCGGCCATAAGCTGATCAAATGCTTTTTTCTGCTGCTCGGTCAGCTCTTTGGGCTTTTCCGATTTCATTTCGGCATTACTGTAAGGGTTGCGGTAATACTCTTGCTCAAAAATCTCGGCTATTCCCTTTTTGCAAAGACCCGAAATGACCACCTGAGTCAATCCCGTAAAATAGCAAAGCTCCTTTACCGAGCAACAACCGAGATCCTCCAAAACGGCCAAAAGCTGTTTTTGCTTGGGTGTCAGTTTAACGCTTGAAAGATCCTTTGCGGCTTCGGTCAGACGCACCATTTTAAGCGAGGCATCCTGCACATTTCTGACGGCGGTTCCCGTTCTGACGGCAATGCCCTTAGAAACGAGCCTTTCCATAAGACCGCAGTCATCCTTGAAGTCCAAGGCTTGATAAGCCGTTTCCTTGCTGACAGCCTTTTTAAGCTTTTGCATATAATCGGCAAGGATTTTAAGCTCACCGTCAAGATTTTTTGCAAGAGCTTCGGCGTTTTCGCTTAATTCATACTCCTGCTTGACCTTGTAGTTGATACCGGGCGGCAACAAAACACGCACGGCATTATACCACGTGCAGAAGGTCTGCTCACGGATAAAGCCTGCCAATTTCAGCATATCCTCGGTCAAAATAGGTTCGTCATCGAGCACCGATATAACAGCTTTGAGTTTTTTGGTGTCGTCCATGTCAGAAAAGCCGAGAATAACACCTGTTTTACGGACGTTTCCGTTGCCGAAAGGAACCAAAACACGGCAACCGGGTCTTGCTTTTGATGCAAAAGCAGGCGGTATTAAATAACTATATGGCTTGTCGGTCAGATATACCGACTGATCCACAGCAACGCTGACAATAATCGGTTTATCCACGGCAAGCCACATCCTTTTTTGTTGATTTTGATTTAAAGATTATTCCTCTGCGTTCTTTACTTCAGCAGCCATCTGATCCATAGCCAGGGTTACGGGCTTTTCGGTAATGATCTGCTCATTGTCCTGAGCCTCTTTAGCAATCTCACGAGCCTTTTTGGCAACGTCCAATACGAGCTTATAGCGGCTCTCGTTGTTCTTAATAAGTACTCCGATTGAAGGGTTAAGCATAATTTTCTCCATTCTGCCGAGCGTTCGGCTGTGTATTTTAATTTAATTTAAAGCTTTTCTAAAATATCATTATTACGGTCCACTTTAAGACGCTCTGCAATGATGATATTTTTAAGATCCTCGACGGCCTCGTCAAGGTCGTCGTTGACAACAACGTAATCGTACTCTTTGGCACGTTCAAGCTCATTCTTGGCTTGATTTAAGCGTTTTTCGATAACGTCAGCCGTTTCGGTACCACGGTTGGTCAAACGGTTGCGAAGCACGTCAAACGAAGGCGGTGCAATAAACACACTGAAGTTATCGGGGCAGTTTTTACGAACGTTTGCGGCACCGTTGACATCAACCTCAAGGATTATCTCACCACCCGAGGCAATACACCTTTCAACGGGTGCTTTAGGCGTACCGTAGTAATTTCCGCAATAAACGTTGTACTCCAAAAGTGCATCGTCAACTATCATCTGCTCAAACTGTTCAGGAGTGATGAAATTATATTTTTCTCCTTGAATCTCACCTTCACGCATCGGTCTTGATACACTTGATATCGAAAACTCAATTTCGGGCATTTTCTCAAAAAGCTTTTTCAAAACCGTGTCCTTACCCGAGCCTGAAGGACCCGAGATTATAATTAGACTTCCTTTATTCATCCTCTGTCTCCTCATCTGCGGTGTCGGTATCGGAATCCTCAAGTCTTGCCGCAACAGTTTCAGACTGCAGATAAGTGAGGATTATTAAATCACTGTCGGTAATAATAACTGCACGGGTTCTTCGTCCGTGGGTTGCATCGATCAAGGTCCCCTTTTCCTTGGCCTCCTGAACGATACGCTTTATCGGAGCAGAATCGGGGCTGACAATAGCAACCAAGCGCTCAGCCGAGATCATATTACCGAAACCAATGTTAACAAGCTTCATAAAATCACCTAAAGATTAAAACGTTACTCAATGTTCTGTATCTGTTCTCGGATCTTTTCGATCTCGGACTTGATCTCAACAACGATGTGGGAAATCTCAATATCCTGACACTTTGAGCCGATGGTGTTGGTTTCACGGTTCATTTCCTGCACAGTGAAGTCAAGCTTTTTACCGATTACACCGCCCGCTTCACACATTTCGCTGAAATGTGCAATGTGACTGCGAAGTCTTACGGTTTCCTCATTCACGGCAACACGGTCGGCAAAAATAGCTGTTTCGGTGATAAGACGCTGTTCGTCAACCGTTGTGTCACCAAGAAGCTCCTTCATCTTTTTCTCAATACGGTCACGGTATTCCTGAACGGTCTTAGGTGAACGCTCCTCAACAACTGTAACATAATCGAGGATGGTCTTGGTTCTTGACAGAACGTCGTCGGCCATGCGCTTACCTTCAGCCTCACGCTCCTTGATAAAGTTATCAACGGCGGTTTCGGCGGCGGTGCTTACAAGCGTCCATACAGCTTCCTCATCAAGGCTTTGCTTGGTCAAGGTAAATACATCCTGGTTTCTTGCCACGTTAGATACCGAAATATCATCGGTTATTCCAAACTTTTCAGCCAAGGTCTTTAAAGCGGCGATATACTCTGCGGCATAAGCCTCATTGACCTCGATCTTATCGGCCATTGAGGCGCCGAAATCGCAGGACACCATAATGTCAATCTTACCACGTGCTACACGTGACTGAACATAGGATTTAAGCTTATCCTCCAAGAAGGCAAACTGACGGGGTGCTCTTACCGAAGCTTCAAAGAAACGGTGGTTGACCGATTTCAATTCAACCGTAACCGAAAGCTGTTCGTTGCTCGCTTCTCCCCTGCCATAGCCTGTCATACTTCTGACCATTTTAAGTCACTCCTGACAAAAGTGCATACTACACCCGATATTTAATTTATTATACTAAATCAAGCCCCAAAAGTCAATCTTTATTTGTCTTAAACAGTGGCTTTTAAGCATAAAAAGAGATGCCGTAATTAAAATCTTACGGCATCTTTGTCAAGATTATTTTTTTAATAAACTTTTTCTTAATTCATAATACATGTTATCGTCAACTCCGCTGATTGCGTAGCCGTCCCAAAAATCGAAATAACCAACGTAGTATTTGCCGTCGATTTTATAAGACTTACACCTTTTTGCAAGCGGAACGTCATCACTAAAAATAAAATCAATTTCATAATGTTGCTCTTCAACGTAATCGCTTGATTTACTTATAGTGCTGAACTCCATAACCTTACCCGAAAAAAGCTCATTGAAGCTTAACGGAGATTTAAAGCTATACTCCGCTTTGGTTATGTCTTTGTTATCAGAGTCATCAGCGTAAACAGACACTACAGTCATACCCGAATATTTATTAAAGCCGGTGAAATCATCAGCGGGATTATACAGATCGTGGTCGGTAAAAACTCCGATATCCTCACAGTAAACAAACAACGGGTCTTGAATATCGGGATAAACATATACTGAATGAGACGTTGCTTTTTCGTTCCCCACAAGATTAAAACGTGCGGTACCGATTTTGGTCAAGACATTTATATCGGTACATATAAGCGGATCGTGAGAATAATATCTAACACCGTTCAGAGTCAAGATCTCTTCAAAATCATCAAGCTGAATATCTTGAAGGTATTGAACATTATGCACCGGTTTCTGACACGCTGACAGGATAAACGTTAACGAAAGCAAAAGAATAACTGCTAAAATCCTCTTCTTCACAGACTTATTCACCCCTTTATAAGCTCACTGTTGACCTCAAAACCGATATCAGAGTAAATGCTGAAATCATAGTCGAAAAAATCATAAGCACATATGAAGAACATCTCGTCAATCGTAAAAGCTGTATCGATTTTACGTACAATTTTTTCATCCTCGGCCGAAATAAGCTCGACCGAAAACTCGATATAATCGCCGATGGTTCTTTCATATTCATATCGGGCATAACCCGTAATAATATCGGGCATACCCAAAGGCTTATCAAACGTATATGTTCGGATTTCCTCGGTTTCGTTGGAAACATCGGTCTTGGTAATCCTCATACCGCTGAATTTAAAATCACCGTTATATTCAGCCGCATATGAATAAAAATCCTCGGCAACATAAGTACCCAAGCCCTCTTGGCTTATGATGATCGGTGACTCTGCGTTTGGGTAGGCATAAGCAGGATTATATCTCCTTATGAAATGAGCGTAGTATTCACCCTCGCCCATATACGTCCACTCATCCTCGGATATATCAAACTCAAGAGTCTGAACCTCTTTGAAGGTTCTTCCGTTATATACCACGTATTTATCATAAATATCGTCGTACACGATGGCATTTTCGGGCGTATCTTCATAGAAAAACTCAAAAAAGTGGTTGCCAAAATAGCCGATTGCACAAACAGAAATAACTACAGCGACTAAGATTGAAGTTATTATTATAACCTTTTGCTTCAAGCTAACGCCTCCTTCGGATTATCTTTAGTAAACCTATGTTAATAATATCATACAATCTACAGTTTGTCAACCAAAAAAGCCGCAGTCCAAAAACCACGGCTTTAAAATATTTATTCTGCTTTTTCGGCAATGACCTTCTGTGCAATGAACGGAGGTGCTTCCTCATAGCGCTCAAACTTGAACTCGAACACTGCTCTGCCCTGAGCAATGGATCGCATTGCGGTCGGGAAATCGCCCATTTCGGAAACGGGAACCTCCGCTATGATCTCCTGCTTGCGGTTTTCCTGAGGATTCATACCCAAGACTCTGCCACGGCGCTTGTTGATATCACCGATAACATCACCCATTACATCGTCAGGAACGACAACGTTCAGAGTGCCGATGGGCTCCAGAAGAACGGGATTGGCCTGCGGGATACCTGCCTTAAAGGCAACAGCGGCGGCCATCTTGAAGGACATTTCGGACGAGTCAACGGGATGGTAAGAGCCATCAACAAGGGTTGCTTTAAGACCTACAACGGGATAGCCTGCAAGTGTACCCTTCTTGACACAGTCACGAAGTCCTGTTTCAACTGCGGGGAAGAAGTTCTTGGGAACTGCGCCGCCGAAAACATTCTCGGCAAATACCATCTCTTCGCTGTCACAAGGCTCAAACTCGATCCAGACGTCACCGAACTGACCGTGTCCGCCCGACTGCTTCTTATGTCTACCCTGAACCTTGACCTTCTTGCGGATGGTCTCACGGTAGGCAACCTTGGGAGTTTCAAGCTTGACCTCAACACCAAACTTATTCTTCAATTTAGAGGAAACAACATCCAAGTGCTGTTCGCCGAGACCCGACAGAACAAGCTCTCTTGTTTCCTTATCGGTGCCGAACGACAGAGTGGGATCCTCTTCACAAAGTCTCTGCAAGCCCTGCGAAACCTTTTCCTCCTCACCCTTCTTGAGAACCTTGACGGCCATCGAGAGGCAGGCCTTGGGGAACTCGGCGGCTACTACCTCAACGGTAGAGCCTGCGGCACAGAGAGTATCACCCGTCTTGACATTGCCAAGCTTGGCAACACAACCGATATCACCGGCATTGATAACGTCGGCATCCTCCTGCTTACCGCCCTTGAGCCACATAACCTTACCAAGTCGCTCATCCTCTCCGGTACGCATATTGGTAAGCTTCATATCGGCCTTAACGCTTCCGTTAATAACCTTAAAGTAGGAAAGCTTTCCGACAAACGGGTCGGCAATGGTTTTGAAAACTACTGCGGCGGCAGGTGCCGAAGCATTGCAGTTAGCCTCACCCAAAGCATCACCGTTCTTAACCTTATACTCACGGTCAGCCGCCGAAGGTGCGATTGCGGAAAGAATATCCAATGCAAGACCAACACCCTCACCTGTCTGGTTGACACCGCCGAATATGGGACAAATGTCACCTGCGACCATACCCTTTTTAAGGGCGTCTATAATTTCATCAGCGGTAAATTCCTCGCCGCCGAAGTATTTTTCCATCAAAGCCTCGTCAACGCTGGCAACAGCCTCGAGCATAACATCACGCATATTGTTGATGTCGTCACTCTCGGGCATGGCAGTCTCGGTATATTTTACACCGTCGCACTTATAGGCCTTGCCTTCGATAAGGTTGACGTAGGAAACGACCGTTTCACCCTCAACATAAGGGATAACAACGGGACAAACAACTGCACCGTAATGGGCAGTAAGAGTAGAAATTACACGGTAGAAATAAGCTCTCGGAGAATCGAGCTTACCGATAAAGAACGATACGGGAACGCCTGCGGCCTTGGCCTGATCGTAGTTAATCTGCGAGCCGACATTAAGACCCGATTTACCCGAAAGCACGATAACTGCGCTATCGGCGGCGGTCAATGCTTCACTGACCCCTCCCGCAAAGTCAAAAAGACCGGGAGCATCTATCAAATTGATCTTATTACCCTTAAACTCCAACTGATAAACGGCAGTTGATACCGATACGCTGCGCTTTTTCTCTTCAGCGTCAAAATCCATTATTGCCGAACCGTCTGATGTCTTACCAATACGGTCGGTAACACCGGCATAGAAAAGCATAGAATCGGCCAAGGTCGTTTTGCCGGACGAGCCGTGACCGAGAAGCGCAATGCTTTTGATGTTGTTGATGTCGTACTGTTTCATATTGACCATCCTCTGCTAATAAAATGAAATATATTGAGGTAATATATTTTAAGATAAAATGTTGTGCAACTTGCACAGAATTTATACCGAAATTTTATTCTTTTTATCTCGTTTCAATAATTATAGCACACAATAATCGATATTTCAAGTATATGTTTGAATATTTTACTATATAATAAATATTTTTTTGCAAAAAAATACACCCCGACAATCGGGGTGTAAATTAAAACTTAAATCTTTTCTTCAATCAGCAGGCAGACGCCTTCCATTGCGGCAACCTTGCCTTTAAATATCTCAGACGACTTTGGGTTTCTGATATCAATTATAAGACCGAGACGGCCGCTTGTGTTGCTCTTGGCAAGAACGATATCGACCGCAATATCACCATCATCCATTGCACGTATGGTTTCGACAATCTTATCGGTATTCTCATCAGCCGTGATCTCAGCATAAAAATGGGTCACATTTTTGCGGCGGCGCTCAAGACGGGACAGACCGGTTGCAGTAAATATACAAATCAACGTTGCGATAACTGCACCCAAATAGAAGCCGTAGCCGACAGCAATACCGATTGCGGCGGTCGACCACATACCTGCGGCGGTGGTAAGACCCATAACTATGGAATTGTGACGGATAAGGATAGTGCCGACACCGAGGAAACCGATGCCCGAAATGACCTGAGCCGAAATTCGTGATATATCCCCTGTTCCGCCGATATGCGATATGTAAAGTCCGGTCAAAGCGGTCATTGCGGCGCCGAGACAGATGAGAATGTGAGTTCTCATACCTGCGGCACGTCCATGACGGCCACGTTCGCTTCCGATTAGTCCACCGAGAACTGCGGCAAGCACAAGCCTTAACAATGAAGATACAATGCCAAAATCATTAATCAATTCTAAAAACTTTTCCATAAAATACTCCTGTTAAAAAAATCATAAGAAGCGGTACAGAAAAGTACCGCTTCTCTTAATATACTACTATGCAGTGAGAATAGCGATAATGCCTCTGTAAGCACTAACCCATTCTCAAAAACTCCGGGTTATATTAAATATCATTAAATATCTATCAACTAATAATACCAGCGGCAACATAAGCGTCGTAAACCTGCTGATATGTTGCAGAACCAATTCTGTAGTAGGTGTAACCACCGTTGGTCTTAACATACATAACAACTGCAATTTCGAGGTTGTTATGAAGTGTGCCGTTAAGGCTTGACAGATTGGTCAGAATAAGCTGATATGCTTTGCCGTTGTTATCCTCTGCATAAACAACGTCCTTACCCGAGGCGGCATCGTAGCAAACGGCCGATCTTGCGATGCTGTTGCCCAAAACACCGTTATCATCGAATTTATACCAATTTGAGTCAGAAGCGATTGCATTGTAAGGGGCGGCAACAAAACCGACCTCGGTAGCACCATTCAACTGTTCAAGAGTCAAAGTGCCTCTGAAACGAATACCGGCCGAAACATAGGTTGGGGCTTCCTTATCCTCAAGGCGGATTGAATACTGCAGGTCGTTAGCCTTAACAGCGGGCATAACATCTGCAAGCTTATCGGCAACGGTTACGGTGCCCGAAGTGACGGTAACACCAACCGATTTCAGATCCTTATCAAGTGCGCTGTTCTTTTCGGTAACAAGCTTGACGGTGGTAGCAGTACCGTTGGCGGCACTGTCGTTTATCTTAAACTTCAAGGTAGCAATTGTACCGGTTGCGGTATTGTTTTCGGTCAAAAGAGCGCCGTTCCAATAAAGGTCAAACGGGTTCTTGTAATTCGTGCCGATAACACCGTTAGCAAGAAGTGCATTATCAGTGCAACCAACCAAGGTTAAAACCGAGGTATCATACTCAACGTCAATATTAAGAACTGTAATGCCAGGATTAGCAGTAATATCTACCTTGAGCTCAACCGTCTCGCCTGCTGCTGCAGTCTTGCTCTCAACACCGATTGCAAGATTTTCAGCCGCACATGCAGTCAAAGACAGAACAGTGCAGGAAAGGACCAAGCACAAAACAGTGGCAACTGCTAAAACCTTCTTCAAAAAGCCTCTCATCAGGATAACTCCTCTTCATCGATATTATGATCGTTAATCATATAGAAACCTATAATAAGTATATCTTAGCAAAGTATGTTTGTCAACAGTAAAATAAGAAATAAACAAAATCAAAAACAAATACACATAATTATTATACAAATTGACAGATCAAATAAATATATTTTTAAATTTTGGGGATTGAGCCATTGAAACAAAGTCGTCCTCGATGATAATAAAATGGTCGACTAAATTTATATCCATACAGCCCAGGGTGCGGATGGCATTGATCGTACTGTCAACATCCTCCCTCGACGGTAATGCAAGTCCGTTAGGATGGTTATGAGCAAGAACGATTGCGGCGGTTTTGGGATATTTCAGTGTGATTTCAACAATTCTTCTGAAATTCAGCATAACACTCGTTACATCGCCCTCGCCAACATCCTCAACCGATAATATCTTACAAGAGGCATCGAGACAAACCACAGCAAGCTTTTCGTTACGGCTGCCCTTAAAGTAATCAACCAGCATTGTACCCAATTCATTTACGGAATGATAATTCTTCAGGTCAAAATCGGTTTTTAGATATTCAGTTAAAAGTTCAGAGAACAAACGGATGAGGATTGAAGCGTTCGGTGTGACTCCCTTGACCTGTTCCAACTGATCGGCACTTGCTTCAAAGACACGATGAATTGATCCAAAGCGTTTTAAAAGAGCACGTGCGATATCCTTTGTATCTTTTCTCGGAATTGCAAAGCAAAGCAGAAATTCAAGCTTTTCAACATCATGGAAACCTTTAAGACCAACGGCATTAAAGCGTTCCTTTAAGCGTTTACGGTGACCGATATAAGACGGTTCTTCAACGCTCTGCTTTTCTGTTTTTACGTTGTTCGATTCTTTCATAAAATCTACCTACTACATCTTCAGTACGTGAATAATACTTGTAAAGCTTGGTCTTTTCACCAATCCACACACAAATCTCGGCAACCAATACTCCTCCGATAACATCGGCAATGACGTGTTGCTTAGTGAAAAGCACCGAGAAGAAAATCGCAAAAGTTGTGACCCACGAAGCGATCTTGTACCACATCGGTATCTTCTGGCACTTAGTAACGTATCTCACTGCAAACCAGCTGACCGAGCAGTGCATTGACGGGAATAAATTATCGGGTGAGTCAAGGAAATATATGATTTCAAGAACGGGTCGTGCAAAATCGTCGGCAGGCAGCTCGGGACGGATGTTGGTCGTCGGAATCAGAACGAATATCACGGCGCAGGCAATCTTGCCAAGCATATCGGCCGTCAAAAACCGACAACACATTTCCTTGCCTTCATTGGCAACCCATATATAACTCACCAACCAAAATACATAAGCAAATATGTAGATAAGCACCCACCACGGTGTTATTGGCAGCATATCGTCAAATTTGGTGGTCATATCATAATAACCCTCAAACGGTCCGTGAATCAGACGGTTGACAAAGCGCACCAAATAGAAAGCGCTCACCTGACCTATTCCGCAAAGCAGAAAAGGAATGACCGCATAATCGGGTATTATCTTGCTTCTAAGATTTCTCAACCACATAAGACTTCTCCAAAAAAGATTTACACAATTATACCACCACTTATAACATTTTTCAACATTTATTTAATAATACTTGAATAATTCACAAAAGCCAACTAAAAAGTCAGCCCGTGATAAATTACACGGGCTTTAAAACTTAAATATCGTTTATGTCGGCAAGGATTCCGTAATCAGCGTACTCAAAAATAGGTGCGTCTTTATCGGGATTAATGGCAATGACGGTGCCGGCCTGCTGCATACCCACAATGTGGTGCACAGCACCCGAAATACCTGCCGCAATATAAACCTTGGGGCTCACGGTCTTACCTGTTAAGCCGACCTGTTGTTCATACGGTGCAAAACCGATGTCAACAAGTCCACGGGATGCGGCCAACTCGGCATTGTACTTTTCGGCCAACTCTTTAATCTTGTCATAGCTTTCACGCACACCCTTACCTGCCGCAAGCATAACCTCAGCAACATCGTTAAGGGTCGTTCTGACGGTTGCCATTTGAGGCTTTGTGACACAGCGTATCTTGGCAATGACATTGCCGCTGAAGGCAGGACGGTACATAAACAGTTCCTTGCCGTCGGTCTCTAAGGCGGTACAGTCGGCACAAAGACCCGTCTCAAGCATTGCAGAAACGATAGGTGCCGTTCTGCGAGACCAGATGTCACTCGGCCAAAGCACAACGTCGGGCTTGCCCTCCTGAATCTGCTTGGCGATATTCTCGGCGGTATCCTTTTCGATCACCTTAATATCATCCGACACCGTTTCGGCCATTGCACGAGGTGCTTCGGTGACAATCCACACGTTTTTGAGCTTCTCGGCCGAAGGCTCGATCTTTATGGCTTCGGGTTCTTTAGAAAGTCCTGCTTTGACAGCATCGTCAAGCTCGTTCGGTGAAATAAACTTACACTTGCGCTTGCCGCTTTCGTTCTCAAAGCTTTTTACGACCTTGGTCGGTGAACCTTTAAGTCCGCATTTTTCCTTATCTGCACCGATATCATCAGCCGTCCACACAACGACCTCTTTAACTTTAGAGCGGATGCTGGGTCTGCGAAGATCGTTTATGCGTTCAACCGTGATAAGTGCAGGCAATTTCGCCTTTTCGTCACCCAAACGGGTCTTGCAGGCTATTCCCTTTTCGTCCAACGCATCGATACTCATTACGTTGGTTATAACGGGAAATCCCATCATGGTTGCCAAAACAGAACCCGTTTGTGCGGTATCACCGTCAACCGTCTGACGACCGCAGATGATAAGGTCGGGGTCAAGCTTTTTAGCGGCAAGGCTTAAAGCATAGCCGGTAGCCAGTGTATCGGCACCAGCAAAGGCAAGATCAGACAGCAAAACGCCGTTGACGTTGCCTAATCGGGTTAACTGCTCAAGCATTCCCTTAACGCCGGTACGGCCCATGCTGAGTAGGGTTATTTCGGCATCGGGCATACGTAATGCACATTCCAAAGCGCAGGCATCAAACGGGTTCAATTCGCCCGAGGTGACCTGCTTTACACAAACAACTATCTTCATTTGTTTCTATCCCTGTAGATCGGTGCAAGTGCATCGTGAACTGCCTTATACGTCTTAAAAATTTCGGCATATTTGGCGGTGTTTTCGGGGTTGGGCACAACGGTAGCCTTGACCTTTATGCACTTCTTAACAGCATCAACGGCATCCTCAAATGCACCGACGGCAATACCTGCAAGCATAGCAGAGCCCAAAGAAGAATCAGAGCTTTCGGTGATATTCAAGGTTATTCCGAGCATATCTGCGGTGATCTGTCTCCACAAAGTTCCCTTTGCACCACCGCCGATAAGGGTTGCATAATTGTCGTGAGGAATGTTAAGCTCGTTCAAAGCCAACATATTATCCAACAGCGACAGCGAAACACCCTCCAAAACGGCACGGGTAAAGTGGGCCTTGGTATGCTCGGCACGGATACCGATAAAGCTTCCGCAAAGCATAGGATCGGCATAAGGTGTAAGCTCACCGTTGATATAAGGATGGAACATCAGACCGTCTGCTCCCATCGGGCACTCGGCGGCACCTGCGTCAAGCTCCTTATAGTCACCGCCAAAGGTATCACGATACCAACGGTAGGACGATGCGGCGGCCTTGGTTGCGGTACCGGGGTACCACATTCCGTCAACGATATGAGCGTAATTTATAAGATACGGATGGGGCACAGCCTTATCGGTAATAACACAAATACGGCCTGCGGTGGCCAACTTTACGGTCATCTGTCCCTTTTGAACAGCACCCGAAGCAAAAACCTCCATAACGGTATCGGTAGTACCGCAAATAACGGGGGTATCGGCTTTAAGGCCGGTTTCGGCGGCCGCCTTTGCGGTGACCTTACCGATAACATCGGTAGGCTTGACAATTGGAGGTAAAATTTCTTTATCAATGCCTGCCAATGCGCAAAGCTTGTCATCCCAGCACATTGCCTGATTATCAAACAGCATACTTCCCTGCGCTTCGATAAAATCGGTGCAATATACATCGGTCAGCATATAGCGGAGGTAGTCTTTTTCAAAGAAGATCTTGCCGATATTTGCAAAGACCGCGGGCTCGTTTTCTCTTACCCAAACGATCTGCGGCAATGTCCAGATGGTGCCGGGCTTGGCAAAGGTCTTTTCCTCAATATAAGCCTCATCACTTGCCTTAAGGTCGTTAGCCTGCTTGACGCTTCTTGTGTCGGTCCAATGGATGGCAGGACGCAAGGGTCTTGCATCCTTATCACACAAAACTGCAGTATGGGTTGCCGAGTCGATAGCAATTGCCAAAATATCGGCGGCATCTACCCCACTTTTGTCCAGCAGTTCCTTGGTATCCTCGCACAAAGCGGCATACCAATCGGCAGGGTTCTGCTCACACCAGCCCGAATAAGGGTGCAAGGTAGGATATTCAACCGAATGCTCGGCAACAATGGTACCCTCGGTATTGATAAGGGTGGCTTTGGAAGCACCGCCGCCAAAATCTATTCCCAATAAATATTTCATTTGTATCTCCTAAATCAGAACTTTACTTCGTAATTTTCGCCGGTTACACCTGCGATAACGCCACGGTCAATAAGACCTTGATTGTCAACATGAGCTAAAATCCACTTGTTCTTTCTGAACATCAGCTTATCATCATACTCACCCTCAAGCGGAACGTTTGTACCCTTGGGCAGAACGACAACACAGCCAAAGCCGGCTTCAGACACCTGGCAGGGACAAAAATGTAGAGTTGTTGCATACACCTCCAAAACCTCACCCTTCTCAACATAGAAGGCCTTGATCTTGGAAGAATCGATCTTGCGGTCAACAATGTCCTGAACCGAGCCAAGGAAAAGGATAAGATCGGTGGTAGCAACGTTGATCTCACTGCTCTTGTGCCACTCAACTGCGTTCAGCTTGTTGCTGTAGCCGTAGCAATAGCCTGCCTGCGCAGGAAGCTCACCAAAATATTTAATTTCAACATCCTTTGCGGCATCAAGATCCTTAAAATAATCGGCCTCGGCAACATACAAAGAGCCTTCCTTGACCTCATCAGCCTTTTTTGAGGCCTCGATAAAAGCGTTAGCATCAATATCGGTGATGCGATAACCGAAAGGAACAAACTCGGGGTCAGATGTGCGATAAATCTTCAAATGAGGATTCTTTTTAACTATATCTGCGTACATTTATTTGCCCTCCAAAGCGGTGATAACACGGGTAGCGTTAAAGGTCTTGCCTGCTTCAAGGGATTCAATAGCTTCCTTATGGGTGATATCGTAATCACTGTCAACATTATCGGCCTGACCGAACCAAGGCTCGATACAGAGATAAGGTGCGTTGGGCTTGGTCCAGAGAACAAATCGGGGGCAACCGGGGAAATCAAGCTGAATACCACGACCGGTCTTGCGGTTCTGCAGGCGGCAGGTTCTGGACTTGAGATCCTTAAAAACAAGTGCATCGATTGCAAAATAGTTGTAGTTCAAAGCAATTCTGTCGCTGTCCTTGATAACGGGAGTGGTATCGTGGCTCAAAAGGTTGCCAAAGAGAGTGTATGTATCCAAGGTCTCCTTCTGCGGGAAAATCACATCGTATTCCTCAATGCCCTCGGGAGTAGCAAAGCCGTCATGCGAACCGATCGAGAACCACATGGTATCATCCGAAAGGTTCTTTACGCTGTAGCTTGCGGTAACCTTGCCCTCGGTGAGGATATAGGAAACACGAAGCTCAAAATCAAACGGGAAACCGACCTTGGTCTCCTCATTGGATCTTAAAAGGAAGGTTGCAGTGTTTTCGGTCTGTGCTTCTACCTCGAAATCCATATTTTTGGCAAAGCCGTGCTTGGGCATAAAATATTCCTTGCCATTAAGGATGTACTTATCATCTCTGAAGCCGCCGGTCATGGGGAAAAGGTTGGGGGTGCTGGCTGCCCAGAATGCAGGATCACCGACCCAAAGATACTCTACGCCGTTTACAAGAAAGCTCTTCATCTCGGCGCCTTTTTCATTTATAGACAATACGGAATTACCGTTTTTCAAAGTAACCATATTTATTTTCTCCTTTAATAATCTGCAGTTAGTTAAGTATAGCAAATTGCCGAAGGGGTTTTATCCCCTTCGGCTGATTTGTTTTGATTAGTCAACGATCCACTGATGCTCAGGGTCATTACTGCGGTTGAAGCCCTGATAATCACCGGCCATGAGCCACAAAAAGTAGGTCTCATATCCGGGGGTAGAAACAGTGGTGTGATAGCCGTACGGGAACTCAACAAGCTCGTCGTTCTTTACACGGTAAGCCTCGTCGATAGAACCGTCGGAGGTGTACAGACACTGTACGCCAAAGCCCTGCTTGGGATTGAAGAGGAAATAATATATCTCCTCACAAATGCACTCAACGGGCATATTGTTTTCGTCATGCTTGTGGGGCGGGAAGCCTGCCCAGTTACCCTTGGTAACATAGCACTCACCAATGGTGAGAACCTTTGCATTGGAATTGCCGTCGATAAGGAAGCTGGTCTCACGCTCAAAGGGCTGTTCGCCGAGTACCTTCAATACTACGTGATCCTCACGGAGCAGCTGAGGCTCGGTCTTCTCGGTTACGGGAGTGCCCGAAACAACGATCTTGATGTGGTCGATAGCCTCGATGGTGAGATCCATCTCGATAGGCATATAGAAGCATTCTGCCTTGCGATTTTCAAAAACAGTATTTCTGTTACCGACATTCTCATACTTTTCGTCACCGAAATAAACATTGCAGTGACCCTCAAGCATAATGAATGCAGTCTCTCTGTCACCGGTGGAATAATCAAGCTTGTCACCGGCATTGAGCTCGATAATACCGAACTCAAGCTTCTTCAAAGAGCACTCGCCTATCTTACAAATAGGAGTATAGCCGATGGTCGGCTTATATGCTTTCTTAAAGTTCATAACCGTTCCTCCTTAAATAGTCAATGGTTGCATCAAAGCTCGGAACACTTTCACGTGCGCCGACACCCATGCACTTCAGAGCCGAAACACAACTTGAGAAGTGACAGCACTGAATGGGAGTATAGCCACGGACAACTGCCGAAGCAAAAGCACCGTGGAAAACGTCACCCGAACCGTTGGAGTCAACGACCTCGGCAGGATAGATGGGGTACTCGGTAACGGTCTCACCGTCAAAGAGCAAACCACCCAGCTTACCGCGGGTTACAACAACATACTGGGGATGATACAACTCATAAAGCTTTTTAGCGGCCGATGCGGCGTCTTTTTCGCCGGTATGACCCATTGCAAATTCCTCTGAAGGGATCATAATATCGGTCAAAGCCAAAAGCTTGTCAACACCTTCGTAAAGACCGCCGCAGTCATACAAAACCTTGGTTCCGTTAGCACGGGCAATCTTTGCAGCCTCAACGGCGGCGCTCATCTCATTACCGTCAACCATAAGAACCTCGGCATTCTTAATAGCCTCGATCTTGGCATCGTCCAGCTTCAAGGCAGGCAGATCACCCTTGTCAAAAACGCAGGTGCGGGTGCCTTCGGCAGAATTGAGCCAAATACAAGAGGTAAATGCACGGTAGCCGGGGATCATATCGATATTATCGGTGCCAACACCGTATTTCTCAAAGTCGCCCTTGAGATATGCGCCGTTGGAATCATCCGACAAAACGCCCAAAAACTCGGCAGAAATACCGAGTTTGGAAACGGCAACTATGCCGGTAGCGGCAGGGCCGCCACCGACAAGCTTAGATGAAGTTGCACGAAGCTTTGTGTCTTCGGGAGGAAAGTTGGGTAATGTAATCAAAGTATCGAGCACGCAGGCTCCGATTCCTACTACTTTACTCATTATTTCGCCTTTCCTTCTGCTCCGCAGAGCAATACTTTAGTCTTGCAGAATTCCTTAACTGCCTCGATAGGAGCCTTCATAAAGTTATCAACAGCGATCATACGATCGGGCTTGTTGATCTCTTCCTGAACACTGTCAAGGAAAGCGTAGCAAATATCGGTAGCAACGTTAAGCTTACGGATACCTGCCTTAACAGCCTCTTTGATTGCCTCATCGGGGATACCCGAACCGCCGTGGAGAACCAATGCGGTACCGTTGGTAGCCTTGCGGATGTCGGCAATTCTCTGAATGTCGATCTTCGGGGGCTTCTTATAACGGCCGTGTGCGTTACCGACAAGAACAGCCAAAGCCTGAACGCCGGTGCGCTCAACAAAGATCTTTGCATCCTCGGGCATGGTAAACTCGTCCATAGCGTCGTCGTTTACCGAGCCGATATGACCAAGCTCACCTTCGACCTGAACGTCAACGTAAGCACAGGTATCAACAACTCTCTTGGTGAGGGCAATGTTTTCCTCAAAATCGAGAGCCGAGCCGTCGAGCATGATACCGGTTGCGCCCCAACGAAGGGATCTGGTGGTCTCAAGCTCGGAAGGGCCATGGTCAAGATGGAAGCAAACAGGAACAGAGGCCTTGTGTGCGGCTGCTACAACTGCAGGAGCAAGGTAGTAACCTACCTCCTCCTTCATAAGACGGGGGTATACCTGAAGGATGCAGGGAGCTTTAAGCTCCTCTGCAGCCTTAACGGCACCCATCAAGGTCTCAATATTGTAGACATTGAAAGCAGGAATACAGTATCCGCCTTCTTCAGCCATGGTTAAAATCTGTTTAAAATTAACGAGCATTGTTTACACTCCTCTTAATTTTTAGAGAGCAGAAAGAACGAGCTCTTCGATAGAGATAACATTCATACCCTCGGGAGCGGTTGCCTTCAATGCGGCATACTCGGAAACGCTTGCGGTAACGATGGTATCGGCACCGACGTTCTTAGCGTTGGTCCAACGCTCCTTGGAAACGAGCTCGGAAACGAGAGGATTGTAGATAGCCATAAACGAGCCACCTGCCCAAACGGTATCCTTGCGGTTAAGAAGCATCTCATTAAGGGTTGCACAAGCGGCAACGATAGCTCTGGGCTCCTCGGTCTCCTCAAGCATACGGGCGAGCTGATAAGGATCCTGGAAGACAACAGCCTTGCCGGTGTTCTTTACTGCGAGCTTGCCATCCTTGATAAGGCCTGCAACGAATGCAGTGAAGGTAGCAAGTGCACCGATCTTGAGATCGTACTCCTTGTACTCACGGACAAATGCCTTTGCATCCTGAGGATCAAAAGCGATAACGGTCTTGTACTCGTTGAGAACAGCGGCACAGTCAGCCATCTGCTGCTTGGTCTCGTCAGCGGCACCGATGAGCCAATCAAGAGCGTAACCGGAAGCAGGCTCGTCAGCTAAAACGGTGAACTTAACACCGGCAGCCTCCAAAACCTTGATAGCGTTGACAGCGGCAGTAGGAACGTTATAACGAGCCTCTGCGCCCAAGAAGAGGATGATGTCTTCCTTTGCAGCGTGTGCCTTGATAGCGGCTGCGAGGTCAGCATCCAATTCCTTTACACCGTAGATGTTGCCGGTCTCAAGAACCTTGTCTACGATAGCGTTGATGTAATCGGGAGTCTTGCCGTCAAGAGCAGCCTGAAGGCGGACTTCCTTGGTGAAATATGTGGGATCCCAGCCTGTTGCACAGTCGCAGGTGCAGGCCTCACACATCTGGCACTCATAGATGTTATCCATGATGTCAGCGGTAAGCTCTGCAGCACCACGGTTTACGAGAGAAAGGCTGAGTGCTCTGGCACGAGAAGTGTTTCTCTCCTGACCGGTTGCATTACCGACAGGGCAAATATGACGACACATCCAGCAGAAACGACAAGCGTCTACGATCTGCTTACTTTTTTCAGACATATACATAATAAAATACCTCCCCTATCAATAATTAAAGTCCGAGCTTGAACGGGTTCATAATGCCGTTCGGGTCGAGCTGTTTCTTAATGCCTTCGAAGACCTGCATTGCAGGACCGTACTGTTCCTTCATCAAGCGGCCGAGCTTAATGCCGACACCGTGGTGGTCGTTAACGACACCGCCGTTGGCAATAGCGGTACGAACACCGCAGTTCCAGATCTGCTGATGGAGACGGAGTGCCTCATGCGGATCCTCGGGAACAAACTCTTTGTTAACGATGAAGCGGTCGTAAACCATTGCGCCCCACTCATACCAGTGAGAGAAGTGAGCGATAAACTTAACATTGGGGAAGTTGGTCTCGATAGCCTTCTTCATTGCCCAGTAGATCTTCTCGATCTTGTCGTAAGGTGCTATTGTATCCATGGTACCGAACATCTGGGGAAGGTCCATCATGTGGCCGGGATAGAAGAAGGTGATCTTCTCTTTCCACCACTTCTCGCCGTAGTCGGAGCCAAGGTCCTCAGCACCGTACTTTGCGAAGGTGTCAAGAAGGATCTTCTCCTCAACGTCAACCATTTCCTTAACGCCTTCATAAGCAATGTTCATGAAAGCGCCCTTTCTCTCAACACCAACGATCTTCTTGATGAGAGAAGCGGTCTCAGCCTCGTCATACAAACGCATAACAGAGGGCTTGAACTTCTGGAGAAGCTCACGGGAAGCCTCAAATGCACCGTGCATATCCTGGAAAAGGAATGCTCTGAAGCGACGAACCTCAGGCTGTGCAAAGATACGGATCTGAGCCTTGGTGATGATACCAAGAGTACCCTCGGAGCCGATGAAGATCTGGTTGAGGTCAGGACCTGCTGCGTGCTTGGGAGCAGGAGAAGTCTCGATAATATCGCCGTTAGGAAGAACGACCTCCATCTTCAATACCATATCGTCGATCTTGCCGTACTTGGTGGAAACAACACCGATACCACGGTGAGCCAAGAAGCCGCCAACGGTAGAGCAGGTCAAGGAAGAAGGATAGTGCATGGTTGCATAGCCAACCTCGTTTGCGGCCCACTCAATGTGCTTATAGATAGCACCGCATCCGCACTCTATGTACAAAGACTCGGTATTAACGTCGTAGATCTTGTTCATTCTCTTGGTATCAAGAAGGATACCACCTGCAACGGGAATAGCACCGCCCTGGGTACCGCCGCCGCCACCCCATGTGGTAACGGGGATCTTGTAGTAGTTAGCGATCTTCATGACCTTGGAGGTCTCGGTTGCATCCTTGGGGGATACAATGAAGTCAGCCTCGGGCATACGCTTACCGCGGTCAGCCCACATTCTGGACAACCAGAAATAGTCAACACCGTGAGTGATCTTGTCGATCTCTCTTGTTGAACAGTTCTCTCTGCCGACAGCATCTTCCAATTCGGTAAGGATAATGTCTGTCAAAAACTCATTACAAACCATCGGATCATCTCCTATTTTTTATTTGGGGTTGCGAGCCCCTAAATTTGCTATTTTATAGTAACATATATTTTTTGAAATTGCAACATATTTTTGAAAAAAATTTTCAAAATATCTTGATTTTTTTGTCGTTTTGCGTTAAAATGGAGTAAAACTTCACTTGGAGGTGCTTTATGGAGTCGATTTTGTTAAAAATCAAGCGCTTATACCCCGAAATGGGTAGCAGTGAGCGCAAAATTGCCGATTGGCTGACCGCAAATTTTCAGGAGATAATTGGCTTCTCGATAAACGAGCTTGCAACAAGATGCGGTTGCGGTGAAGCGACCATCGTCCGTTTTTCAAGGCGTTTAGGTTTATCGGGTTATCAGGAGCTCAAGCTTAAAATTGCGCAGGAGTCGGCCAACACGGCTCAAGGCGGTGTTCTGGGTGTTGAAAGCACCGACAGCTGTTACGATATTTTCAACAAGCGTATCCGTGACATTGCGGTAGCTTTGGAAAACACAAAAACGGTGCTGTCCCCTGATGAGATCGAAAAAGCCGCCAACATAATAAAGGATGCACGGCGTATCGTGATCTTCGGGCTTGGTAACTCGGCTTCCATCGCCGTTGACGCACAGCACAAATTTTTGCGTGCGGGACTTGATGCCATTGCCTACTGCGACAACCACATGCAGGCCATTGCGGCCTCCCACCTGCACAAGGGTGACGTTGCTATCGGTGTTTCGCACTCGGGCGCTTCTATAGATGTTGTAGATGCTCTGAAAACCGCACGTGAAACGGGAGCTACGACAATATGTATTACCAACTTTGGCGAAAGTCCAATAAATGAGCACAGCGACATTGTGCTCAACACACGCTCGGACGAAACCAAGTACTCGATACTTGCAATGAGCTCACGTATTGCACAGCTTGCGATCTTTGATGCGATATACACTTATATCGTAATGCACAGTAACAAAGCCGCCGTAAGAGCCATTAAGGATGCCGAAACGGCTTTACACAGTAAAAAGTATATACAAAACTGACAAAGAGGAGTGACACTGTCACTCCTCTTACTAATTATTTCTTTGCCTTTTTACTGAATCCCAAAAATTTTCCGTCAACTATCGCAAGCTCACCTTTGGCACCGTTTTTAATTCTGCGGAACCATTTTTCATCCACCTCGTAGGTGCGCACCTTGCCGCTTTCAAGCTTAAAGCTTATAAAGAATCCTAAACGACTTTTAGGGTATTTTATACTTCCCTCTCGGACAATTTCGGTGTACTTGTCGACCACCTCGACTTTGAAGATATCGGTCGGATGAATAACGAAATCCGAATCCAGCTTTTTAACCTCTTTCTTATACTTTCTGTTGTTGTAAACAATCATAACAAACGGTAATAAAAGCACTAACAATAATACTATTATACCGATGACGCTTACCAAATCATCATTACTGTGATCATCATAAATATCATAAATTTTGTATGCATCCAATAACATCATAAAGCCTCAGCAACCTTTCTGACTGTTTCTTCAACCGTAAGTTTTGTGCAATCAACAGTAATATCCGCATATTTTTCGTAAAGCGATGCTCTTTCAAGATAAAGCTCTTTTAATGTATAGCCTTCGGGCATTGCGATACCCCTTGTGGTGATATTCTGCACTCTTTTTTCAAGCTCGTCAGGGTCAACCTTGAGGTAGATCACCTTGCCGTTTTGCTTTAGAGCCTGCATGGCCTCTTTACCGTACACTACGCTTCCACCCGTGGCAATAACGGTATTTTCAAACATCTGATTCTTGATTATCTCATTTTCGATATTCACAAATCCGTCTATCCCCTTTTGACCTATTATCTCAATTAAGGGTATTCCCTGCTTTATCTGAACGAGCAGATCGGTATCGACAAACGATTTGAGCATTGCCTTGGCAAGCAGTACACCGACTGTGCTTTTACCCGAACCCGGCATACCGATCAAAATAATATTCATAACACACCTCTTTTAAGCAAACGTATCAATGAGCATCACGATTTCTGTGTTTTAAATAATTATATCATATTTCGGTATGGCTTACAAGCGGTAGTCTGTTAAAAATTAAGATTTTGTAACACATTTCGGTTTTGCTTGATTTGAATGCTTTTTAATGGTATAATAATTCAAAATATATTTTGTGAGGTTCCTGTGATGGACACTTTTATTGAACAGTTGGTAGTTATTGAAAACGGTGTAAAGACCAAGGTCGCTAAAATCAGTATATGGACCGTGTGCATAATGTTAGCTTTGGGACTTATTGCTTTATCGGTATTTAATCCTTCGCTTGCATTTTTTACACTTATGATTGCGGCGGCGGCTGTATTCTGCGCATATTATATGTGCGGTCAGCTCAACAATGAGTTTGAATACATAATCACCAACCGAGAAATCGACATCGACCGTATTGTCAATAAGAAAAAAAGGATCAGAATGGCATCGTTCACCTGTTCCGATATTGAGGATATCGAAAAATACGATCCTTACAAGCACGTTGGTGACAAAAGCCGAAATATAAACGTTTATTTCGGTTGCACGCCCGACGAAAGCGCTTATGCTTTTAAAATAAAGCATCCCAAGAACGGTCACTATTTCCTTGTTATCACCCCTAATGAGGACTTCAGGGATGCCGTTCGCAAGTTCGTTCAATACAATTTAAAATCTAAAATCTGACAGGAGAAGTCAAATGGTACTTACCGCTGAACAAATGAGAATAGTTGAGGCTCGTTCGGTCGAGCTTGGTATGAATTGGTTGCGCCTTATGGAAAACGCAGGCTCGGCGGCCGCACATATCATACGTGAAAGCTATGCCTTGGACTCTAAAAAGGTAGTTATTGTTTGCGGTAAGGGTAACAACGGCGGTGACGGTTATGTTATTGCCCGAAAGCTTATTGAGAATAATGCTCAATTGAGGGTCGTTTCGGTTGGCACTCCGTCAACTCCCAGTGCAAACGAGATGCTCTCTAAGGCGTTTCAGTTAAATATCAGACCTATCGACTTTGAAAGCTATCAGGAGCTTTGCTGTCAGTATATTGAAAGCGCTGACATTGTTATTGATGCTGTTTTCGGTATTGGCTTTAAGGGTGAACCGAGCGGTGCTTATAAGACAGTTATTGACGCAATTAACCGTTCACTCGGTCAAAAAATAGCCATTGACGTTCCGAGCGGAATGTGCAGTGACGGCGGCGCTATTGGCAAATGCTGTGTAAAGGCTGATCTGACCGTGACCTTTGGCGCATATAAGCCCTGTCATCTTTTATACCCCACAACCGAGCTTTGCGGTAAGGTCGTCGTTGCCTCAATAGGTATGCCAGATGCCGCCTTTGACGGTGTTGAACCTATTATGCAGGTCGTTGAGGAATCGGCAGTTGCCGCTTGCTTGCCCGTCCGTTCGATCGGTGCTCACAAGGGTGACAGCGGTACCGCAGGCCTTTTATGCGGTGCCAAGGGCTATGCGGGAGCCGCAGTGCTTGCAGGTAAAGCCGCTGTTAAAAGCGGTGCGGGTATTGTTAACATGATAATTCCCGATGATATTTACAGTATTGTGGGCACCTCACTACCCGAGGCGGTTTGTACCGTGCTTGACAAGGTTGCGGACGGTGAGGTTAAAGACAATGTGACCGAAAGTGTTATTGATGCTCTCGATGGTTGCACAGCAGGACTTATCGGGTGCGGTCTCGGTCAAAGCAACCAGGCCAAATACACCGTTCACGAGATTATGAAAAACTGCAGTATCCCATTGGTTTTAGATGCCGATGGAATAAACATTCTGTCCGACAGCATAGAATATATCAGGCAATATACCAACGATGTTGTTATTACTCCTCATCCCAAAGAGGCTTCTCGTTTACTTAAAATATCGGTTGAGGACATTCAGAATGACCGTCTTGCGGCTGCAAAGGCCCTTGCCGAAAAGACCAATGCCGTTTCGGTTTTGAAGGGAGCCAAAACTATAATTGCCCTGCCCGACGGTGCTGTATATATTGTTACCGACGGCAACCCCGGCATGGCAACCGCAGGCACGGGTGATATGCTGGCAGGCATGATAGTCGCCTTTATGGCACAAGGCATGTCGGCGGCCGATTCGGCCATTTCGGCAGTTAAAATCCACGCTTTAAGCGGTGATATCGCCGTAAGGGATACCTCGGTGCTTTCATTGACACCGACCGATATGATAAACACACTTCCAACAGTGTATTGCCGACTTTATTCCAAGAAATAAGGTGATTTTACGAGGTTGCTCCGCATAATTTTTGCCGGCATTATTCTGCTTGGCATTTGCGGATGTTCAAACGGTCCAATTTCGGATATTTCCCCTAAATGCAATAATTTCAAATGCGACTTTGAGATTGCAGATTCTGACCTTTCGGGTGAATTGTCGGTCAATACCGAGGGTGACCTTTCACTTGTCTTTTCGGGGCCTGACATTATTAACGGAACGGGTATCAGAGTCAAGGAAAACAGCGTTATTATTGAATTTCAAGGCATTTCGGAGCGCTATTCACGAAATGACGCTCCAAAGGACTCCCCTGCACTTCATATATATGATGCCTTAATTGAAATGCCCAAATGCGAGCCGTTGCTTCAAGGAGAAGATATTATCATTAAAGGTAATAGTCAAAGCGGTAATTTTACCGCAGTATTAGACGGGAAAGGCTTTATAACACGTATGTCCTTCCTCGAAATTGAGAGCGACATTATTCTGAAAAATCATTCAGGCTATTTTGATTAAACACCGAACCGTAGTGTTCGGTGTTTAATTTTACAAAGATTTAACACGGTCAACTTGTTGATAACGTAACATTTTTGTTGCAATTTGACGAAAAAGTGGTATAATTAAATAGTTATTAAGTTGTTGTTTTTGTGTATATTTCTTGGAGGTAACAATGTCAACGGAATTTACTAAAGAAATGAAAAAAGAATACACAATACTTGTCCCCGATATTTTCCCAACACATATGGACCTTATAAAAGAGGTTTTGCGTATGTACGGCTATAATATCGAGGTATTGCATTATGAGGGTCAGAAGGTCATCGACTGTGGCTTGCAGTACATACATAACGATATGTGCTACCCTGCAATCTGCTCGGTCGGTCAGCTTTTGTATGCCTTAAAAAGCGGAGACTACGATCCCCACAAGGTAGCACTTTTACAATTTCAGACGGGCGGCGGTTGCCGTGCATCAAACTATATCTGGCTTTTGAGAAAAGCACTTAAAAATATGGATATGGACTATGTCCCCGTTGTGTCACTTTCATTCAGCGGAATGGAAAAGCAGAGCGGCTTTAAGATCAAGCCTGTTATGCTTTTGAAGGGCATTATGGCGGTGCTTTACGGTGATATGATAATGCTTTTGCGCAATCAGATAATGCCGTATGAGGTTAATGAGGGCGATACCGCCGCAATGGTCAAGAAATGGAATGACGAGCTTCTTTCGCAGTTCAAGCGCAACCGTGGTCTTGTCGGCAAAAGCGTTAAACGCAACCTCAAGAAAATGGTTGAGGATTTCTGTTTGATACCTGTTGAAAGAACAAAAAAGACAAAGGTCGGCATTGTCGGTGAGATATACGTTAAATACTCTCAATTCGGCAACAACGGACTTGAGGCTTTTTTGGCTTCAGAAGGCTGTGAGTTTATGGTTCCCGGTGTTCTCGGCTTTGTTCAGTACTGCTTTGCAGGCGGTGACACCGAGAAAAATTACTACGGCCGCTCACGTAAAAACGTATTTGTAAAAATAGCATTTAAGTTTGTTACTTTGCTTGAAAAATATTTATTGGATGCTTTAAAGGATCACCCCGAGATAGCCGCACCCTATCCCTTTGAAAAGCTTGAGGAATTGGCCGACAAGGTGCTTGACAGAGGCGTCAGAATGGGTGAAGGTTGGCTTTTGCCTGCCGAAATGGCCGAGCTTATTGAAAAGGGCTACAATAATATAGTTTGCGCACAGCCGTTTGGCTGTCTGCCAAATCACATAGTCGGAAAAGGCGTTATAAGAACCCTGAAAGAGCTTTACCCCAACGCCAACATCTGCCCTGTCGATTATGACGCAGGTGCGTCCAAGGTAAATCAGGAGAACCGCATAAAGCTTATGCTTTCGGTTGAACGGGAGGAGCAGATATAATGAAAAGAATCGGACTTGATATCGGCTCCACAACTATAAAGTGTACCGTTTTGGATGAAAACGGCAGGCTGATCTTCTCGGATTATCAGCGTCATTTTTCCAAAATTGCCGAAAGCACCTCTGCCCTTTTGACCAAGGTGACCGAAACGGTCGGCGGCGGTGAAATGCTTATGGCGATTTCGGGCTCGGCAGGTATGGGTATGGCAACCGATCTGGGCATTCCCTTTGTTCAGGAGGTTTATGCCACCAAGGTATCGGTTTCCCGTCTTTTGCCTGAAACCGACACCGTTATTGAGCTTGGCGGTGAGGATGCAAAAATACTGTTTTTAAAGGGTGGCCTTGAGGTCAGAATGAACGGAACCTGCGCAGGCGGTACCGGTGCGTTTGTTGACCAGATGGCTTCCTTGATGAACATCACCCCCGAGGAATTAAACGTTCTTGCCAAGGATCACGGCAAAATTTACACAATAGCATCCCGTTGCGGTGTTTTTGCAAAATCTGATATCCAACCGCTTATCAACCAAGGCGCACGTAAAGAGGATATTGCCGCAAGTATATTCTATGCCGTTGTCAATCAGACCATTGCAGGACTTGCACAAGGCCGTGAAATCAACGGTAACATCTTGTATCTCGGCGGACCGCTGACCTTTTTCTCGGAGCTTCGCAGTGCATTTGACAAGGTTTTGAAAACCAACGGTACTTTGCCCGAAAACTCACTTTATTTTGTAGCGTTGGGTGCCGCTATGTCATCAACCGCCGAAGCTGTTGACATTTCCTCTTTGTGTGACAAAACCGCTAATTATTCATCGTCGGGCGGATATAAGGCATGTGAGCCTTTATTTGAAAACGAGGATGATTACAAAGCATTTTCCGAGCGCCACGAGCACGATTCTGACAACATAACAGGAATTTCCGAGCCGACCGAACGTATGTTTTTGGGCATAGACGCAGGCTCTACCACGGTAAAGGCCATTGTCTGCGATGAGGACGGCAATATTTTCAGAACAAGCTACCTTTCGAACAACGGTAATGCCGTTACCATGATCAAGGAATTTCTTGAGCAGATGTATAAGGAATTTCCCGATATACACATCGTATCATCGGCGGTTACGGGCTACGGCGAGGATATAATCAAAAGCGCTTTCGGTGTGGATTACGGAATTGTTGAAACCATTGCCCACTACACCGCCGCCAAAAAATTCCGCCCCGATGTTGACTTTATCATTGATATAGGCGGTCAGGATATCAAGTGCTTTAAAATACATAACGGCGCAATTGACAACATTTTCTTAAACGAAGCTTGCTCATCGGGTTGCGGCTCATTTTTGCAAACCTTTGCCGCCGCTTTAGGCCACAGTATAAATGACTTTGCCAAAATGGGTCTTATGGCTGACAGTCCGGTTGACCTTGGTTCACGTTGCACCGTTTTTATGAACAGCTCGGTCAAGCAGGCTCAAAAGGACGGTGCCTCGGTCGAAAACATTTCGGCAGGTCTGTCAATAAGCGTTGTTAAAAACGCACTTTATAAGGTTATCCGTTGTGCCAACCCCGAGCAGTTGGGCAGAAACATTGTTGTTCAGGGCGGAACCTTCCTTAACGATGCAGTTTTGCGTGCATTTGAAAAGGAAACCGGCCGTGAGGTTATAAGACCCTCAATTGCAGGTCTTATGGGTGCTTACGGTGCGGCATTATATGCCATAAAAAAGGCACAAAAGCACCCTAAAAGGGTGACCAAGCTGATTACTGCCGCAGGGCTTGAAGCCTTCAGCCACAGTGTGCAGGCCATAGTCTGCAAGGGCTGCAGTAATCATTGCCGACTCACCGTCAACACCTTTGGTGACGGTCACAAATTCATAGCTGGCAACCGTTGTGAAAAGCCCTTAAAGCTTCCAGTTGCCACTGAAAAATACAATCTGTTCAGCTATAAGGCCGAGCTTTTGAACAAGTACCGCTCAAACGATCGTGATGAAAATAAGCCTACAATAGGTCTGCCGATGGCGCTTAATATGTATGAGCTTCTCCCCTTTTGGCACACCTTCTTCAAGGCCTTGGGCTTTAACGTCATTATTTCCCCTGCTTCGACACGCAAGCTTTACACCTCGGGTCAGCACACCATTCCGTCTGATACTGCTTGCTATCCCGCAAAAATGGTACACGGCCATATTGAAGCATTGCTAAACGAAAACGTTGATGCTGTGTTTTATCCTAACATGAGCTACAATATTGACGAGCAGCTTGGCGACAATCACTTCAACTGCCCTGTTGTAGCCTATTATCCCGAGGTTATTAAGGCCAACATAAAGGCACTTGAAAACACCAAATATATATGTGATTTTGTGGGACTTCACAATCGCAAGCATTTCCCCGTCCGAATGGGAGAGATACTTGAAAGGTATTTTAAAGGTTTTTCTAAATCCGAATTGAAGAAGGCCGCCGATCTGGCTTATGCAGAGTATGAGAGCCATATGCAAGACCTACGTCAAAAGGGTGCGGAGTTTATCAAGCTCGCTACCGAAAAGGATATGCCTATAATTGTGCTTGCAGGTCGACCCTACCACATTGACCCTGAAATAAACCATGGAATAGACGATCTGATCTGCAACCTCGGTGCCGTCGTTGTGACCGAGGATAGCATAAGCCACAACGAAAAGCGCTTCAGAACGACCGTTCTCAATCAGTGGACCTATCACTCAAGACTTTATGCGGCGGCTAAATATGTAGCCGAGCAAAAAGACCTTAATATGAATCTTGTTCAGTTGGTATCGTTTGGTTGCGGTGTTGATGCCGTCACCACCGATGAGACCCGATCAATCATAGAATCGGGTGGTAAGATCTATACACAGATCAAGATAGACGAAATAACCAACACGGGCGCCGTCAAGATAAGGCTTCGCAGTCTTATGGCCGTTATAAATGACAAAGCATAAGAAAAACAGCACTTTAGTAAAAACTAAGGTGCTGTTTTGTTTTAAGCTTAAATTTCAACCTCAGAAAGCTTAGGACGCTCATAGGTCCTTCTCATTTCCTCGGACTTTTCGGCCTCGCTGTTTACAACGTCGGGATTCTCGTATGTCGGAACTATATCCTTCAAAACCCGCTTGATATCATCGTTGGAGCCATCCAAAACACCTTTGAGCTTGAGCATCATTTCGGTGATCTCGTCACGGGTGTAGGGCTTGTCCGTTTCAATGAAAATCATATCGTTATCAGTCTTTTTGAGATCCTCAGATTTTATCAGAAGCTCCTCATAAAGCTTTTCACCGGGACGTAAACCCGTTTCGATAATATCAATGTCCTCATAAGGTTTAAGACCGGCAAGCTTGATCATATTCTCGGCAAGATCGAGAATACGGACAGGGTTGCCCATATCAAGCACAAACAACTCACCGTTGGTAGCCATAGCGCCTGCCTGCAGAACCAACTGCGATGCCTCGGGGATGGTCATAAAATAACGGATGATACGCTTATCGGTAACGGTAAGCGGACCGCCGTTTTCGATCTGACGGCGGAACAGCGGTATAACCGAGCCATTAGAGCCCAACACGTTGCCGAAGCGCACCGCCGCAAACTCGGTCACGGTACTGTCGTGTCGGCTTTGAACGATCATTTCGCACAAGCGCTTGGTTGCACCCATAACGTTGGTGGGGTTGACCGCCTTATCGGTCGAGATCATTATAAATCTGCGGACACCGTACTTTTCAGCGCAATTGACGGTATTGAGAGTACCGAAAACGTTGTTTTTAACCGCTTCGCAACAGCTGTTTTCCATCAACGGCACGTGCTTATGAGCCGCCGCATGGAACACAATATCGGGACGGTGCTTTTCAAAAACGTTTTCAAGTCGGGTAACGTCTCTGACCGAGCCGATCTCAACACAGAAATTCAGCTTATCACCATACGTGCGTGCAAATTCCTGCTGAATGTCATAAACGTTATTTTCGTAAATATCGAAAACAACAAGCTTGCTTGGGTTGGCCTTGGCAATCTGTCGGCAGATTTCACTGCCTATAGAACCGCCGCCACCTGTTACAAGCACGGTTTTATTCTTATAATACTCAACGGTATCACTGCCGTTGATATTATGGCTATCTCTGAACAAAAGATCCTCAATTGAGAAATCTCTCAAGCTACGCTTGGCTGACATATCATGACCGCTGTCACCCGTTGCAAAGTCATACAGCTTGATCTTACAACCGGTTGCAGAGTAAAACTCATAAATACGGCGTGCATCCTCGGTTGAAAGACTTGGCAGTGCGACAAATATTTCTTTAACACCAAGCTTGTCTAGTTTATGTATAATATCGTTGTTTTCCTCAAGAATTCTGACACCGCAGATATATCCGCCGACACGCTCCTTGTTTATATCGATAAAGCACAGCGGACGGTAAACCGAGTTAGAGTTATAAAGCAGCTCTTCAACCAAAAGTGAGCCGGTCTTACCTGCACCAACAATAGCAACATTGGTTTTGCTTAAAGCGCCCTTCTGGTAGAATTTAAGGTTGGCTGAATACTGATATATAAATCTCGACATCAGGGTCACAAGGGTGAATAACGAAATGTTAACTATGGCGTTCCAAATATTAAAGTAAACGTAATTGTAAATGAAGCGGGTGAACAAGACCGCCAAGGTCGCACCGCAGAAATCAGATATTATAATGTAAAGATAAGCACGTGTATTGGCATATCTCCAAACATTTCCATAAACCTTGAAAAGCAATCTGAAGCCAAAAACAAACACAGCAAATACTGCATAGTTTAAGGCATATCGCTTAATGTCGAGTGTAACGGTAAACACCGTTGAAAACTCGGAAACAACGTATGATGCTGTGTATGACAGCGCTAACAGTACAGCGTCTATCACCAGCAGAGCAATTCGTCTTAAATTAACCATAAAATAAACACCTCTACCCTAATGACTTTTCTATTATAGCAAAAAATATTGCATATGTCAAACATTACGAGGTTATTTTGCATAAAATTTAGTCTTTATGCAACGTAACGTTTGACGTATGTCACATAAAGACTTGTAATTATCTTAAATCAAGATATTTTTATCATTTATTTGTCGAAAGATGGGTTGATTTCGTAGAAGTTCTTTTCATTCAAACGGTCAATAAGGTGACGCAAGCCTTCACCGAACCTCTGATAATGCACAACCTCACGCTGACGCAGGAAGCGGATAACGTCCCTTACGTCGGGGTCATCGGCACAGTAGCGAAGAATGTTGTCGTAGGTTGTTCTTGCCTTTTGCTCGGCAGCAAGCGATTCATGCAGATCGGTTATGGGATCGCCTTTAGAGGCTATGGCCATTGCATTGAATGGCACACCCGAGGCCGCCTGCGGATAAATTCCGTTGGTGTGGTCGACGAAATAGGCATCAAAGCCGGCCTTTTCGATATCGTCATCCGAAAGATTGCGTGTGAGCTGATAAACGATGGTGCCCACCATCTCAAGGTGCGCAAGCTCCTCGGTACCTAAATAAGATTTTTATTGTGCATTTATAATAATACAAATGTAATATACATATTTGGCAAAAACGAATATTTTATTTTTGTTATATAAAAGGCATTGCTAAACGGTGTTGTTTGTGGTACAATAATAAATGCCAAACAAAGCAGAATAAGGAAAATTTAATACCAAGGGTATATTATACTCTTTTTTGGTTATCATCCGATATGAGTTCGGTAAAAACGCGACTCCACTCGGATGGTAATAAGGTTTTCCTTTTCTATTTGGGCTTTGTTTGGCGACAATCGGGGTTGCGCTTTTCGGTGCGGTAGCTTCGGTTGCCGCACTTTTTTTATTTTGGAGGAAAAGAGAATGAAAAAGATTTTAGCATTATTGCTCGCACTCTGCTTACTTTTCTGTTTGGTAGCGTGCGGAAATGAGGACACAACCTCGGGCATCACAAGTGATGTATCACAAACTCAATCGGTTACCGACACTTCGAGCGAAAATGAAAGCACCACGAGTAGTACCGAAAGTGGAACTGAAAACACAACGAGCACACCCACCAATAGCGAAACACCCTCGACAACATCCAAGCCAACCGAGTCAAGTGCACCCACCACAAGTACCACATCTAAACCTACTGATACAAGCAAACCCACAGATACCAACAAACCGACTACAAGTACAACAACTAAACCCACCGAAACACATACTCACGATTGGGGTTGGTGGAAAACCGAAACAAAGGCTCTTGTTGGTAAAGACGGCACCGAAGCCAGAACTTGTTCGGGTTGCAAAGAAGTAGAAAGACGAAGCACGACAAAAGATGCTCTCCGAAATTCGTTTTTCAATGAATATTTACAAGAATACTTTGTGTGGTGTAACCATGATGGAGGCAATCCAACACCATTTAATATCCATACTTTGTTATTGGTAGGCGACCTCCTTGCAAGGGATAATTATTGGAATGGAAGTTCTGAGGATATTTCTACCGCAACCATTCCCGTTGATACGTATTATAAAGCTCTTAAAGAGTATTTTGTTGTAAGCGACAATATCGTTAATCAAATGAAAGCTGCTCGTAGCGGAAATGCCTATGCGGTTACCATGAATGGCTTTACCCCTGGTGATGTGTATTATATCGAGGGCTATATCCACAATGGAGGAAATAAATATACTGTATACTATAATTGTGACGAAAGCGATGCACAGCCAATAAAAGTAGAACTTGAATATAATTTACTCAATGGAAAACCAAATAGATATATTTCTATTGAAAAGGTAAGCTCAATTCCAAATAACATTACACAATAAAGTACTTACACCCTATGACAAATAAAAGTCGTAGGGTGTTTTTTATATTAACTATTTCTTGATTTTTTTATAAAAGTACACAATACTTGTACTGTATTTTATAATACAATGCAGGTGAAATATTAAAGAATAAAGGAAGGAGAAATATTTTTGAAAATCTGAGAACACCACACACTATTAACTCACACACAATCCCCCATCATTGTGTTGTGTGCCATCCGCTTGACTGCAAACGACCTCAAAGGCACACCACCATGATGTTCAATCTTAAAAATGTATATCGGCATTTTTGGTTGAACACCCCGACCGACGTTTCGTCGGTTTATCGGCGATACGATATATCGCTGTTTTGGGAAAACGGGGCGACGGCACCGTTTTCTTTCATCTGAACAAATACGATACATATATTATTTTTAGGGTGTCGGTCAATGGGTCGGCACCTTAAAATTTACATAATTATGTTGCCATTAACGAGCGGACGTTCCACGTTCGCTTGACAATGGCGACAATAACAATGAAAGGAGCGACAAAACAATGTCAAAATCATTATTCTATCAATTCAACAGTTCTCTTGATATGTGCTTTCGGTTGCACTTTGACAAACATAGCGACAAACATAACCCACAAGCAGATAGCGACTATATCATAAAATCGTTGTCAGCAAAAAGCAACCTCAAAGACTTTGCTCACGACTTTTCCGCTTTTGTTAAAAGTGAGTATGAGGTCAAACAAATAAAGCAAATAACCCACGATATGTGCCAAGCATATATTGAGCGAAAGTCATCTGAGGGTTGCTCGTTGAAAACGATTAAAACATATCAAAGCAATTTACTCAAGCTTTCAAAATGTGCAAATAAAGCATTTAATATCCGCACCGATTTTTCCGTATCGGTTGACGAAAGCAAGATTGAGAAAACCGAAACAATAAAGCAATATTCTTTTACCCGACAAGAAATGGAAAAGATACTTTCTGCACCTCGCTCTTGCGATAGTTTAGTTGCTCTTAATTTCGCTTTTCAAACGGGGGTTAGGGTAAACACTCTTGAACGACTTGAAGTCCGTCACATTGACTTTAAAAACAAGGAAATCACCATATACAAAGATAAAGGAAATAGAACAAGAGTGTTGACTATGAGTGAAGAAACGGCAAAGCTGCTCCGTCAACAGATTAAAGGCAAAAACCCACAAGACCGAGTTTTTGCGGTCAAAAAAGGGTCGGTAAATCGTTATCTTCGCCGTCGTTGTGAAAAACTGAATATTTGTACTCCTAACGGCGAAATCAAAAGCGGTGTTCATTCTATTCGCAAGTTATGGGCAGAAGAAAATGCCGAGCGATACGGAACGGCAAAAACAATGGCCGCACTCGGTCACGGCGAGGACAGAAAAGACCTTGAGGATACATATTTGAATAGCAAAAAATAATTTTCAAAAATTTTTAAAAAACTTTGCATTTTTTCTTGACAAATCAAAATTTATAAGTTATTAGTTATATACCTTATTTTTAAAGTATATAACTATTCACTTATTTATAAGTATTTATTATTTTACTTACCGGTAGGTAAGATAATAATAACTTAATTAAGATATTAGCTATTTTGTCTTAAACAAGATAGAATTATGGGACTTAAAGAGATTATAGTTATTTTAGTTATTTTACTT
>JAZQCY010000053.1:0-5526 GCA_045546555.1 Acutalibacteraceae bacterium | reverse complement strand
GAGGGCTGCGCTCCCTACCTCTTATCTAAACAACAAGGAGGCAAACTATGGCAGGAAAGAAAACTATGGAGGCCTTGATGCTTCATCGCAAAGGCTTTAACTGTGCGCAGGCGGTGATCTTGCCTTTCTCGGAGGAGCTTGGCGTTGACCGTGTTACCGCAATGAAATTAGCCGAGGGCTTTGGTGCAGGAATGGGTGCTTGTCAGCACACCTGCGGTGCGCTTTCGGGCGCCGTAATGGTTGCGGGGCTTAAAAACTGCAACGGCGATCTTAATGACCACACCTCCAAAAAAGACACCTACGCCGTCTGCCGTGAGCTGACTTCCCAATTTGAAAAGGAGTGCGGCTCGTGTACCTGCTCGGTTATCAGAGGGCTCCAGACTAAAAAGCCTTTGAAATCCTGCGACGAATGCGTAATGATCGCCGCAAGCCTTGCAGAAAAGCTGTAAAAACAAGCGCACCGTCCAAGCACTGATACGTTGCTCGGACGGTGTTTTTTTCTTCATATTCCCTTGTACTTTCTTCTTGTGGCAAGACCGCCACGGATGTGGCGCTCCTCCTTGTTGCGCTCAAGCACCACCTTGACCGCCCTCCACAACTCGGGATTATGCGATTTAAGCCTTTCGGTGACATCCTTATGCACGGTGGATTTGCTGATCTTGAATACCTTGGCCGTAGCCCTTACGGTGGCATCGTTTTCGATTATGTACTCACCCAAAACGGTTGCCCTTGACTCCACTTCATTCCTCATACCATCAACTCCTAAAAGGTCTACTGAATTGTATGAGCAAAAGTCGGTGATTAGAACTGTTATTATTTGCCTGCTTTTTATAGACACATTCACGGTTAACGGCCGAGCGAATTTACCCAAACGAAGAAAATTGTTGTAATTTATTTGAAAATATGATAAACTATGTAATAGTGTATTCACAATTCAGAGAATGGTTTGTATATGTAACATCGTTTTATCGGCATTTACCTCGGTGCGCCGATGCTTGAATATTACAGAATCGGATCAAATTTTCAAGAGGATGTGGCCTATGGGTGTAGTTATCAAAGAGGTTATAACCAAAAAAGATTTAAAGAAATGGATCGAATTTCCTAATTCGCTTTATAAAGGTAATGAGTATTACGTTCCTTTTATGGCATCCGACGAGGAAGAAACCTTTACCAAAGAAAAGAACCCTGCCTACGATTTTTGCGACACCAAGCTGTTTTTGGCATATAAGGACGAAAAAATCGTCGGCAGAATTGCAGGTCTTATCAACCACGCATACAATAAAAAATGGGACAAAAACGCCATCCGCTTTACCCGTTTTGATTTTATTGACGATTACGAGGTATCCAAGGCTTTGTTCGACACGGTCGTTGCCTGGGGTAAGGAAAACGGTCATACCGAAATTATGGGCCCCATCGGCTTCACCGATATGGACCACGAGGGTATGCTGGTCGAGGGCTTTGAAGAATTCAATATGTCTATTACCTTCTATAACTACCCTTACTACATAGACCACATGGAGCGATTGGGGCTTAAAAAGGATATCGACTGGATCGAGTACCGAATCAACGTTCCCGAAAGCCTTGACCCCCGTTTTGAACGAATCGGCAACCACATTATAAAAAAACACGGCTTTCAGGTCACGATGTATAACGACCGAAAGACGTTGTATAACGACGCTTTGGAGGCATTCAAGGTCATCGACATCGCCTTCTCCAAGCTGTACGGCACCGTTCCGCTTACGCCAAAGGTCATCAAGCACGCACTTGACGGCTACGTGCCCGTAGTCAATCTTGATTATGTGTGCTCGGTCAAGGACAAGGACGGTAATATAATCGGCTTCGGCGTGCTTGTGCCGTCCATTGCCAAAGCGCTGAAGAAATCCGACGGCAAGCTGTTCCCTCTCGGAATATTCCGAATGCTCAAGGCCTTGAAGTGCAAGAACGATACACTTGAAATGTTCTTCGTTGCCGTATTGCCGGAGTATCAGTCGCTTGGGGTTCCTGCCATTCTGATAAACACCCTGGCAAAGATAATCATCAAAAACGGCGTAAAGTATTGCGAAACAGGCCCCATGCTTGAAAACAATACCGCCGTCCACAGTATGTGGCGACATTTTGACAAGCGTCAGCACCGCCGCCGCCGTTGCTATATAAAAGATATATAATGCAAATCAGCACCTGAACGACTATGTTCAGGTGCTTTGTTTTACTTATTTATATTCCTGCGATTCAATGCCGTTGCGCCAAATCTGGGTGCCGTCCTTTATCTGATAAAGGTGGACGTAGTCTACGGTCAGCGTATTGGTTTCGTTCCAATAGGCGGCGCCCTCCTCGGGTGCCGAGCCGTTGGAGGCAAAGCCGTTGGCAAGGCTTAATATCAACTGGCTTTCGGTAGTAAACGCCGCCATATCCTGCTCGTTTTCGGACTTTATCTCATAGGTGAAGAATATCTTACCGTCGCAGATAAACGACATCTGACTTTCGGTCCACAGATAGCCGAAGGTGTGGAAGCCATCGTTAAAGGACTTGCCGTCGGGGCAGTCATACTTCTTTTCGTTGCTGAAATCGCCGTCAAGCGAGGTATGCTGCCAGCCCTTCTCTGCAACAGCGGCATCGCTCGGCCAGGTGTGACCGTTGGCCGCAATGACCTTGGCATTTCCGAAGCATTCATTGATGTCTATTTCCTGACCGCAGTAGTCACCGCCTGCCGAGGTCACCCAAAGTGCCGTCCAAAGACCGCCGCCGTTGGGCAATATAGCCGATTCCTCAACATATCCGTAGCGGAACACCAATGAATACGGTGAACGGAGCATTGCGCCGTAATAATAAGTGTCATCATACTTTGCACTGATCTTAAGATGGCCGTTTTCAACCCTCAAAACATCGGCCGCAGAGGAACGGATCGAGGTCTTGCCGTTGTAGCCCTCGGAATGGAATTTTTCCTTATCCTCGCTGATTATCCACCATTTGCCGGTGTCAACACCGTTGACGCCAATTTCGGCATAGTCAAAATCATCTGTCCACATCGGCTTGTAATAGCTCGCCGAGTCGTAGCCTGCCGAAACCGTCGCATAGCTTCCCGTGGCGGAGTCGGCATCGGTAACTGCTCCGTTGTTCAGCATTTTCGCAAATTCCGAAACGGCCAGAGCGGTGGCATAGGGACTTCCGCCGTTGAGGTAGACCTTGTTGCCCGAGACCTTTACGGAATAGGTGTCACGGTTGTCGATTTTTTCAACTCCCGAACGGTTGGTGTTTCCGACAATTATTTCAAAATCGCCCTCTGTCGTGTATTCGTCCTCCTTGATAACAAGGCGGTAGCCCGTTTTATCAGTGAGCTCTCCGATCATTTTCTCCATCTGCAGCTGGGTCAGATACGACGAATTGAAATGCGGACGTATCACCGAAAACTTATCGACCGAGGTGCCGTTGACGGTGACGGTTGAAAACTCACCCTTGGTTGCAACCGTATATTTTATACCGCCCTTAATGCCGTCCTTTTTAAGATAATTCTTGATAAAATAATCGCAAGCATCGGCCAAGGCCTCCTCAAAGAAGGCATTGATAACGATCTTTTTGCCGATAGTGCAGATAATATAGTCACGGTAACGACCGCCGACATTGGCCTTGAGATAATCCAAGGCCTGCTGTGATTCGGGACGGTTGGTGTGACCGACAAGTATCTCAAAGGCATCGGTTCCGTTTTCGGAATCCTGAACGTTTTTAACGGCAACACCCAAGGTCTCCTTCATCTGCTTAAAGATGAGAGATGCGTTGGGAGTGGCGCCCATATCATCATTTTCGGGACGGACGATACGGTAGACCGACTCGCCATTTCCGTCAAGATATTTTATATCGGCCGTCGAGAATGCGCCGTCGGTGATAACGCCGTCCGAGGGCGTATTGACATCGGTATCAGAACCCGAGCAAGCGGCAAACAGACCGACCGACAAGATCAAAACGATTATTAAAGAAAGCAATCTTTTCATAAATTGACCTCTTTTCATAAAGTTGTGGCAACACTTTGCCAAATACAGTTTACAACACCCTATAAACTGTGTCAACAATATAACTTACGAAAAATTTTCGTATTTATTAAAGTGAATAAAAGACTTGTTCTCTTGACAAATCGGGTGTTACAAAATATACTTATAATTATAAATACCATTATAAAGGAACCAATTTATGAAGCTTTGCATGGTTATCCCCTGCTACAATGAGGAGGAGGTCTTGCTTGAAACTGCGGCAAGACTTTCCGAAAAATATGATAAGCTGATTTTTGACGGCAAGATATCGGGCGACAGCCGCATTGCCTTTGTCGACGACGGCTCAAAGGACCAGACCTGGGCTATAATCTCCCGTCTTGCAAAGGAAAATGCCTTTTTTGAAGGTATTAAATTGAGCCGCAATCGTGGGCATCAGAATGCTCTGCTTGCAGGTCTTATGACGGTCAAGGACAAGTTTGATGCTGTGATCTCAATGGATGCCGACCTGCAGGACGACATCAACGCTATCGACAAGATGATCGACAGCTATTCCGACGGCAACGACATCGTCTACGGCGTGCGCTCCAACCGAAAGAAGGATTCCTGCTTCAAGCGTTGGACGGCACAGTTTTTCTACAAAATAATGAAGTGGATGGGTGCCGAAACGGTGTATAATCACGCCGATTTCAGACTTATGAGCCGACGTGCGTTGGATGCCTTGGCCGAATTCGAGGAGGTCAATCTCTTTTTGCGCGGAATGGTGCCGCTTATCGGCTTTAAATCGGACACCGTTTATTACGAGCGCAGTAAGCGCTTTGCAGGCAAAAGCAAATACCCGTTGAGGAAGATGATTTCGTTTGCCTTTGAGGGCATAACCTCGTTGAGCATCCGCCCCATTGACCTGATCATCCGACTTGGCATTTTGCTGTGCATTGTCGGTGTCGGCATACTCGTTTATGCGCTTGTTCAGCACTTTTTGCACAACACCACCGCAGGCTGGACCAGCCTTATGGCCTCGATATGGACGTTGGGCGGCATTCAGCTTTCGGCAATCGGTGTTATCGGTAAATATATCGGCAAGATATATCTTGAAACCAAGCACCGCCCGAGGTTTATAATTGAGAAGAATACAATGGATGAATAATAACACGCCGTCATTCCGATGTGGATGGCGGCGTTTTTTGTTTTTAGATAAGCTTTGCTTTGGTGTCGACCTCGTTGCGGCCGTGGTTGTAGAATTTGCGGTTGTCGAGCGCCCACATTTTGTTGGTGTATTCGCCGGGCTGCACGTTGCCTATGGCCTCGGTCAGCTCATAGACACGGGCATCCATCAGGTCAAGCTCGCTTAACAGCTCGGCTTCAAGGAACATCGGCCTTACTGCGGCGCCAAACTCGGGCTCACCGTGGTGAGAAAGCACCATGTGTTGCAATAACAGTTTGGTTTCTTCCGAAACACCCAACCTTTCGCAGGTGTTGCCGATTATCATTGCACCCTTGGCAAGATGACCGACAAGGTTGCCCTCAAGCGAATAGCCGCTGGCTG
>JAZQCY010000052.1:0-24052 GCA_045546555.1 Acutalibacteraceae bacterium | reverse complement strand
ACGGAAGGCATAAATGCCTTCCCTACAAGATAGCTGAATCGCTTGTAAGTTGAATTTTTTAATAAATAAAAATTTTTTTCAAAATATAAAACCGATTTGAAATACCGCTCCCCTTAATGGGTGTAAGGAGCAAAAATGCTCGAAAATCAAACGTATTTAAGGAGTTTTAATCATGGCACAGGTAGTAAACAAGGACCGTAGCTTGGTCAACGGTTATCTGACAGCAAAGGGCTTGTCAATTCTCGGCTTCGTCACGGCGGCGATATCATTCATTCTTTGTCTGGTGTTTCTGATAACCGACGCGCTCGTATGGTTTTTCATCTTTTTTATGCTTTCTGCAGGCGGCATCGTGCTTGGCAGCATTATGATCCGCCGTTCCGAGATACTCGGCTCGGGCGTTGAGGGTGAGGGCCGTATGATCGGCATAATCGAACAGCTGCCCGACCCGTTCACGGGCTTTCAGAACGTGACCGTTACATA
This sequence comes from Acutalibacteraceae bacterium, assembly GCA_045546555.1. GTDB lineage: Bacteria > Bacillota > Clostridia > Oscillospirales > Acutalibacteraceae > UMGS172. The sequence goes on along the minus strand of JAZQCY010000052.1, from coordinate 23,572 downwards.
CGACGGCAAATCGAGCGAGCTTGATATGGTCGTTATCGGACTTACGGGCATTTTCGTTATAGAGGTCAAGAACCACGGCGGCACCATCGTCGGCAACGCCGCCGACCGCAATTGGGTTCAGCACAAGGTCGGTCAGGGCGGCACTCCCTACAGCAACGAATTTTACAGTCCCATAAAGCAGGTCGGCACCCATGTTTACCGTTTGGCCAACTATTTAAGACAGCGTGGAGTTAAGGTTCACGTTGAGTCGATAGTATATTTCGCCAATCCCGAAACCACCGTTCAGTTATACGGTGAGCAACCCGAAACGGCGGTTTTTTGTGCCGCTTATAACGGCGCCGAGGGCTTGAGAAAATACATTCTCGACCGTGAGGAAACCGTTTCCAAGGAAGACCTCGTCAGAACATTTATGATTCTTGACGGCCGCAGTCAGGCCGAAACCGAGTGGGCCATAAGAGAGGTCAACCGTCCTTTAAGCGATGAAGAGAAGGCCAATTACAACCGCTCGGGCTACGTCAAGGCCAAGCCTGCTCCCGCCGCACAGCCGATGCAGTATGCTTCACCCTATGTGGCCCAACCCGTTGTTCAGCCTACCGCACAACCCGCCGTTGCACCTGCCACAGCACCTGCACGCCCCAACTTCTGTCACTCCTGCGGCAACCGTCTTGGTGCCACCGACAACTTCTGTCAGAAATGCGGAAAAAAGATTTTTTAAAAAATTTCAAAAATTTTTCAAAAATATAAAACCGATTTGAAATCCCGTTCCCCTTAATGGGTGTAAGGAGCAAAAACGCTCACAAAACAAAACATATTTAAAGGAGTTTTAATCATGAAAAAAGCAATCACAGTTATCCTCACAGTAGCACTCACAGTTCTTATGGTAATCAGTATGGTCGGATGCGATATGTCCGACATCGGCGGTCAGATCAGCAGTTATGCAAGCAAGCTTTCGGGCGGCGATGCCGAAATCGACACCAACGAGCTTCAGCAGAAGTACGACGACATCATCGACAGCTTTGTAGGCTCTGCACTTAACACCTTCGAGATGACGGTCGGCGACACCCACGCACCTAACGCAACGGTTTGGCTCAAATCCGGCAACGGCTCGGTTTACTCCAGCGACGAAAGCGTTGTAACCGTTACCGAGCTTGGCAAGGTCACCGCAGTGGGTGAAGGCAGTGCATACGTTATCATTATGGCCGACAAAAAGGGCGACAGCCTTTATGAAATCTACCGCTATGACGTATACAACACCGCACCCGAGGCCGACCTTTCCAACCTGCCTACAATTGACGGTGTTGACTTTGCAAACGAGATCGCCAACTTCAACTCGACCGCATTGAACACCACCACCCTCAAGGTCGGCGCAAGCCACTCCCCCACCGCCTCGGTTTGGGCAAGCAACGGCGGCACCTGCTACACAAGTGACGAAACGGTCGTCACCGTAGCCGCCAACGGCAACGTTACCGCCGTCGGACGTGGCACCGCTTACGTCATCATCAAGGCCGGCATCGGCAATATGTTTGAGATCTACAAGTACGTTGTAAACGGCTGATGATCTGATAAACCGTCAACCCCTCGGTGAAAACCGAGGGGTATTTTACTGTAAGGCAATTTGACAACGGTGTGTCGTAGGGGCGAACCTTAAGTGTTCTTTAGTGCCCTCTCACCCGACATTAGTCGGGAGCTTATGCTTTAGGGAGAGCCTGTCAAAGCCTCTCCCCGTGGGAGAGGTGGCACACGAAGTGTGACGGAAAGGTGCCCACCGTGAGCCTGCTCACAGAAACCCTCCGTCTTTTTGCTTCGCAAAAATCCCCCTCCCTTTAGGCAAGGGAGGCTGCGTAGGGGCGATTCACGAATCGCCCGCCGTGAGATGGCTTAACGGAAGGCATAAATGCCTTCCCTACAATAAAGTGTAAAGACACAATGTAGGGACCGGCGTCCTCGACGGTCCGCCGTAAGCCTGCTCACAGAATCCCTCCGTAGTAAATAAAAATTTTTAAAAAACATAAAACCGATTTGTGTTTTCATTCCCCCTAATGGATGTAAGGGTCAAACTGACCGAATCTGATATAAACATTTAGGGAGATATGAAAAATGACTAACGTAATTACCGCCAACACCACCAAAAGCTTTTTGAAGAACACCTTGAAGCAGCTCGAGACCGCCGACAAGACCATGCTCTACCGAGCCGCCAACAGCTACACCAATGCCAAGCGCACCTGCGGTGACGTTGCCGCTTTCGGTAACGCTTTGTTCGGCACATTAAGACAGATTGAGGCTAAGTACAACGTGGCTATCTTCAGCCCCGAGGAAACCACCCTCAGAACCATCGACTCGATCGCCGAGGTTGTTGACATTGCAACCAATCAGATCAACGGCTGTCGCACCTATTTCTGCTCGTTCAAAAACGTGAACGAGGCCAACGCCTGGCTTCAGAACCAAAAGAACATCATTGTCCGTGGCATTAAGGTTGCCGCATCCTGCCATTTCGGCGTGCACGTGCAGGAAATAAGACTTGAATATACCACCTCTGACAAGGTCGTCGAGCGCAGGTACTGTGTCAGAGAGGACAGCACCGTCAGAGCATACGTCCGAAGCAACCCCACCAAATACTGCGCCAAGTGGGAGCGCAAGAACCCCGCCTTTAAGATCGAAGCCTATGATAAAAAGGGTTCTGCCATGTCACTTTTCGGCGGCAACATCGGCTTCCTCCGATTGATAAGAGAAAAATATATGCTACTTTGTAGTTATTGAGAAAAAGCACTCGACCGTTAAACAGTCGAGTGCTTTTTTCTGTATTCTCTTGGAGACAGGCCGAATTTTTTGGTGAAGGCCTTGCTGAAAGCATAAGCCGAGGAATAGTTCAGCGCTTCGGCTATTTCGGTCAGCTTCAGGCGACCTTCAAGCACCAACAGACGTGCCGTGTCGTGCTTTTTGCGGCGGTAATAATCGGCGAGGCTTTCGCCCGTGGTCTTGTGGAAAAGTGACGACAGATAGCCGTAGCTGTAATCGGTCAGTCGGGATAGCTCGTCAAGGCTTTTTAGCGAATAAAGATGAGTGTCGATATAGTTGGTCATACGGTGGCAAAGCACCTCGGCGACGGTGAGGGAGTCGGGGTATTTTTTCGGTGCCAGCTTGGAAAAGCCACGGATAACGTAAACCACCAACTCGCTGAAAAGGCTTTGAAGCACACGCTGTGAGTACTTTTTATTGCCGTCAAGCTCGGCAATGGCGGTGCTCAAAAGCTTGGGGATGCGCTCGTTTGAAAAAGTGCGTGTGGCCGACGGATAAAAGCTTTCGGTGATGGTCTCAAGGTCGGAGCTTATCTCGGCATCGTCACAATTGAATGCGAAAAAGTCAAACCGCAAGGGCTTATATTTATCGGAAATGATCTCGTGCGTGTCGTGCGGCAACGACAGATATATATCGCCCTTTTGCACCTTGACGGGTGTGCCGTTAGTCTTGATTATGCCCTCGCCGTCGGTCACAACGGTCAGCTCAAAAAGGTCGAGCTGAACGTGGGCATCGATGACCGTGTCGGGCGTGCAGTAATACCGTCCGAGCTGATAGACCTTGACATCCCCAAACTGTAAAGGGTCTTTGAAAAAATTTCTGCTTAAATGATACTCCGATTCATATGACATTTTATCCACCGACCTTTGCTTTTATTTTAAGGTCGTTCACAGCCAATGTCAACAAAAAACATTTTAAAAACCTTGAAAACAGCGAAATATCACAAAAATATTAAGAAATGACATCTTTTTGCTAAAATCATAACATTCAAAACCAAAATGTGTGGCTTTATAATAAAGGTGTACTGTTGGGTAAACCCGACAAATAAACGAAACGAGGTCATTTTTATGGAAAACAAGACTGTTATTGCGGTTATCGGTTGCGGAAGAATTGCGCAGAATGCTCATTTCCCCGCATTCAGCCAAATGGACAATGTATACGTTAAATATGCCTGCGATCTTATTTTGGACAAGGCCGTGGCAATGAAGGAAAAGTATGAGAATATCGGCGAGGCCATCACCGATTATAAGCTCGCTTTGGCCGACCCCGAGGTCGATGCCGTCTACGTGCTGACCCCAAACTATGCTCACTACACCGTTACAATGGATGCTTTGAGAGCAGGCAAGCACGCCTTCTGTGAGAAGCCCATCACAGTAAACTATGAGCTTTCTTGCGAGATGGCCGCCGAGGCCGAAAAGCAGGGCAAGATGCTTTGCATAGGTGTTTGCAACCGCTTTAACGCCTCGGTTGAAAGGCTTGAACAGCTCAACCGTGAGGGCAAGTTCGGCAACCTTTACCACGTTTACTGCTCGTTCCGTTCGTTCCGCTCTATTCCCGGACTTGGCGGTGATTTCACCAACAAAAAGCAGTCGGGCGGCGGTGTTTTGATCGACTGGGGCATCCATTTCTTTGACCTTATCCTTTACATTCTCGGCGGTGCCAAGCTGAAGAATGTCACCTGTGATGCCTACTGCGAAATGGCCAAGGATATGAAGGCCTACAAATACACCTCGATGTGGGCAGAGGATACCGCCGATATCGAAAACGGTGTCAATGACGTTGACGATTTTATCAGCGGCTACATCCGTACCGACAAGGCCAATATTTCGTTCAACGGAGCCTGGGCGCAGAACATCAACAAAAACGAAATGTTTATCGACTTCCTCGGCGACAAGTGCGGCGCACGTCTTTCCTACGGCGGAAGGTTTGAGATTTTTGACGGCGAGACGCTCGAAACGGTCGTCCCCGAATATGACCTGAACAACCACTATCTCCACGAGGATATCTCGTTTATTGAATCTATAAAGACCGGCATCAAGAATCGCAGTCACATTGACAATATTCTTGAAAGTGCTAAGCTTTTGGATGCTTTGTATGCATCGGCTGAAAAAGGAAACGAGGTTGAGTTTTAATGAAGAAAATAGGCTTTGTTGACTATTACATCAGCGAATGGCACGCCAACAACTATCCCAATTGGATTGCGGCGGCGACCGAAGCACTCGGTCTTGACTATAAGGTCAGCTATTGCTGGGCCGAAAAATACGAGTCGCTTGTCGACTCGGTCAACACCGACCAATGGTGCGAAAAATACGGTGTTGAGAAGTGCGACACAATTGAGGAGCTTTGCGAAAGAAGCGACGTTATCATCATTCTTGCGCCCTCCAACCCCGAGACACATCTGCGCTATGCCGAGGCTGTTCTGCCCTTTAAAAAGCGCACCTATATAGACAAGACCTTTGCCCCCGATTATGCCACTGCCAAGAAAATAGTCGACCTTGCAAATGAATACGGCACACCCTTCTTTACCACCTCTGCTTTGCGTTATTCGGCAGAGCTTGCGGAGTTTGAGGACGTCAAAAACGCCGTTGTCACGGGTGGCGGCGGCAACTTTGAGGAATACATCATCCACAACATCGAAATGGCCGTTGCCTTGATGAAGGGTAAATTCCGAAGGGTCAAGGTTGAATCGGTGGGCAGGCAGGCTATCTGCCGCTGCGTGACCGATGACGGCCGTGAGGCAGTGCTTCTCTTTTCCTATGCAATGGAGTACTCGGTCACCGCAGAGGACAGCTCACGCCGTTTGAAAAAGAAAACGGTCGCAAGCGATTTTTTTAAAAAGCTTATTGAGACCATACTTGTGTTCTTTGAAAACGGAGAGGTTCCGTTTGACACCGCCGAAACGCTTGAGGTCATGCGTGTGAGAGACGGCCTTATTAAGGCCTTTGCTAATGACGGAACGTGGGTAGAGCTATGAAAAAGGGTGTTATAACCGATTGCTTTAAAAGACCGTTGAGAGAGAGCTTTAAATTGGCCGCCGAGCTTGGATTTTCGGGTGTGCAGATATATGCCACAACGGGTGAGTTTTGTCCCGATATGACGGCCGCTGAAAAGGACGAAATAAAAGCCCTTTTGAAGCAGTATGACCTTGAGGTGAGTGCGCTGTGCGGGGATATGGGCGGTCACGGCTTTCAGATTGCGGCCGACAACCCCCTGCGAATTGAAAAGACCAAGCGCATAATCGACCTTGCGGTTGAATTTGACACAAGCGTTGTGACCTCGCATATCGGTGTCATCCCAGAGGATGACACATCCGACCGTTATAATGCAATGCTTTCGGCCTTGACCGAGTGCGGTGCTTATGCCAAAGGAAAGGGCGTTACCGTTGCTATCGAAACAGGCCCCGAGACCGCCGAGGTGCTGAAAGGCTTTTTGGATAAAACCAAAGGCGGTGTGGGTGTAAATCTTGACCCCGCCAACCTTGTTATGGTGACGGGTGACGACCCCGTTAAGGCGGTGGGACTTTTGGGCAAATATATTGTCCACACCCATGCCAAGGACGGTGTTATGCTGAAGCGCACCGACCCCGAGATAATTTACGAGCATTTTGCCACGGGCGGTATTGAGGCACTCAACATTGCCGACTTTTTCCTTGAAACACCGTTGGGTGAGGGTGACGTTGACTTTAAGGCCTATATCGAGGCTTTGCGTTCGGTCGACTTTGACGGCTACCTCACGGTCGAGCGTGAAACGGGTGACGACCCCATGGCTGATATTATCACCGCTCTGAACGTGCTGAACAATTTTACTTAACAGAATTCTTCACTTTGTCATCCTGAACGAAGTGAAGAATCTTTTTTATGTTGAAATTTTTAAAGACATTTTGTGAAAAGTGTGTTATTATATAAAACACGGAGGTGATAATATGTACCGCAAGGTTTATGTTGAGATAACAAATATCTGCAATATGAACTGCTCGTTTTGCCACGGCACCAAGCGTCAACCACGGCGGATGAGCCTTGAGGAATTTCGGCTGATTTTGGGGAAAATAAAGCCACATACCGAATACGTTTATTATCATCTGATGGGCGAGCCGCTGACCCATCCCGAGCTTGGCCTGTTTTTAGAAACAGCCGCCGAAATGGGCTTTAAGTCGATAATCACCACCAACGGAACACTGCTCAAGCAAAAGGGCAAGGTGCTGATCGACCAAAGAGCACACAAGGTCAGCATTTCTTTGCACAGCTTTGAGGGTGAGGATAAAACGGCACACGAAGGGTACATTAAAGAGGTTGCCGAGTTTGCCAAGGTTGCCAACAGCCAAGGGGTAATCGTTGTGTTAAGGCTCTGGAATAACGGCTGTGACGGCGGCAAAAACACCGAGGTTATCGATTTTATTAAAGGTGAGATCGAGGGCGAATGGGTCGAAAACAGCAAGGGTCTGCGTATTCGTGAGCGTTTGTTTCTGGAATACGGCGACCGCTTTCAGTGGCCCGACAAGGACGCCGAGATTCAGGGTGACAGCGTGTTTTGCTACGGTCTTCGGGATCATTTCGGCATTCTTTCCGACGGCACGGTAGTGCCGTGTTGCTTAGACAGCGACGGTATGATAGCTCTCGGCAATATATTTGAGCAGGATGTTGAGGATATTTTGAACAGCGACCGAGCCAAGGCCATTGTCAAGGGCTTTGACGGCCGCAAGCCCTCGGAGGAGCTGTGCCGCCGATGCGGTTATGCCCAACGGTTTAAGTAGCGATACAAAAATTTTCTTCAAAATCTTGACATTTTAAAAATTTGGTAGTATAATGTTACCGCAAATAAATATTTAGGCTTTGACGGAACGAGTAACGGAAGCTAAACCTTACAGAGAGTCGGCGGTTGGTGTGAGCCGATAAGGTGCTTTTTGTGAAAAACACTCCCGAGCCTGCGGAAGAAAATCTTTTTGATGAGTAGACCCGCCGTTCATCACGTAACGATGTAATCGAGTGGATCAAAGCCCTGCTTTGGTCAATCTGGGTGGTATCGCGGAAGCTTGCCTTTCGTCCCAATGTTGGGACGAAAGGCTTTTTTGTTTTTGTCCTGATAAAGCAAGTAATCTTTAGCATAATATATTGATAGCAGTTGGAGGGCATTTTTATGTTAAGAACACACAATTGTAACGAGCTTAATACCGAACATATCGGTCAGAAGGTCACCCTGACCGGTTGGCTGCAGACCGTCCGTGACCACGGCGGAGTGCTTTTCGTCGATCTCCGTGACCACTACGGTGTGACCCAGATCGTTGTTCACGATGACAGTATGATCCAGGGAATGTCCAAGGAGACCGTTATTTCGGTCGAGGGCACCGTCACCAAGCGTGATGAGGAGACCGTCAACCCAAAATTGGCTACAGGTCTTATTGAAGTTGAGGCCGAGAAAATTGAGGTCTTGGGCCCCTGCAACAACAATCTCCCCTTTGAGATCGAGGCTTCTCACGAAACAAGAGAGGATGTCCGCTTGAAGCACCGTTATCTTGACCTCAGAAACCCCAAGATCCACAACAATATCGTTCTTCGCTCCAAGATTTTGTCATACCTCCGCCGTCAGATGGATGACCTTGGATTTTTGGAGATCCAGACCCCCATTTTGACCGCTTCCTCTCCTGAGGGTGCACGTGACTATCTTGTTCCCAGCCGTAAGCACAAGGGCAAGTTCTATGCTCTGCCGCAGGCACCTCAGCAGTTCAAGCAGCTGCTTATGACATCGGGCTTTGACCGTTATTTCCAGATCGCACCCTGCTTCAGAGATGAGGATGCCCGTCAGGACCGTTCACCCGGTGAGTTCTATCAGCTCGACTTTGAGATGGCCTTTGCCACTCAGGAGGATGTTTTCTCGGTCGCCGAAACGGTTATTTCCAACACCTTTAAGGAGTTTTCCGACAAAAAGGTCTCCGAGGCACCCTTTAAGCGCATCACCTTTGCAGAGTCGATGCTGAAATACGGTACCGACAAGCCCGACCTCCGCAATCCTCTTATCATTCAGGACTTGACTGATTTCTTCGCTAAAAACGAGTTCTTGACCATCAACGGCCGAACCGTTCCGTTCAAGAACAAGCTTGTTCGCGGTATCGTTGCCAACTATCTTGTCAAGAAGGATGGCGACGGTGACGGCAAAAAGGCCTTTGAAAAGGCTATCGACGCTTATTCAAGAAGCATCGGCATGAAGTTTGGTATCGGCTATATCACTCTTGAGGACGGCGAGTACAAGGGCCCCATTGCCAAGTTCCTCACCGAGGAGCAGAAGGCCGAGCTGACCGAGCTGGTCGGCATTAAAGAGGGCGAGTCGCTGTTCTTCATCAGCGATTCCAAGTCGGTTATCGACAAGCTTTCGGGCGAGATGAGAACCTGGATCGCCAACGAGCTTGGACTTATCAAGAACGATTCGTTTGAGTTCTGCTTCATCGTTGACTTCCCCATGTATGAGCTTAACGAGGAGACCGGCAAGATCGACTTTACCCACAACCCGTTCTCGATGCCGCAGGGCGGATTGGATGCATTGCTTAACAAGGATCCTCTTGAGATCTTTGCTTATCAGTATGATATCGTCTGCAACGGTGTTGAGCTGTCATCAGGCGCTGTCAGAAACCATAACCCCGAAATTATGAAAAAGGCATTTGAGATCGCAGGCTACGGCGAGGAGGATGTAAAGGCAAAATTCGGCGCACTTTACACCGCATTCAACTACGGCGCACCTCCCCACGCAGGTATGGCCCCCGGTGTTGACCGTATGATAATGCTCATCGCCGAGGAGGAAACCATCCGTGATGTTATCGCATTCCCGCTTAACGGTAATGCGCAGGATCTTATGATGGGCGCACCCGGCGACGTTACCGAGATGCAGCTTCGTGAGGTTCATATTAAGGTTAGAGACTAATTTTATCCGACAAAAAGGAGTCCTTTATAATGGATAGAGAAATTTTACGCAGATTGGAGCTGCTAAACCAGCTCAAGCTGACCGAGGCTGAAAAGGAGGACGTTTTGTCCTTCTTTGCCGCAAGGGAAGCCGAGCATAAGGTTTTGGAGGCTATTGATACTGCCGACACAGAGAGAATGGTTCACGTTATGCCGATCGACACCGTTGTCCGTGAGGATGTCGTTGTCAAAATGTTCGAGCGTGAGGACCTGCAGGCCCAGGCACCCGAGACCGATGAGGGTTACTGGTGCGTACCCAAGGTAATGGAATAAGGAGGCGGAAGATATGTATAATGTGAAAATTGATTGCTCCGCCGCAAAAAAGGTCATCGCCGATGATATGATACTGACTAAAGGCGTTGCCACCACCGCAGGCTCCAAAATGCTGGAGGGCTTTATGAGCCTTTTTGCAAGCGAGGCTTTGGTTCGCTTGGAGGAAAAGGGCTATGGCCTTGTCGGTAAGGCAAAGGTTGGTGAATTTGGCATCGACCTGCTTGGTGAGACCGCTTTTAACGGTGCTTTGACTGCCGACGGCGTTCTGAAGCTTGCCGCCGCAGAGGCCGTTTTGGCCAACGAGGCTGACGTTGCACTTTGCCTTGATGTCAACGGCTCGGTTCGCCGTGCCGCCGCACAGGCAGGACTTGTCAGCATAAAGCCGACCTACGGCACCGTTTCCCGTTACGGCACTATTCCCGTTGCCTGCTCGGGCGAGACCGTGAGCCTTATGGCAAAAAATGTTGCCGAGGTCAAGAGCGCTTTGGCCGCAGTTGCAGGCCACGACCCGAAGGACGGCACAAGCCTTCCCGAGAATATGTATGTGACCGATGCCGCAACCCCTAAAAGAATTGCCGTGCTGACCGATATGTTGGCTAACGTCAACACCGATGTAAAGGCAAAAATCGATTCTGCCGTTGCCGCTTTGAAGGCTGACGGAATTGAGGTCGTTGAGGTCGAAAACGACAAGATCGCCGCCGCAAAGGTTGCCTGGAACATTCTGATGTCGGCCGAGCTTTGCAACAACGTTTCCCGTTATGACGGTGTAAAATTCGGCTATCGCACTCCTAATTTCACAAACCTTGACGAGCTTTATATGAACAGCCGCACCGAGGCCTTCGGTGAGCTTTTGAAGACCGCCATTCTGTTCGGCTCGGAGACACTTTCGACCGATAATTATATGAAGGTCTATGATAAAGCCTTGCGCATCCGCCGTGTTGTCGTTGAGGAGTTCAAAAAGCTCTTCCAAGAGTTTGACGCCGTGCTGATGCCGGCCTGCTCGACTTTGGAGTACACCGTTGATGCAGTAAACAATGATAAGTATATGGCTTTTAATGAGAACTTCTACACCGCACCTGCAAGCATTTCGGGTCTGCCTGCCGTTGTTGCAGGCGGAGTTCAGCTTGTAGGCAAGGCATTCTCGGAGGATAAGCTTTTCACTCTTGCCGAAAAATTGGAAAAGGAGGGCAAATAATATGAAATACGAGACCGTCATCGGACTTGAGGTTCATGTTGAACTTGCCACCAAGTCCAAAATTTTCTGCTCCTGCTCGGCTCATTCCTTCGGAGCCGACCCCAACGACCACGTTTGCCCTGCCTGCTGTGGTATGCCGGGTATGCTCCCCGTCGTCAACAAGCGTGTTGTTGATTTCGGTATGAAGGCCGGTATGATGCTTAATTGCGACATTAACCGTGTTACAACCTTTGATAAAAAGAGCTACTATTACCCCGACCTGCCTGCCGCTTATCAGACCACACAGTGGTTTGCGCCCGTTGCGGTCAACGGCCTTGTTGAGATCGAGACCTCAAACGGCAAAAAGGGTATCAGAATCAAGCAGATCCACATGGAGGAGGACGCAGGTAAGCTGGTTCACGACATCCGTGAGGACACCACCCATGTTGACTTTAACCGTACCAGCGTTCCGCTGATCGAGATCGTCAGCCAGCCCGATCTGTCAAGTGCAGAGGAGGTCGAGGCTTATCTTGAGCGACTCAAATCCCTGCTTCGTTACGCCAAGGTTGCCGAGTGCGAAATGGCTCACGGCACCATGCGCTGTGATGTAAACCTGTCCGTAAGGCCCGAGGGAAGCGATAAGCTGGGTGTCAGAGCCGAGATGAAGAATATGAACTCTATCGAGGCCATCAAGCGTGCTATTGATTACGAGGTCGCACGTCACATTGATGCGATCGAGAACGGCACTGAGGAGCTTCGTCAGGAGACCCGCCGTTGGGACGATATCAAGGGCAAATCCTACGCAATGCGTACCAAGGAAACCGCCGGTGATTACCGCTATTTCCCCGACCCCAACGTTATGCCGGTCGTTATTGATGACGAGTGGTTCGATTCTATAAAGGAATCTCTCCCTGAATTCCCCGAGGTCAAAAAGGCAAAGTATATGGAGCTTGGACTTTCTGAATACGATGCCACCCGTTTGTCCGAAAGCATTGCCATTGCCGAGTGCTTTGAGGATGCTTTGTCGGTCTGCGGCAATGCAAAAGAGGCCGCAAACTGGGTCATTTCCGAGGTAACGAGAGTGCTTAACGCAAAGGGTATGAGCTATGAGATGCTCACGCTTGACGGCAAGGTGCTTGGTAAGCTTATCAACCTTGTGCTTGAAAGCAAGGTCAGCCGTGCCAACGCCAAGAAGATACTTGATGCAATGTTTGAGGATCCGGAGCTTGACCCCATCAAGTATGCCGAGGAAAACGACCTTGTAATGTCCAACGACACAGGTCTTGTCGATAAGGTCATTGCCGAGGTCATAGCAGGTGACCCCAAAGCCGTTGCCGACTTTAAGGGCGGCAAGGATAAGGCGCTTATGGCTCTGTTCGGCAAGTGTATGAAGCAATTAAAGGGCAATGTTGACCCCGCAACACTTCGCACCATGCTCATCGACGCAATAAACAAGCTGTAATACCCAACGACCGCAGTTTTCACTGCGGTCGTTTTTTTTGATTAACACATCTGATGATCTGCTTTTTTAATGGGACGTCGTGGGCGCCGTCCCCTACAAAGTACCTTTCAGGCGTTTTGTGGGGAAAGGCCTCTGCGTCTTTTTAGCAAATTTCTCGGCAACGGCAGGGCACAGAGACCCTGCCCTACTGCGGATACGCAAATTATATTTTTTAGGACCTCCCTCTGATGAGGGTGACTCCCCATAAAATGGGGAGATGTCACGAAGTGACAAAGGGGACCGCCGCAGTAAGCGGGTGGATTGCCGAAGGCAAGACTAAGGGAGAGAAACGGGCGAACAGAGTTCGCCCCTACGCCCCGTCAGACAAAGCAAGCTATAAAAATCAAGTTTAAATTATTTATAAAATATGTTAAAATATCATAGGAGAATTATTGTTTCGGTTGTATAAGTATTGAAAGGGTCAGACGTGACCCCTAAAAAATGAAAGGCAGGACACTATGGGTAACGGTGAAAGTAGCTACCGCCGTTTCCTTGAGGGTGACCAAGCCGCCTTTGACGAAATTGTAAAGGAGTTGTATTATCCGTTAGTTTTCTTCGTTGACCGCTATGTGCACGACATCCACACGGCCGAGGACATCGCCATTGATGCGCTGACCGACCTTGTGGTGCACAAAAACCGTTATAACTTCAAGGTGACCTTAAAAACCTATCTCTTTATGATAGGCCGAAGCAGGGCGCTTAATGTCATTAAGCACCGCAGGGTTCTTGAAATGACCGAGCTGTCGGACGATATTTCGGACGACCGAAAAACCTTGGAGGAAACGGTTTTGCAGACCGAAATACAACGTGCCGTGAACGGTGCCTTGGCACAGCTTGATGACGATTGCCGACTGGCTATACATCTGGTGTATTTTGAGGGGCTTTCCTACAAGGAGGCCGCAACGGTTATGAAGAAGACCGAAAAACAGATAGACAACACCCTGCAAAAGGCCAAAGCACGGCTTCGCACTCTTTTAGGGAAGGAAGGTGAGCAGTTGTTGTGAGAAACCTTGAAGATGTGACCGCAGAGGTCTTTAAGCGTAGCGAGCAACGGATGGTTGCCGCAAAGCGCCGCAAAAAAATAATTTTAAGCATTGGTTCAATGGCCGCTTGCGTGATGCTTGTGTTGAGCGTTTGGTTATTTCATCCTAACGTTGACAGGTCGATGGACAGCGTTGACGAGTCGGCCCGACCCGAAGGCTTTGAGAATACTGCTTCGGTCGAGGATATGACCGACGATGTTGAGCAACAGATCAGATACTACTATACTGCGCTCAAAATCGTGCCGATGACCATAGCCGACGAGGCGCACACTGCCGTAACCGAACCCGAAAAGGTCAACCGCATTGCCCAAACGTTGCAGGATTTTTTTGCAAGGGAGAACGATGGGCTTAAAGGCGAATCGGATTTTGCCGACAGCGCAAAATTTCCGCAGTATAAGCTGATATTCACCACCTTTGACAATGCAGAAAACGGGTATCTGCTTGAGGGAAACCTGCTGACCGAAAATGTCAACGGAGTGACCCGCAGTGTGACCCTGACCGACACACAGCTTGAAGAACTTAAAACACTTTTAGGACTGTGATATGGGAGACCGATTATGAAATATTTTAAATACTTTTGTTTAATTCTTGCCCTTTTGGCGGTTGTCAGCGGTTGCGGCAACGGGGATGTTGACCCTCAAAGCTCAAAGCCGCCCTCTACACCGCCGAATGACGGTATACTGCTGAGCGCAGGCGACCACACCCACCAAAAGGCCAACGAGCCGCAGACCGTTTCCGACCCTTATGTCGGCTATTGCGGCAACACCATGACCACCGTTTACCGAGTGGCCGACGGCAAAAACTCGGGAGCATTTATGGCAGGTGACTCGGTCTATTTGACCGACCTTTTGTTAAACCTTGATTACGACCCCCAAAAGGTCTGCAAATGCCGGCCGGAGTACACCGTTGACACCGAGTTTTATAAAGGGTACGGAGTAAATCTGTCGGGAGGCTACGCCCGATGTGACAAGGGGCAAGCCGAGCTGACAAGCGGGCAGATTGACAAGCTGCGTGAGATATTGTATGCTTTATTTGAATAATACAAGGAGGATGCTATGAAAAGAAGATTTTTGTTTTCAATCTTTTGCCTTTTGATGACCGCCGTGCTGTTGTTCAATTTCAGCGGATGCGGTACCACCGTCAAGGCCGCCGACCTTATGGAGGGCATTGCCGCCAACGAGGTTGAGGGCAAAGCGGCCGACGAGGACTTCTTGCACAATCAGATGGAGCTTTATTTAAAGCTTTTTAAATCATCTGCCTTGACCACCAAGAACAAAAACACCCTTGTGTCACCGCTGTCGATCCAACTGGCGCTTGCTATGACGGCCAACGGAGCCAATGCCGAAACCAAGGCACAGATGGAAAAGCTGTTGGGCGGTGAGCTTACCGTTGATGAGCTTAACAAATATTTATATGATTATGTTAAAAGTCTGCCGTCTGCCGAAAAATCCAAAATGGAGATCGCCAACTCGATATGGTTCAGGGACGATGAAGACCGCTTAAAGGTCGAAAAGGATTTCTTGCAGACCAACGCCGACTACTACGGTGCCGATGCCTACAAATCACCGTTTGACGGTGCAACTTTGGACGACATCAATAATTGGGTCAGCGACAATACCGATGGTATGATCGACAAGATCCTTGACGAGATCGACCCCAACGCCGTGATGTACCTCATCAATGCCATCACCTTTGACGCCGAGTGGCAGACCGTTTACAACAAGCAGTCGGTCTACGACGGTCAGTTTACCAAAATTGACGGCAAAAAACAGACCGTTACTATGATGCATTCCGAGGAGGGACAGTTTATCTCCGACGGCAAGGCAAGAGGCTTTATCAAGCCGTATAAGGGCGCAAAGTACAGCTTTGCGGCACTGCTCCCCAACGAGGGTGTTGACCTTTACGATTATATCTCGGGTCTTTCGGCTGACACCTTGCAAAGCACCCTCAAAAACGTCAACTTCTGCGAGGTCATAGCCACTATGCCTAAATTCAGCTATGAGTATGACCTTAAAATGAACAGCGTGCTTTCAAACCACGGTATGGTCGATGCTTTTGAGCCCCGAAAGGCCGATTTCACAAGGCTCGGACGCTCGTCGTACGGCAATATCTATATTCACGACGTCATCCACAAAACCTTTATTTCGGTCGATGAGCTTGGCACCAAGGCGGGCGCCGTGACCAAGGTAGAAATGCGTGATGAATGCGCAATGTGGCCGAGTGAGACCGTAACCTTAAACCGCCCGTTCCTATATATGATACTCGACAATGCGACCAACCTCCCCATTTTTATGGGTGTCGTGACCGAGATCGACTAAACTTTAAAGCAAAAGCCATCGGCTGATAGTCGATGGCTTGTATTTATATTTCGATGATTTTTAAGCCCTTTTTTGCGGCATATTCAACTGTGTATGCCGTGCCGCCTGTCTGCTTACGCTTATAACAAATACATACCGCCGAATTGTCAACCATATATCGGTTTCTTGCATGCATACAGCCTCTGTAGTACAACTCCGATGTATAGTGCACATTGTCAGCACTTTCTATAATATATTCATAGGCTTCTTTTTCTTTACTGCTCCAACCTTTTGATTGGTTCTTGCAGGGCAAGGCAAGAAATAACTGTATGTGCTGATATTTATTTTTTAATTTTAATACCGCTTCTGCGGCAAGCATGTCAAAACCCAAAGCACCTCCGCAAATGAAACAATTGATATTTTGCCCAACAAGCTCTACTATCAACAGCTCTAAGGATTTTTCAATAATTTGCACTTCCGATAAAGGTATTGTTCGATGTCCCGTAAAACAGCAGGTCGATTCTCTTTTTATCATAATATCACCTCTCTATAGATTATAGCATTATATAATGCATTAGTCTATAGGTAAAAGTTAATTATAAGTTATTATCTCATTAAAACGTTATGTAATGGAGAAATGACTTATGATTAGATTGCGTGCAAAAGAGCTTCTGGAGAAAAACGGCAAAACAAAATACTGGTTGTATAAGCAGTTGGGAATGAGCTATCAAAATTTCAGCAAAATGATAAATAATGAAACCAAGTCGATACGTTACGAAAATATAGAAACCCTTTGTCTGCTGTTCTCATGTACACCAAACGATTTGTTTGAAATAAACAATGAAAAATTGTAACGGGATGTGCCTTTCAGGTGGGTTCGTGTGGTTTCTACCAACGGTAGAGTTGTAAAATGCAACCTCTACTCATTACACTTCGCAACGATACGCCGTAAAAACGGCGGTAGGTTGAGTTGTCAACATCATAAAGCTATAATGGCCCTTGAAGGTTGCCGCAGGCAAATTAGCGGTGACCGGAAAGGGTCTTTTTTATGAATATTGATGAAGTTAAGATAGTGGCCGATTCTTCGGCCGATTTGAAGTGCCTTGAGGGCATCCCCTTCAGCCGTGCGGCGATGAAGATCATTACCGCCGAGCGTGAGTTTGTTGATAACGAAAGCCTTGACATTGCCGAAATGGTGGACTTTTTGGGTCATTATAAGGGCAGATCGTCCTCATCCTGCCCGAATGCCGCCGATTGGCTTGATGCCTTTGGCGATGCGAAATATGTGTTTTGTGTGCCGATAACCGCCACCCTTTCGGGCAGCTACGGTTCGGCCGTTATGGCCAAGGCCGAGTATGAGGAGCAGCACCCCGACCGCCACGTTTTTGTGTTGAACACGCTGACGGCAGGCCCCGAAATGACCTTGATGGCACTGAAGCTCCGTGAGCTGATACTTGACGGCCTTGACTTTGATGCAGTCTGCCGGAGGATAGAGCTTTATATGCAGCAAACCGGACTGCTTTTTATGCTGGCAAGCCTTAAAAACTTTGCCAACAACGGCCGTGTAAGCCCACTTGTTGCCAAGGCGGTTGGACTGCTTGGCATCCGCTTGGTCGGCAAGGCAAGTGACAAGGGCGACCTTCAGTCCTTGAACAAATGCCGTGGCGAAAAAAGCGCCCTGAAAACCATTGTTGCTCACCTTAAAGAGGCGGGGCTTGCATTGGGCAGGGTGACGATCGGCCATTGCTTTAACGAGGCGGCGGCCAACGACCTTAAAGCCTTGCTACACAAGGAATTTCCCAAGGCTTCGGTCGAAATACACGCTCTGCACGGGCTTTGCAGCTTTTACGCCGAAAAGGGCGGACTTTTAGTGGGATTTGAAAAATTCTGAATTTTGCAGAATTTTACCCTTTTTTAGCAGAATAGTGCCTTGTTTTTGGAGATTGTATACTATATATTTATAATATAAACTTTCTCTTTGGAGGTTCTGATATGAAAAGAGTACTGTCCTTTGCACTTGTACTTATTATTGCGATGGGTCTGCTTTCGGCCTGCGGCTCGGATGAAACCGCTTCATCAGGCAGTGACTCGCCCGCTACTGATGGAATCTTCTCAACTGCTGACGTTCAATTTGTCGGCTCCGACGGTGGCTCGGTCTACAGTATCATCCGTCCCGACGGCAGTGACAGCGCCTGCTCGAGCTTCGTGTTCAAGCAATTAAAGCAAAAGCTTAACGTTTCGGCCAAGAACTCCCCCGACACCGAGGACGGCTCCGATAAATATGAGATACTTGTGGGTCATACCAACCGCCCCGAATCGGCCAAGGCCAAGGACTACCTTGTTCAGAACGTAGGCGGACGTGTGAACGACTATATAATCTGCACCATCGGCAAAAAGATAGTCATTCTCGGAATGAGTGACGATGCCACCATGATGGCCTGCGAGCAGTTTGCCAAGGATTATATCAAGGCCGACGGCGTCAAGGGTGGTATCAAGGTCACCGTTGCTTCGACAGGCGATTTTGAAAACCTTACCGTAAACAACACCTCTATCGGTAAATTTAAGTTTGTCCGTCCTCACTTTAACGCCTCGTATCTTGCCCAGCTTGAAATGGAAAAGCTGTCCGATACAATCCTTAGTGCAACCGGCTTTTTGCTTCCCGTTGTGGAGGATGACTACGTTGCCGAGGGTGACCTTGAGATAAACTTTGGTCTTACCAACCGCTCGGGAGTTGCCACAATTTCCGATTACGACAAGTACGAGGTCAAGATTTCGGGCAACAAGGTCTACATCAACGGCGGAACGGTGCACGCAACCGCACTTGCTATATCGGAATTCAGCAAGCTTCTTACCACCAAGAAGACCCTGACCGATGCTGACAGCTTCAGCGGAAGCTATGCCAAGACCATTCAAAGCTACGATTATACAACGACCTGGCGTCCCGTTTTCGGTGATGAGTTCGACGGTGACGAGGTCGACACCTCCAAATGGAAGGTTCAGCCCAAGACCGCCAACGGACGTGAAGGACAGAACGGCAAGTTCTCGGGAATGGACCCCAATGCTGTCTTTGTAAGAGAAGGTATGCTGACCATTGCCGCACACGAGGATGACGAGGGCTATTGGGGCGGCGAGATTGTCACCGAGGACACCATGAACTATAAGTTCGGATATATTGAGTTCAGCTGTATCACCCCCGACGGTGACGGCTTCTGGTCGCTGTTGTGGCTCACCCGAGGAAAGGTTGAACCCGGATATGCCACCCCTGAGATCGACGTTAATGAGTGCTTCGGTAACGCCAAGATAACCTCCTCCTGCGCCCATTCCTGGCCCTCCGCCGCAGCCGAGACCGAAAAGGGATGGCTTCATGAGTATAAGGTGCAGAAGCTTTACTGCCTTGACGAAAAGCACTTTGGTGAGGATTTCCACACCTTTGGTTTCCTTTGGGATGAAAAAGAAATGAAGTTCACCGCCGACGGCAAGGTTCACTTCACCTACACCAACACCACCGAGCAGGACATTGATTCCTTTGTCAACGATGAAATGATGGTTCGTATCGGCATGAGCATGGGTCGCAAGAACAATAGCTTGCTGGTCGAAAACCTCACCGATTGGGAGCGCTACAACACCAACAGATTTATCGTCGATTGGGTACACCTTTATCAGATGGATGACCCGAAATACATTTTCAGACTCTTCAACTGATGACTGACAGACATTGACCAACGTCAAAGGAGGAACCTATTATGAAAAAGCTTTTATCACTTGCGCTTGTGCTTATTATGGCAATCGGACTGCTTTCGGCCTGTGGCTCGGATGAAACCGCCTCTTCAGGTAGCAACGGCGGCTCGACTGCTACCGACGGTATTTTCTCGACCGCCGATGTCAGCTTCCTGAATGCTGACGGTGGCTCGGTCTATACCATCATCCGCCCCGAGGGCGACACCAAGCTGACAGCACTTTCTTCAATACTGTTCAAAAATATGAAGGATAAGCTCAAGGTTTCCATTAAAAACACCTCGGACACCACCGACGGCACCGATGCTTATGAAATTTTGCTCGGCAACACCAATCGACCCGAATCCAAGCAGGCCTTGGATTGGCTGAAGGCCAATATCGGCGGACGTATTGACGACTACATCATCTGCACCATCGACAAGAAGATAGTCATCAATGCGCTCACCAACGACGGTCTTGAGGTTGCAACTCAATATTTCCTTGATAATTTTGTTAAGACCGAGGGCGTTAAGGGCGGCATTAAATACACCTTCAAAACCGAGGGCGATTTTAAAGAAATTACAATAAACGGTGAAAGCATCGGAAAATTTAAAATTGTCCGTCCGCATTTCAACTCGTCATATCTTGCACAGCTTGAGTTGGAAAAGGTTGCGGCTGACATTGCGAGCTCCACCGGCTATTTGGTTGATATCGTTGAGGACGACTACGTTGCCGAGGGCGACTATGAGATATCGGTCGGTCTGACCAACCGTTCGGGCGTTGCTCCTATGTCAAGCTATGACGCTTACGAGATCAAAATCTCGGGTAAGAAGATATACTTAAACGGCGGAACACCCCACGCAACCGCAATGGCAGTATCGGAATTCAACAAGCTGCTTGCAAGCAAGACCGAGCTGACCGATGCCGACGGCGTTGTCGGTAGTTACTCCGACAACCTTAAAAACTACGACCTTTCCACCACCTGGCGACCTATTTGGGGTGACGAATTTGACGGTGCAGAGGTCGATACCGACAGATGGTACATCCAGCCCAAGACCGCCAACGGACGTGAAGGACAGAACAGCAAGTTCTCGGGAATGGACCCCAATGCTGTCTTTGTAAGAGACGGTATGCTGGCCATTGTCGCACATGAGGACAACGAGGGCTATTGGGGTGGTGAGATTATCACCCAAAATAAGATGACCTATAAATACGGCTATATTGAGTATAGCTGTATCACCCCCGACGGTGACGGCTTCTGGTCGCTTTTGTGGCTCTGTGGCGCAGGCGAGGGCTATGCCCGACCCGAGATTGATGTCAACGAGTGCTTCGGAAACGCCAGCGCAACGGCCGCCAACTGCCACTCGTGGCCCACAACGGCAGGAACCAACGAAATGGGCTGGGAGCATACCTCACTTGACGGTCACGGAGGCCAATACTCTGCCAAAAAATATTACTGCCCCGACGGCAAGCATTTCGGTGAGGATTTCCACACCTTTGGCTTCCTTTGGGACGAGGACGAGATGACCTTTACCGCCGACGGTAAGATATTCTTCTCCTACACCACCAACACCACTGAGCAGGATATCGACACGTTTGTCGATGACCCGATGTTTGTCAGAATCGGAATGAGCTTTGGCCGACTCAACAATAACCTTTTGGTCGAAAACCTGACCGATTGGGAACGTGAGAACACCAACAAATTCATCGTTGAGTGGATACACCTTTATCAGATGGACGATGCCAAATACCTATTTAATTTAAGATAAAAAATCAGCCAAAAGGCCCAACCGTCGGTTGGGCCTTTTTCATTGAATGGCTTTATTTTATAAGTACAGCTCGGTCGGTGGTGTCAAGGCTGAAATCGGGGTCGTGTCTTAACATGCAGTAGAGGTCTACCGCATTGACGGTGGGCACAAATCGGGCTGTGTCTTCAGGAATTTGCAGCTTGCTTTGATCAATACCCTGTCCGCCGTGGCCGAAAAGCTCACCCTCAAAGCCGACAAGCCCATTGGGCGCAAAGGCACAGTCACAGCCGTAAAGCCAGGCCTTTTTATCCACCACCTCGGGGCAGGTGCCGGTTGATGACAGCCAGCCTTGACAAAGCGCCTCGACATTGCAAAGAGTGAAAACCGTAACCGATGCCGCATGGGCAATTATCTCGGTCGTTTCACGGCGGTCAAGATATTTGCCCGACGGGTCAAACACCCCGACCGAAAGAGCAATCCCCTGCCGTGACAAAACGTGTCGGCAAAACTGCTCGAACAGTATCTCCTCCTTTAATTCGGCCGTGTCAAAGAGCTTTATACCGTGCAGGTTTATTCCGTCCGCCGCCAAAACTCGGTTGCCGAACGGCTCCAACACACGCTTTAGGCGCCGACTGCGAACCCTGTCCCCTATCGATATGCGGCAAACGGGGTCGGAAAACTCTATTTTCAAACGGCGTGAATGGGGATGCTTGTCGAATTTTGTCACAACCGCAAACATATTATCACCCTCTTAAAGCAAAGATTTCAGAAAATAATATGCTGAAATTATGCGTTATATTACCTATGCTTTTGCGGTTTGCTTGTATTTGAAAAAATGTCAATAAAAACCTGCCAAATCACGAAGTTATCTGTTGCAAAATCGGCTCTGAGGTGTTACAATATATAATGTATATCTGTATGCTTTTCGTAAAGGCTTTTGCCTTAAAGGAGACTGTATGAACACGATAATCGTTGGTTGTACCAAGGTTGGTATAATTCTTGCCGCCGATCTTTGCCGAATGGGTCACGAGGTTGCAATTATCGACCGTGATGAGAAACATTTTTGTGACCTGCCCGCCTTTTTCAGAGGCGTTACGGTTGACGGTGTTGCTATGGACGTTTCGGTGCTTGAAAAGGCCGGCATTTCGGAATGTGATGCTTTGGCCGCAGTGACCGACGACGATAATCTGAACATAGTTGTGGCACAGCTTGCCCGTGAGAAATTTAAGGTGCCGAACGTTGTTGCCCGAATTTCCGACCCCGTAAGAGAGCGTGTTTATCAGAACATGGGTCTTAAAACGATATGTCCCACCAATATTGAGGGGGCAAGCATCTTTAATATGGTGACCGATGAAACCTTTGACAGTCTTGTTTCGTTTGGCACCCGCAAGGCACGCTTTGTGACCCGTCAGGACCCCAAGTGGAACGGTAAGCTTTTGTGTGACATCCCCGTTTTCAGAGGTGAGATGGTCTATGCCGTCATTGATATCGACGGTGAGATTGCCCTGGCCGATGACCGTGCAAGGGTGTTGCAGGCAGGCGAAAAGGTCATCTTTACAAGTCTTGCCGACTGATGTTGAAGGGAGATTTTAAATGAAGGTTGTAATAGTAGGCGGTGGCAAGGTTGGTTACTATGTTGCCAAAACGCTTATTGAGAACGGCACCGACATTGCCGTGATAGAGCAGGACAAGCAGGCCTGCGAGCTTATTGCCGATGAGCTGGATATCCCCGTTATCTGCGATGACGGAACCACGGTTGAGGCCTTGCTTCAGGCAGGCACCGTCAATGCCGATGTGTTTATTGCCGTCACAGGCTCGGACGAGGCCAACATTGTCGCAGGACAGATCGCCAAGCGCAAGTTTCAGGTCGACCGTGTCATAGCCCGTGCCAACGACCCCAAAAATGTTGAGGCAATGAAGCTTCTGGGCATTGATATCGCCGTCAGCTCGACCCAGATAATAACCGACCTTATTGAGATGGAGGTCGACACCGAGGTGCGGCTTATCGCCACCCTTAATAAGGGCAAGGCGGGAATTATCGACCTTGTGGCAGGGCCCGGATTTAACCCTTTGGGTCTG
>JAZQCY010000051.1:0-20236 GCA_045546555.1 Acutalibacteraceae bacterium | reverse complement strand
TGCTTCACGGCGGTTATTCCACCATTTCGTTGGGCTATGCAGGACTTTGGGAGTGCGTTTACCACGTGACCGGTCGCAAGCTGACCGAAGCAGAGGGTGAAGCCTTTGGTATCAAGGTGCTTGAAAAGCTTAATGATGCCTGTTTGAAGTGGAGAAATGCCGAGAATATCCACTATTCTCTGTACGGCACTCCGTTGGAGTCTACCACCTACAAGTTTGCCAAGGCTTTGCAGAAGCGCTTCGGCATCATTCAGGGTGTTACCGACAAGAACTATATCACCAACTCCTACCACGTCCACGTGACCGAGGAGATAGATGCTTTCGCAAAGCTCACCTTAGAGGCCAAGTTCCAGGCTTTGTCACCCGGCGGTGCCATCAGTTACGTTGAGGTTCCCAATATGCAGGACAATATCCCTGCCGTGTTGGAGGTTATGAAGTTTATCTACGACAACATTATGTATGCCGAGCTCAACACCAAGTCGGACTATTGCCAGGTCTGCGGCTTTGACGGCGAGATCCGCATTGCCAAGGATGACGGCAAGCTGGTCTGGGAGTGTCCCAAGTGCGGTAACCGTGATCAGTCCAAGATGAATGTTGCAAGAAGAACCTGCGGCTACATCGGCACGCAGTATTGGAATCAGGGCAGAACCCAGGAGATTCAGGAAAGAGTATTGCATCTGTAAAACAAAATGAGATAGTGAACTATCCGTTCACTATCTCATTTTTTATATTTCAACGGTCATTCCGTCAAATGCCACAAGGTAGCCGTCGTCCTTGACCTTTTGCTCCAAAACATCCTGCAACGGGTTGCCGTTGTGTGAGAAATGGTTGATTATTTTAACCGTTTGATCGGTTATTGCGTTGAGCTCGGCAAGCTTTTCGAGGCAACGGTGGATGTTGGGCAGACCCATATGGCTGCTCTCGTCGGAGATGGGGATGTCTATGTTAGTGCAATCCATCGTCACAAGGTCAAACCTATATGCCTTTTCTTTGATAAAATAAAAGACATCGGGGAAGAAATACCCCGTATCATGGGCGTAAAGCAGGGTCTTGCCGTCGAGCTCGATGATGTAAAAATTGGCATTGTCACCATTAAAATGACGTGCCGGCAAAGCTGTGACCTTATAGTCATCAACCGCAACCGTTTCAAAGTGCTTTATGACATTGACATCAATACCACTCATACCTTTTAATTTATCTTGGGCTTTCAGGTATGCACCCTCGTTAAGAAAAACCTTTAAAGCAGGGACATCCATTTCATGAGCAAAGGCACCGTGGCGCATATTCAGCTCATCGGGATAAAAGTGGTCCTCGTGAGAATGGGTGATAAATAAATATTTGATTTTGTGACCCACAACGCCGTTTTGCAGAAAATGATGGTAGGTATCGGCAGGCAGGTCGAGCAAAAGCTCGTCGTTTACAAGACTTTGCGACCGTGTGCGGATGCTTTTGCCGCCCAAAGCCCTTGCTTTTTGGCAAAACTCGCAGTTGCAAAAAACGGCAGGGAAGCCCTCTGCGGCAGAGGTGCCCAAGAATTGAAGCTTCATGAAATCACCTTACATTATGAGTAATTTGTTATTATTATAGGTTTGTTTTTCCATTCTGTCAAGCAACAGAAGCATTCTCGGAATGTGGAACGGGCCTTTGAAAATATTACCCTTTAGTGTGTTGGCAACCGTGCCGTCATAATGCAGATAGCCATACCATTCTCCGTTTTCACGGTCAATAAAATGCTCTTCCACATACTTTTCGACGGTTGTGTACCAATCAAGATACTTTTGCTCTTTTGTTTTTAGGTAGCACATTTTGTTGGCAAGCATTGCTTCACATTGCGGCCACCACAGCTTCATATCCCATTCCAATGCGTTGGCCGGCTTTGAGTCACAGTCGCAGAATGCGATAATACCGCCGTCATAAAGACCGAGCTTCATAGAAACGTCGATGATTTTTTTGGCTTTTTCGAAAAGAACCGGGTCGTCGGTCAGTTCACTCTGCACCATCAAAAACCAAGCTGCTTCAAGGCTGTGACCGGGATTCACGGTGCGACCCACCGGTGTATCGACTGCCTTTCCGTCAAAAGATACATTTTCGAGTAATCCCTTATCGGTAAGGTGAAGCAAAATGTCCTCGGTCATACGTTTGGTTATTGCGTCATACTTTTCGGGGTCGATCTTTCTCAAAACATGAGCAGTCGAAAGCAGTATCATACAAGGTGACAGTGCGTGAAGCTTAACCGTGTCGGGGTTAAATTTTGGTGTCGTTTTGGACGGGTCGGAGTAGATAGCGTAGGCCACGTCAAAGTATTTTTCGGCTAAAACTTTTGCTTTTTCGTCACCTGTTGCAAGGTAGTATTCACAGCAACCGATGGCGGCAAAGGTTTCCGAAAACCAATAGCGTCGCTTTTGAATTTCCTCTCCCTCACGGGTTACGGTGAAGGCCATTCTGTAATTTTCGTCACCGCATTTGGGCAAAAATTCAAAGATTTTCTTGGCGGCGCAAAGTAAACGCTCATCCTTTATTCCGCAATTATAAGCAAAACTGAAAATATAAAGTGCTCTGCCTTGAAACCAAACGCTTTTCTCCGTTCCGTAGATGTTTCCTTTTTCATCAAGCTGGGTGAAGATACCGCCTTGCTTCTCGTCAATGGCATTATTGAGCCAAAAGGGAAGTATGTCTTCGGTTAAATGTTTTATGTAGTTCATAAATTACTCCTTTATAGGACAGATTTCCCTGCCCTTTATCTCTCCCTCCGTCTTTCACTTTGTGAAATCCACCCGCTTACTGCGGCGGTCCCCTTTGTCACTTCGTGACATCTCCCCATTTTATGGGGAGTCACCCTCGTCAGAGGGAGGTTCTCAGATATGGCAGCATATGATCATCACGCAAAATCCACATCGGGGTTTATTGCTACATCATAAATAATATCGCTTATGTCACGGTCTGCATCCCACAACAGCTCGGCATAAAGTGCCGTGGGGAAATTGAGCTTTTCTTCAAAGCAGGCATCCTCAACCAGCACGGTCATCATCGAATCGTATTTAAACTCTTTGATAAGCGTTTGGGCTTTGGGTGCGTATTTCAGCCACACCGCCTGAAAATAACGCTGAAACTCATGGCGCTCTTTTTCAAGGCTGTTTATATAGTTGTGGGTGCTTACACCGATAGGAGAGGACCCCTCATGGTGCTTGAAGGTCGGCCAATAAAGATTGATGTAGCCCTTCAAAACTCCGCCGAAGCCGCCGCTTTCACGAAGGTCGCGGATATCCTTTGTAATTTGAAGGGTCTTGTCAAATTCGTGCATATTCCCGGGGAAGTAATGCCAAGGGAAGGTACCGACATCCTCCCAAATAATTGAAACGCGTTCATTGACCTTGGCAATATCGGGAAGGTTGTTCAATACCGGCATAGCGTGAAGCCCGAAAAGTATTTTCAAATCAGGTTGTTCTTTTAAGATTTCAGAGCTTATCTTGTTGACCATATCGACCACAACCTCGGCAACCGAACGACCGCTCAAATGTTCATTCTTGTGCTCGGTGATGGTTTGGAAATAAATGCCGTCGCATTTTAAATTTCTGTACTGCTCACGGTGGGTTTTCAAAGAGCTTTCGATGATACTGTTGATATAATTATCATCCAACTCCTTGGGCATAACGGTGTCCCAACCCCAGGCATAACCAAGGTATACCTTTATATAATTCTCGTGGGCATAAGCGATAACATCGTCGATATTAGTGGGGACAAAGTCGTTCCAAATGATAAGGGTGTTCATTTTTAGCTCGGCCATATTGTCGATAAAACGGCGGTAGTCGTAAATGGTGTGACCCCACGTCCAGATACCGCGTTGACCGATTTTAGGACAGCTTTCATAATTGTGTTCAGGCAAAGCAACATCAAAAATTTTCGGCGTGTTCCAACGGCGGAATTCATACTTTGTTTTGGCAATTGGCACATATTTGGTTTTAAAATCGCAGGCGGCATAGAAAAGGTGTGCCTCGTCTTGTCCCTTGATCTCGATGGATTGGCTCTCACCGTCTGCAGGGCTTACGGTTATTTTCACGCCCTTGACGGTGCTGTCTACCGCTAAAGTGATGCAATTATACTTATAGTTGGGCTTGTTGTTGCACAGCATCACATAGTCGATATAAGGTTGCATCGCAGAGACCACCTTGTTGCAGGCTTTAAGGTATCCATTGTGGTTTATCATCCATTTTTTCATCTATTTCAGCTCCTTGAACGGTCGTTAATTTCATTATATATACATTTATTCCCCTAAACAAGTGCCATATTGACTATTTATTTTCATTGTATTGACTTTTTGCGACGGTATGGTATAATAATACCGTTATGATAAGGTATGATGATAGTTATAAGATCGTTCAAGGCTCATCCTTTGCCGTTGCCGAAAAGAAATGCTGTAATTTGTCTGAACCAAAGCCTCACACCTTTTTACACTACCACAGCGATATGGAGCTGTTGTTTATTGACGAGGGCGAAACGGTTATGCAGGTCGCAGGCCGTGAGTTTAAGGCGGGCAAGGGGAGCTTAATATTGGTTAACCCTTACGAGGTGCATTCGGGTGAAACGGTGGGGCCAAGGTATGCTCACCGTTGCATTTGCTTTGATATAAAGCAGTTGAGATTGCCCGAAACCGAAAAGCTCTTGTCGGGCCAGGTTGCGTATGCCAATTTGGTGGACAGCGCGTGTGATACTTACGGCTTTTTCACCGCCTGCTTTGAGGCCATCAAAAACCGCTTTGACGGTTGGGAAATGAGGGCTAAAGGCAACCTTTTGATGTTGTTTTCAATGCTGACCGACCGTGTGTCGGCGGCATCGCCCACAAGGGAGCAGACCTTTTCAAAACAGTTGCTAGAGTATCTCGAAAGGCATTTTACCGAGGATCTGACCTCCAAAGAAGTTGCCGAATACTTTTCTTATGACCACAGTTATTTTTGCCGAAAGTTCAAGAAGATCTTTATGCAAAGCTTCAGCGACTATTTAAACGGCTTCAGGGTCAGTAAGGCTAAAGAAATGCTGCAAAATTCTTCGGTTTCCGAGGTTGCGGTGTCCTCGGGATTCCAAAGCATCAGTTATTTTTCAAGAGTGTTCAAAAATGTAACGGGACAGACACCGAGCGAGTATAGGAAAGGTGCTTTATGAACTACGCAAAAATAAACAAGAATGATATTGCCAACGGTATCGGCATAAGGGTGACACTGTTTGTGTCGGGCTGTACGCACCGTTGTAAAGGGTGCTTTAACCAAGAGGCGTGGGATTTTGAGTTTGGCGAGCCGTTCACAGAAGCTGTCCAAACCGAGCTGCTTGCGGCAATGGAGCCAAACTATATAAGCGGTCTGACCTTGCTTGGCGGAGAGCCTATGGAGCCGCAAAACCAGCGTGCTTTGCTACCGTTTTTGAGAGCGATGAAGGGAAAATATCCTCAAAAGACGGTCTGGTGTTATTCGGGATATACCTTGGAGGAGCTGACGGGCAACTCGAGGGCAAG
The DNA here is from genome assembly GCA_045546555.1 of Acutalibacteraceae bacterium. Classification (GTDB taxonomy): domain Bacteria; phylum Bacillota; class Clostridia; order Oscillospirales; family Acutalibacteraceae; genus UMGS172. The sequence goes on along the minus strand of JAZQCY010000051.1, from coordinate 14,733 downwards.
GTGTGAGGTCACCGACGAAATACTGTCGCTTATCGACATACTTGTTGACGGTCGATTTGTCGAGGAACTGAAGGACATTTCTTTGCGCTTCAGAGGTTCGTCTAACCAAAGGCTTATTGATCTCAAGACAACCCTCGAAAAGGGCGAGGTCGTGCTTTGGGACGGTAAAAAATAACACTTGACAATTTAAAAATCGGTGTTAAAATATAGTCGGAAAATTTCATATTAACTTTTGGCAATTACCGTAAAAAGCCTTCCCCGGTGGGGGAAGGGGGACCAACCGTAAGGTTGGTGGATGAGGCGTTTTATGTATCCCTACAACAAAAAACTTATTACAAATTCACAAGCTTTAAGGAAAAATATGACGCATGAGGAAAAGCATTTGTGGTATGACTTTTTAAAAATGCTACCAATGCCTGTAAAACGCCAAAAGAATATAGAAAACTATATTGTTGATTTTTATATTCCACTGGTTAAAACTGTAATAGAAATTGATGGGATACAGCATACAGCTGATGACCATTATGAAAAGGATCAAAACCGTGATTTGGATTTGAAAAAGTGGGGTATAAAGGTTTTAAGATATTCAAACAAGGATATTAACAGTAATTTTAACAGAGTTGTTTTGGATATATTAAATAATATCGGATTAACGGAAGCGGATTTGAATTTATAGCAGTGACTACTCATCCGTCAGGCTGCGCCTGCCACCTTCCCTTACAAGGGAAGGCTGTTGAATACGATAGTTTACAAATGAAAGTTATAGTTATAAACAATTTGAAAGCTCAAAAAAATTCATATTAACTTTTGGCAATTACCGCTTTGCGGTGTGCAAATATTATGAACTGTATCCCTTTCGGGAACAGTATCGGAGGTATTTTTATGTCAAACAGTAAAAAAGGAACAAATGTTGCCGTTGTGGGCATTTTTGCCGCATTGGTCGTCGTGCTTCAGTTTTTGAGCGCCTTTGTCAAGATCGGAAACTTCCCCTTGACATTGACCCTCATACCCATTGTTTTGGGCGCTGTAATGTATGGCCCCAAGGTTGGAGCAATTCTCGGCGGTGTGTTCGGTGCAGTTGTTGTGATCTGCTGCTTTACCGGAATCGACCCGGGCGGTGCAATGCTTATTCAGGCAAGCCCCGTGCTGACCACATTTGTGTGTATGGCAAAGGGCATTCTGGCAGGTGTTTTGCCCGGTCTTATGTTTAAGACGGTCGGCAAGAAAAAGCCGTATCTCGGCACCGTGCTTTCGGCTATCGTGGCACCTATCGGAAATACTGGCCTTTTCCTTGTTGCAATGATGCTTTTGTTCAAGGATATACTTGTCAGCTGGGCAGGCGGAGCCGATACCGTGTATTACATCTTCACGGGTCTTACGGGTTGGAATTTTGTTATCGAAATGGCAATCAACATCGTTGCCGCACCGTTGCTTTACCGTGTAAGCAAAGCGGTTAAGAAAATTTAATAAAACTAAAAGCGTTGGCGAAAAAATCGTCAACGCTTCATTTTTTTATTTGCATTTTTTACAATAATCGGGGATGGTGCGGTCGGTGTGCATGCCCTGCATAAGCTCAAACTCCTCACAAACCGTGTCGTGCGCGAAAACAACCGTTGATTTGATAGCGCAATCTCCGGTGAAATTGTCATCTCTTAAATCGAAATGATCACAGTGCCAACATTCAACTACCTTTTTGTTTTTCATAAAAATCGTCCTTTCAAAATCTAAATTTGTACTCACTTCGAGTACAATATAGACATTATAACACAAAATCAACTTAAAATAAACTTAAATTAAGATTATTTTAAGGAGAATTTTTATGGCAAGCAAAGGAAACAAGCATTTAGGTATCCATATCAATGATGAAATGCACTATAAACTGCATTATATTGCAAAGTATGAGGGCAGATCAGGCAACGGACAGATTCTGTATCTGGTCAACGAGTGCATCCGTAAGTTTGAAAAGGAGCATGGCGTGATCAAGGTCGAGGTTGAGGAAAAGAAATAAACAGGCACAAAAGCGGGTGCCCCGCTGTTATATTTACCTGTAGGGGCGTTCTGTGAACGCCCGCGGGCGAACAGGAAATCCCCTACAGAACCCCCCTCTGACGAGGGAGGTGGCACCGCAGGTGACGGAAGGAGAGATAAGCCGTCTTACGGCGGACGAACAGGGAAACTCCTACGGCAGGGTGAATTGAAGATTTGTAGGGGCCGGCGCCCTCGACTGTCCGCAAAGATGGCTTGCGGCGGGCTGTCGAGAACGCCAGCCCCTACATTGTGTCTTTCGCTTTGTTGTAGGGAAGGCATTTATGCCTTCCGTGGCCTTATATCTTTCGCAAAATTATGCTTGAACGGAATGGATAAATCCATTCCCTACAAATACGCTCGTTTTACAGAAAAAAGCGTTGGTAACGGTTTGTTACCAACGCTTTTTGTTGATTTGTAGATTACACGTTCTTATCGTGGATGATTTTCAGACCGTCGAGCAAAAGGTTATCGTCGAGCAGTATCTCATGGTCGCAGTTGGCAACCACCTCGGGGGCAAGGCCACCCGTAGCCACAACCGTGGCCTTGGTGCCAAGCTCACGCTCAATTCGGGTTATCATACCGTCCAGCAACGAAGCCTGACCGATTATAAGACCCGATTTGATGCAGTCGATGGTGTTGGTGCCGATAACCTTTTTGGGTGCCTCGAGGCCTACCGAGGGCAGCTGTGCGGTTCCTGAGGTCAAAGCCTCCATTGTAAGCTTGATGCCTGCGGCGATCGAACCGCCTAAAAATTCACCGTTCTTGCCGATAACGCTGATGGTGGTTGCTGTGCCCATATCAATAACGATACAAGGGTAAGGGTACTTTGCCAAGGCTCCGACTGCACCTGCGGCAAGGTCGGCACCGAGCTGTGCAGGGTTATCTATTTTGATATTAAGTCCCGTTTTAACCCCGGGACCCAACACGATAGGCTTTATGCCGAACAAGCGCTGAACGGCTCTTTCAACGGCACTTCCGACCGTGGGTACGACCGAGGCAATGGCCGCCGAGGTTATCTCGTTGCGCTCTATCTCATAAATATGCAGGATATCACGTATTTCGATGGCGTATTGGTCGGAGGTGCGGCGGTTGTCGGTGGCAAGACGTGCCGTGAATTTCAGAGCGTTACCGTCAAAAACACCTATGGTTATATTAGAGTTGCCTATATCGATACAGATAAGCATTTTATAGCTCCTTTGCTTTTACATAAAGATGAAGTAATATCCCAACAGCACGGCTCCAAGTCCAACTCGGTAATAACCGAACGGCTTGAAGTTGCGCTTTTTGACGTACTCGGTCAGGAAACGAATGGCCAACAGCGATACAATGAATGCCACAACAAGACCGACGAGCAGAACCACAATTTCAAGTGTGCCCATCATCTGCGCCTCGCCGTCGATGATATCCTTAGCATAAGCGGCGCACTTCAAAAGGCTTGCACCGAACATAACGGGGATGGCGAGGAAGAATGAGAACTCGGCGGCAACGGCTCTCGAGCAACCGAGAAGCATTGCACCCAAAATGGTTACACCCGAGCGTGACGTGCCGGGGATGAGTGACAAAAGCTGAATAAGTCCGATAAACAATGCGGTTTTATACGACATTTCGGAAACATCGTTGATTTTGGGTGCCGAGCGCTTGGACGATTCGAGAATTATAAACGCAATACCGTAGATTATCAGCGTTGCCGCAACGGTGGGGAAATTGTAGAAATATTTATCAAGCGTATCCTCAAACGGCAGACCGACAACGGCGGCAGGCACACAGGCGATAACGACCTTGAACCACATTTCCCAGGTCGATTTCTTGGCAAGCGAATCCTTTTTGGGTGAAAACGGATTAAGCTTTCTGAAGTACATCACGATAACCGCCAAAATGGCGCCCAACTGAATGACCACACGGAACATTTCCATAAAGCTTGGGTTGGATTCCTTCCACCACAGCTCCTCAAACAAAATGAGGTGTCCCGTGCTGGAAACGGGCAACCATTCGGTTATGCCTTCAACTATACCGTAAAGTATTGATTTAAGTATTTCAATAAACTCTGTCATAAAATAACACCTTCTCTACAAACGCTATTGTATACCAAAATCTTCAATTTGTCAATTTTTGCTTTTGCTTTACTCTATTATTATGCGCCGAAAGACATTCACACAACTGCCAAACGGGAATAAAATGTAAAGAAGTCAAGATGTGAGCTTGACAAAATACATTTTTGGAGGATCATTATGGCAGATATAAAACAAAACTGTCCGACCGACAGCACGTCTTTCAAGGAAGCGGTTTGCGTTGATGCAGGCAGAGTGTACGATTCCTGCTGCGACCGTGACTGTGTTACCGATATGAGGGTGTATTTTTCGCCCGACGATCAAAGATTGGTCGACTCGGCCTGCAGTGTAAGGCTTAAAGCGGCAGAGGTTATCGATGTGAACATAGACGTCGAGCAGGTCACCTTTAACCGAGGCTTTTATTCGTGCGACCTGACCTTCTTCTTTGCGGTGGCATTGGACGTATTTACCGCACCGCATACCTGCCCCGTATGCATCAAGGGCGTTTGCTTCTACAACAAAAAGGCTATTCTTTATGGCAGTGAGGGCAGTGTCAAAACCTTTACCAACGAGTACGTTGCCGATGACGGCTGTAACCGACGTACCGTATCGGGCGGCAATGCACCCAAGTGTGTTGTGCAGGCCGTTGACCCCATACCGCTTTCGGCAAGAATATCCGAATGCCGTTGCACCTGCGACCTGCCGGGTTATATCCCTGCAGGTATCGCCTCGGTGGTCGGCGGTTGTATCGACCCTTGCACCGACCCTGACAACAAATCCGTGCTTGTGACCTTGGGTCTGTTTACCGTCATTCAGCTTATCCGTAACGTGCAGATGCTGGTGCCCGTCTACGACTTCTGCGTGCCCGAAAAGCAGTGTGACGATTCGTGCGACAGCCCCTGCGATGTTTTCCGCAGAATAAAGTTCCCTACCGACGACTTTTTCCCGCCCAGACCGTGTGATATGGACGACAACTGCGGTTGCGGCTGCGAAGAATAGTGATTCATGGATTTTTCGGGAATTAAAATGAAAAAGCCGCTTAAACAGCGGCTTTTTTCGGTATATGGTGGAAACAGACAGGCTCGAACTGTCGACCTCCTGCGTGTGAAGCAGGCACTCTGACCAACTGAGCTATGCTTCCGTGTGACGGCGTTATTATACATCAAACGCCGCCGTTTTTCAAGAGTAAAGTTTGTCGAAATCAAGCATTTTTATCAGCACGGTATTCGGAGGGCGTGATACCGTGTTTTTTCATAAACACCTTTGTAAAATAATTTTGGTCGGCAAAGCCGTTTTCAAAGGCGATGGATTTAATACTTTTCTTGCTGTCCAAAAGCATCTTTTCAGCCTTTTCCAAACGGTACTGCGTGATATATTCACCTAAGGTTACGCCATATTTCCCCTTAAAGGTGTTCATCAGCGTTGTACGGCTGCAGCCAAAGGTCTCGCACAACAGCTTTACCGAAAGCTTTTTCTGATAAAACTTATGGATATACCCCTTTATACCTTTGGCAAGGTCACGCTCCTTGGCGGTCAGACGGTTGGTCTGGGTCATATATTCCGCAATTATCTCAAGTATATTGATATAGCTTCCGATCATATCATTTTTGATCACAGGGATATGGCGGCATGCCTTATCAAGCTCATCTGCACTTTTGAAATGCTCCTGCGAAAGCTTTTTTATGCTGATAAGACTGCCTGGGTCATCGTCGGTGATCTGTCCCATCATAAAATACCCCGTCAGATTTCCGTAATTATATATCGGGGCAACCGTTTCGATAAGACCGCAATGACATTTATAGGTGTAGGGCAGACCCGTGCTACGCACTTTTTCAAATGCAACGTCATCGGCCAAATGACACTTTTGCTTGACGCTTTCCTTTTGCTGAACCTTACAGCAAAAGTCCGACAGATTGCTCGGGAATGCGGCTATCTCATTAAAATCAAGATCGTGCAAGGATATTCTTGCACCCGTGATTCGGTGGAAGTCCTTGAGTATATCAACCGTTTGTATTCTTGTTTCCATAACCAACTCCGTAAAAATTGTACTATTTTACTAATGATTATACTATTGTTAGATTGAAAAATCAAGATGCTTGTTATATAATTTAGGCGTAAAGTGATACAAAAGTATCCGAATAGTGGAATTGCTTGACGGGAGTGATTTTATGAAGTATTATATTGGTGTTGACATTGGCGGAACCAACATTGCCATCGGCGTGGTGGATAAGAGCTTTGACATTATGTGCAAGGGCTCGATCAAGACCAATGCGCCTCGAAGCGCCGAGTCTATTTGTGATGACATTGCCGGTCTTTGCAAGAGTCTTTGTGAGAAAAACGGTATTGACTACGGTGATATTCTTGGCATCGGCGTTGCAAGCCCCGGCATTATCAAGGACGGCGTGGTGGTTTTTGCATCAAATCTTCAGTTTGACAACGTGCCGTTAAAGGCTATGTTGGAGGAAAGAACCGGCAAAAAGTGCGCCGTTTGCAATGATGCCAATGCGGCAGCCTTGGCCGAGTATGTTGCAGGCGCAGGCAAGGGCTACCATTCGCTCGTTGCGGTCACCATCGGAACGGGAGTAGGCGGCGGAATCGTGCTTAACGGCAAGATATGGGAAGGCTTTAACGGTGCAGGCGCCGAGATCGGTCATATTGTGACCGTCCCCGGCGGAAGGCTTTGCACCTGCGGCAACCGTGGCTGTCTTGAAACCTATTGCTCGGCAACGGCACTGATAAATGATACCAAAGAGGCTATGATAAACAACCCTAACAGCAAGCTGTGGGAGATATGTGGTCATACCGATTTTGTTACAGGCAAATCGGCCTATGATGCCGCCGAAATGGGGGATGAGGTCGCCCAAAACGTTATCAAAAAGTTTATCAAATACCTTAGCATCGGTGTTGCAAATATCATCACCCTGCTTCAGCCCGAGGTGGTGTGTATCGGCGGCGGTATGTCGGCCGAGGGTGAAACGCTTATTGCTCCGCTTGACAAGCTTGTTAAGGAAAGCGGCGTTATAAGGTCACTTTCCAAGCGTCCCAAGATAAGGGCGGCAGGTCTTTTTAACGATGCAGGTATAGTCGGCGCAGCAGCCGAGGTAATAGCAGAAGATTAAATTCAGGAGTGTTTTTTATGAGAAAGGTTGACAAATCAGCAGCAGTTATTGAAGCCATCAAAAATTTCGGCTTTTGGGGAACCCTTGTGGACTTTCGTCCCTTCGGTAACGGTCATATCAACGATACATACATGGTTCGCTTCCGTTTTGAGGGTAAGATCCGTAAATATATAATTCAGCGTATCAACAGCACCGTTTTCAAAAACCCCGAGGCTGTTATGTCCAATATTCTCGGAGTTACCGCCTTCCTTCGTGAGGAGGTCATCAAAAACGGCGGCGACCCCGAGCGTGAAACCATAAACATCATCAAGACCAAGGACAAAAAGGGCTTCCATATCGACGGCTACGGTGATGTATGGCGTGCAATGGTCTATGTTGTAGATGCGATTTCTTTGGACCTGCCCGAGGATAACAACGACTTTTATCAGTCGGCCGTTGCTTTCGGTAATTTCCAAAGACAGCTGGCTTCCTATCCTGCCGAGACCCTTTTTGAGACCATCCCCAATTTCCACAACACTCCCGTAAGATACGAAAATTTCTTGAAGTCACTTGAGAAAAACGCTTCGGGCCGTGCCGATAATGCACTCCCCGAGATCGAATTTGTCAAGGCTCGCAAGGATTTCACGGAGATTTTGGAAAATGCCCATAAGGAAGGCAAGCTGCCCAAGCGTGTTACCCATAACGACACCAAGATGAACAACGTTATGTTGGATAAGGACACCCGTGAGCCGGTCTGTGTTGTCGACCTTGACACCATAATGCCGGGATATTCGGTCAACGACTTCGGCGATTCCATCCGCTTTGGTGCAAGCACCGCCGCCGAGGACGAGCGTGACCTTAATAAGGTACATTTCGATATCGGTCTGTTTGAGACCTACACCCGTGGCTTCTTGAAGGGCTGTGGCGGCATCCTGACCGAGGATGAGATAATGCTTTTGCCCGAGGGCGCCAAGATGATGACCCTGGAATGCGGAATGCGTTTTCTGACCGACTATATCGACGGAGATGTTTATTTCAAGACTCATTCCGAGGATCACAACCTTGTCCGTTGCCGCACACAGTTCAAGCTGGTTGAGGAAATGGAAGCACAGTGGGACGAAATGAAGCGTATTGTTGCCAAGTATAAATAAGAGGTTTGATATGAAATATATTGAAGTTGAAAATTATGCCGAAATGTCCAAAAAGGGTGCGGCACTTATTGCGGCTGAGGTCGTTTCAAAAAAAGATGCCGTGCTTGGCCTTGCCACAGGCTCTACACCTGTCGGCATTTACAAGCAGCTTATTGAGTGGTTTAAAAACGGTGACCTTGATTTTTCAAGCGTTACCTCGGTCAATTTGGACGAGTATCTCGGACTTGACGGCACCAACCCTCAAAGCTACCGTTACTTTATGAACGACAATCTCTTTAACCACGTTAATATCGACAAGAGCCGCACCTTTGTACCGAGCGGAACTGCCGACGACCTTGCCGCCGAGGGCGAGGCTTATGACAAGCTTATAAAGTCTTTGGGCGGTATCGATATTCAGTTGCTCGGTATCGGTGAGGACGGTCACATCGGCTTTAACGAGCCTGACGAGTGCTTCACGGGTCCGACCCATGTTGTCGACCTTGATGAATCGACCGTAGTGGCCAATGCAAGATTTTTTGACAGTATAGACGATGTGCCGAGAAAGGCAATTACTATGGGCATGGCCTCCATTATGCAGGCTAAAAAGGTTCTGTTGGTTGCCAACGGCCCCAAAAAGTATGATATTATCCAAAAGGCCTTCTTTGGCCCTATCACACCCAGGGTGCCTGCATCTATTCTGCAGCTGCACGGGGATCTGACGGTTATTTACAGCAAGGTTTAATGCGAGGAGAGTCGAACACAAATCGGTTTTGGAATGTATTTTTTCGCCTATACTTCCTCGAATTTCACGGATATACGCTCGTATTATCCGTAAAATTCTCGTTGCCTCAACAAAAAAATACTATTACAAAACTGTTTCACACCTCGCGACTTGAAAATTTTGAGATACAAATTTTGATTTTGAGCGCCGATATACCGGCGTATATCAAGCGAAAAAGCGGAATTTTAGCCAAAATTGGCTGTTGCGAGGCGATTCGGGTTCGACTCTCCTCGCATTAATGCAAGGAGGGATCACGGTTGATCATCAAAAATGCAAAGCTAAAAAACGGTATATTTGACATTTCAATAGTTGACGGTGTGATCGACCGTATAGGCTCCGACCTTTCGGGTGAAGACGTTATCGACGCCGAGGGGAAGTGTGTTATTCCGGGTCTTATCGACGTTCATCTGCACGGCTTTGGCGGTAACGATGTGTCGGACGGCAAGCTCAAGGAAATGAGCATTGCTTTGGCCAAGGCAGGCACGACCTGCTGGTTGCCGACCACTATGACCGACAGTGCCGAAAATCTTGAAAGGATAACCAATCTTGAGCTTCCGACCGAGGGTGCCGTTATCTCAGGCTTCCACCTTGAAGGCCCCTTCATTTCGTTCAAGAAAAAGGGTGCGCAGAATGAGGCTTTCATTCAAAAGGCCGACATAGGGGTGTTCAAACGCTTTAAAAACGTCAAAAAGATCACCGTTGCGCCCGAAGAGGACGGCTGTATCGAGTTTATAAAGCAGGCCGATGCTCAGGTGTCGTTGGGTCATACCGATTGCACCTATGAACAGGCTATGGAGGCTATTGAGGCAGGTGCAAACAGCCTTACCCACACGTTTAACGCAATGCCTCCGATGCTGCACAGGGCTCCCGGTCCCATCGGTGCGGCGGTCGAAAAGGGTATTTATGCCGAGGTCATCTGTGACGGTAATCACGTGCATAAAGCGGCGGTTCTGGCACTTTATAAAATGTTCGGCAGTAACCGTTTGATACTGATCTCGGACACCATCCGTCCTGCAGGCTGTCCCGACGGCAAGTATGATTCGGGCGGCTTGGACGTTTATATGACCGACGGAGTTGCCACGTTAGAGGGCGGCGTGCTGGCAGGCGGCTCACAGCCGCTGATGTTCGGCGTCAAAAAGGCGGTTGAGTTTGGCATTGACTTCTATGAGGCGGTCAAAATGGCCACCGAGACCCCTGCAACCTCGTTGGGCTTGAACAAGGGCAGGGTAGAGGAAGGCTTTGATGCCGACCTGCTCATCCTTAACCCCGATCTGTCGATCGACACCGTCATAATTGGCGGAAAAATAAACTGAAAATAATAATCAAAAACGCCATACCGAGATTTCGGTATGGCGTTTTCGGCCGTGCTGTAACATTTCTTGACTTTAAAACGTATAACTTATATAATACTACTGAAGGATTACTATCGGAGGGTGCCGTATGAAAACGTTTCTTACAAGACTTATATTTGTTTGTGTCAGTGTTTGCGTTTTGTGTGGCATATTTGTATGGTGGGGTCAAAGTGACGAGCAGGATCCCGAGCTTGTGACCTACATAGCCGAGGCCGAAAAGATCGTTGACGGTGTTACACGCCAAAAGAATCTGTACGACGATCGAGGCAACCTGACCGATAAAATTGAGTATTATGATAACGGCAATGAATCGAGCCGTGAATATTGGCGGTACAATGAGAATGATAAGATTCTGGAAGAGGGATATTACCGTAACGGCGAGCTGCTTTGGAAGAGAATCCACACCTATGATAATGGCGGCAATCGGCTCAAAACCTTTGGTTATGACCAAGATGGCACAGAAAAATTACTTATTCAGAATACCTATGATGGAAAAGGAAATCTTATTGAAAAGCTCAATTATGAAGTGTACGATGGCCAAGTGCTTCGCACTGCGAATAAATATGATGATGACGGTCGGTTGATTGAAAGCGCAGATTATAAAGACGGGGAGCAGGGTACAAGGCGCGTATATGAATACGATTCACGCGGTAACCAGAGCTTGTATGCGCTGTATGAAGGTGAGATCTGCTTCAGACATTGGGAAACGGAATACGACAAAAACGGGAACATGGTCAAAAGCTCCCGTTATGAAAATGGCACTTTATATGCTTACGCTGAAAACAAATACAACTCGCAGGGTAAACAGATCGAAAAGACCAACGTTACTGTAGGGGTTGAAAGTTCCAAAACGATTTGGGAATATGATGCCGAAGGGAAAATACGTTATACTGCGAGGTATAAAAACGGTGTTGAAACCTACCGTACCGAATATGTGCTTGACTCAAACGGCAACAAGATCGAAACTAAGGAGTATGAGAACGGTTCACTTGTGGCACATAATGTGTCCGCCTACGGCCAAAACTCCAAACTGTTAAAAAGCGAAAGCGCAAGCTATAAAGACGGACAGAAGGTCAGCGATACCGTTTGTTTATATAACAAAGACGGAAAGATCGACAATGAAACCATTAAATACTCAAGCGGCGATGTGAGCCGTGAAGAGTATGTATACAACGAAAAAGGGTTATTGATCGCCCAAAACGGATATTCAAATAATGAACTCAAGCGAACTTTCGGCTATGAGCGTGACAGCAATGGGTACGTTATCAAAGAAACAACGTTTTACGAAGGTCGTGATAAGGCCGTGCTTTACAAACGTGACGTTGACGGCAATATGACAGAGCGTCAATGGCAAACCAATGATGGGAAAACTATTGTGATGAAGTATAAGGTCTTGAAAATTTCGTCTGAACGTGCCGATTTTATTGAAAAGGAACTGCACGGGGAAATCATGTATTAGTCAATAACTGTCAAAACATCTAAAACACCGTGTAGTTTTACACGGTGTTTTGACGTTTACGATACCTTGAAAAATTATTCAAAAATTTTTTATAAAAAACTCGTTAAATTTCTGACAAAGTACTTGCAAAATCGGACAACTTGGTATAAAATACATAGTGCAAAAGCAAATTATAATTTTTTAGGAGGAAATTCCAATGGTTAAAGTTGCTATTAACGGATTCGGCCGTATCGGTCGTCTCGCATTCCGCCAGATGTTTGGCGCAGAAGGTTATGAGGTTGTTGCTATCAACGATCTTACCAAGCCCTCTATGCTTGCTCACCTTCTCAAGTATGACACCGCACAGGGCGGTTACTGCGGCGCAGTCGGCCAGAACCTTCACACTGTTTCTGCTGACGACGAGGCAGGCACCATCACTGTAGACGGCAAGACCCTCAAGATCTACGCAGAGAAGGACGCTAAGGATCTTCCCTGGGGCGAGATCGGTGTTGACGTAGTTCTCGAGTGCACCGGCTTCTACTGCTCTAAGGAGAAGAGCCAGGCTCACATCGACGCAGGTGCTAAGAAGGTCGTTATCTCTGCTCCCGCAGGCAAGGATCTTCCCACCATCGTTTACAGCGTAAACGAGAACACCCTCACTGCTGATGACAAGATCATCTCTGCAGCTTCCTGCACCACCAACTGCCTTGCTCCCATGGCAAAGGCTCTTAACGATTACGCTCCCATCCAGAGCGGTATCATGACCACCGTTCATGCTTACACCGGTGATCAGATGATCCTTGACGGTCCCCACAGAAAGGGTGACCTCCGTCGTGCTCGTGCCGGCGCACAGAACATTGTTCCTAACTCTACCGGCGCTGCAAAGGCTATCGGCCTTGTTATCCCCGAGCTCAACGGCAAGCTCATCGGTTCCGCACAGCGTGTTCCCACCTGCACCGGTTCCACCACCATTCTCGTTGCTGTTGTTAAGGGCAAGGATGTTACCGTTGACGGTATCAACGCTGCTATGAAGGCTGCTGCTTCCGATTCCTTCGGCTACAACACCGAGGACATCGTTTCTTCTGACATCATCGGCATGACCTACGGTTCTTTGTTCGATGCTACTCAGACCATGGTTGCTAAGATCGACGACGATACCTATCAGGTACAGGTCGTTTCTTGGTACGACAACGAGAACTCCTACACCAGCCAGATGGTTCGTACCATCAAGTACTTCGCAGAGATCTAATCTTTGCAAGGTCTGTTAGGACTTCAAAACATCACGACCCCTTGAGCTTCGGTTCAAGGGGTCGTTTTTTAGCTGAAAATATTAACTATTTGCAATAAAATACTTTACAATGGCAGATTAAAGTGCTAATATAAGCATAGCAAAACTCAAATGAGGTGTCTTTATGAAAATTTTATTTGCTTCGGATATGTCGTTCAACTATTTTTCGGCCGTGCCGACCAAGGAGCAGGCAAAAAGGGCTATGAGTGAGGTTGCCGCAGAGTTCAAAAAGGCCGATTTTACAATGCTCAATCTCGAAAACATTTTCGGCGAACGGGAAACGGGTACGCCTATTGTAAAATCGGGTCCCAACCTCATTTCGAGTGACGAGTTTATAAACTATGTTGATGCGCTCAACCCCTCTGCAGTGGGTCTTGCCAACAACCACACTGGCGACTTTCAGGGTGAACCGATGTTCCACACCATCCGTATGCTGCACGACCGAGGCTATCAGACCACGGGTGCAGGCAAGGATGTTGACGAGGCATACATACCCGTAAAATTCACAAAAGACGGCATTACCGTCACTGTTCAGGCGGTCTGTGAGAACGAGTTTGGCACGGCAGATGACGAGAACTGCGGCTCGGCGGGTTATTCCTTGGGCAGGGTGACAAGGTTCATTCAAAATGCGCTCAAAAACGGCGAAAAACCCATCGTTTACTTCCACGGAGGCAATGAGGAATGTCCGTATCCGTCACTGGGCAAGACCGAGCTGTACCGCCATTTTATCGACATCGGTGCGGCCGCCGTCATTGCAATGCACACCCACTGCCCTCAAGGCTATGAGATATACAACGGCGCACCCATCGTTTACAGTATGGGTAACTTTTTCTTCCCTCACGCAAAACAGAAGCTTCCAAACTGGTATATAGGCTATATGTCGGTGCTTGATATTACCGAAAGCGGTATTGAGCTTTCAACCGTGCCGTATGAGTTTGATTTTGACGGCATAAGGCTGTTAAAGGACGAAAAGCTTGATAATTTCCGCAGGTATCTCAGTGAGCTTAACGGCATTATTTCCGACGAAAAGCGCCACATCGAGATGTGGAATGCATGGTGTGTCCGTTGGGGAATCGGTGGCTATTTAAAACGTGTTATCGACCCCGAAAAGCTCGATGAAATATCTGAGTATATACATATCAAAAATATTTTCTCCTGCGAGTCTCACAACGAGCTTATAAAAGACACCTTGAACCTTGCTTACCGCGGTAAGGTTGAAAAGGCGAGAGAATTGGTAGAATACATCCGTGAGCTTCAAAAACCCGAGATATAAAGGGTCGGTAGGGACTTTGCTGTCTTGGCCGTCCGCGATAAAACGATAAAACCATCTGCCCGATAAAACTCGGGCGGATTTTTTGAAAAGCCCTTTTAATGGGACACAAGGTGTGCTATAATGTGTTTAAGAGGTGATTTTATGGGATTGATGGATTTTTTTCAAGCGCAAAAAAGTAACGACATCCGATAACGATAACCGATGGTCGCTTTATGCACAAAAGATGTGTGTGACCGCTATTGAATATGCAAATGAGTTTAATAAAGAATTAGATTATTCTGAAAACAGTATTGCGGA
>JAZQCY010000050.1:0-4142 GCA_045546555.1 Acutalibacteraceae bacterium | reverse complement strand
AAGGCCACAGTAACGCTGACGCGTACTGTGGCCTTTTAACGCATTAGACTGCAAAAAGACACTGTTTTAGGCAATTTATCCCTAATCGCAACTCCCTTTAAGCCCAGTGCTTAAAGGTCGGTTTTTGCTTGTACTTTAAATTTATACTTTGGGGCCAAATGCTCTTAAAACCTTGAGGCTTTTATCTGTGGCACAAATTTCAACCGTGTCACAATCGGCAGGTAAGAAGAATTGGTCGCCCTTCCCTATTGCCTCACCGTTCAGAGTTCCGTTGCCATCAAGCACGTACAGACCGCTGAAAACGGAGTCTTTCTCAATTTTCAGGCTCTTTGTGACCTCAAGCATCTCCATTTTGAACATCGGTGTATCTTTGTAGCCCACAAGCTCGGTCACGGTTGCACCGTCGACCGTCTGTGTTTTAGGCTCGATATGCCAACGCTTAAAGGTCTCTTCCTTTGTAAGACCGTTGTAATCAAAGCAATCAAACATTTTTTCAAAGCCGATCCCCTGATGGCAGGCCACATCGGGCACCGTTGCTCCCGTGGCCGACAGACGCTCGGTACGGATGGTGTAATCG
The DNA here is from genome assembly GCA_045546555.1 of Acutalibacteraceae bacterium. Lineage (GTDB taxonomy): Bacteria > Bacillota > Clostridia > Oscillospirales > Acutalibacteraceae > UMGS172. The sequence continues at coordinate 3,565 of JAZQCY010000050.1, read as the reverse complement.
GTCGGCTCCTGAATCTCCACAAGGAAGCAACCCTTTCCGATGGCGTGAGGCTGACCGCCCTCGATAAGGAAGGTGTCGCCTATTCGGACCTCGAATTTATGCAGGCAATCGAGCATCCCCTCGATGTTTTGCTCGTCGAACATCCTTTCCCAATGCTCACGGGTGACACCCTCTTTAAAGCCGAGATAGATGTACGGCTTTTGGCCGTTTATCTCACGCTTGCCGATGATGTGCCAGCACTCGGTCTTGCCGAACTCGGAGCTGAAAAGCTCTTTGGCCTTTTCCTTTGACGGATGCACCTGCACCGCAAGACGCACCGCCGCATCGAGCAGCTTTAACAGTACGCCCGTAGTACCGCCGTAGCGTTCAAAATGGGCTTTTCCAAGCATTTTTTCGGGGTCTTTTTCGATAAGCTCCTTTAATGATACACCGTCGGGGGTCATGCTCAAGCCCTCGACAATATGCTCACGGCCGACGTTTCTTGCCGTTACGGTAGAGATTATCCATTCCTCGGGGAAATGGTCGTCCTCGGCAGTCTTGCCGTGCAGCTCGGCTATCATTTTGCCGCCAAGGTAGGACCTCCAGGCCGAGGCAGGCAAAAGCTTTATAGGTAACATAAGCGCCCTCCAAATTTAAGGTTTAAAGAATTTAACTGTCTTTATCTCCCACGGCTTGAACGTGAGCTTGACCGAGTTTTCACATACAGCAAGCTGTGAAACGGGGCATTCCAAAAGGTCGGTTTCGTAGGCTTTCTCTATATCAAGCGCAAAGGTGATTCTGCTTTCGGTCGCTTTGTCCGAAGCGTTGAACACACGGATAATATACCCGTCATCGTCATCCGACGTTTTAAAAAGGCTCAAGGCGATGTCGGGGTTTTCGATTTCAAAATAGGATTTTGCGGTGGCGGTGGGAGTGTCGGCACTGACCTTATCGACCACCGTCATTTCGGTGTTTTTGAGACCGTGCTGAAGCTTCAAAAGCTCGGCATACGACGTGTCGGCCACCATTGGCACGATAGAATATTTAAAGGTCAGCCTGCGCTGAAGCTGTGGCAAATGCGACTCGGTCTGCATAAACACACGGTCAAAGCAACGATAGAGCGTAACCGCAACGGTTGAATCGGCATCGTTCAGAACACCTGCCTCGTGCAGCCCTTCGGCCGAAACCAATGCAAGTCCGTCGCCGTTGGCCGACTGCTTTCCGACAATGCCGTTCATATTGCGCTCAACGCATTCGGGCTCGTCCCAAGAGGCTTTTTCAGGGTCGGTTCCGACAGGTCGTGTGACCTTGCAGAATGCCTGACCTGCAAAGTATGTGTCACCCTCCACATTTGTGGGGAGCATCAGCTTCAATCGGTGGTCACGTGCCGTGTTGTCGATTTCGGTCTCGACCGTAACGAAGGCGCTGTCACGGTTAATTGTGATGATATTTGTTATTGCAAGCTCGGCTTTTTGTTCGCTTCGATCAAGCGTTTTTGAGTCAAGATACTGCGGCACCTTGAGGACCTTGGTGACCTTGAACACCGTTTTCACCGCACCGTTGCTCAAAAGGTTTATCTCGGCAGGTGTGCCGATATCGGTCACGGTAAAATCGTTCATCGGGCTTTCGTGACGCCAACCGTCACCGACCTCGCCGTTGTCGGCAAGTCCGCAAAGGTTTTTGTAAGTCCTACCGTTGCGTTTATCGGTCAAATTAAGCCGTCCGTTGGGGCTGATTTCAAGCCTTACAAGGTTGTTTTCTGCCCAATTTTCGCCGCATGGCATCTTATTGGGGAAGGCAACTCTGCGCTCCTCGGGCACGATTCTGAACGAAGCACAGCCCATTGCAGGAACGGGTGCCTTGAAGCTTACGGTATAAACGTCAAAGGTGTCAAACTTTTGTGCAACCGACGAGGTTCTCAAAAGGCGGTTGCGGTCGATTCGGTCGAGCTGATATTCAATATCCCTGCCGTTTTGGTCAAGCAGGCGGAAATTGTTGTAGCTTTCCTTCATTGCATAGCCCTGCCGAGCCGTTGAAAAGCCCTTCATAGCCACCTTTACGGTGTGGGTCTTGTTGACAGGGTGGGCGAGTGTGTTGTAAACCTTTACGATATAATCGGTCTTGTCGCCGTCCAAGGATACAGTGCGCTGACCGTCCGAAAACGCCTCATAAAGGCGGTTGGCGATGTCCTCCGCCTGCTCGAAGCGGTAGGGCATCTGTCCATGGACACGGTCGCCCGAGCAACCGCAGATAGAGTCGTGCGGATGGTTCTGCAAAAGCCATTTCCATGCGGCATCAAGGAATCTTCGGTTCAAGGGTTTACCTTCCAGCGAGGCAAAAGCCAACATCGGCTCTGCCCTTGTTTCCAACAAATTCTGACATCGGTCGTTCTGCTGTTTTAAGGGGTAATGCGCCGAAAGGCAATGGTATACCAAGATCATATTTCGTGCGGGATGCTCGGCCATGTCGCGTGGCTCGGACAGTTCGCCCGAAACCTTTGGCAGTACCGATTTATGTTTTTTCAATTCCTCAACCATTTCGGAAAGGTCAACGTCACAGACCTCCATTTCGGGGAATTGCTCACGGATCATATTAAGTATTTCAGGGGTGCGGCGGTCAACCGGTGTGTGGTCGTTGGTGTTGCTTAAAAGCACGACGGGTGCCTCACTGCGGCTCATGGAAAGTTCGATCCACTCCCTTAAAATTTGAGGGAATTCCTCTGTGCCGTAGTGCTTCATTTTGCCGACGATAAACGCACCGTAAAAGCCGATAGAGGTAAGGCATTCGGTACCGTCGGGCGAAGACCACACAAAATGGTTGAACTCGGTATTGCCAAGCCCACGGCCAATGTAGGCACCATCGATTCCAAAGCCCTTAAAGATCTGCGGAAGCTGTGCAATGTGGCCGAAAATATCGTTGGCATAACCGTATTTCAAGGGCTTGCCACCCCATTTCCCCGCCAATTTGTGACCGACCGAAAGGTTTTTGATAAGACTCTCGCCCGACACAAGAAACTCATCGGGCATAACGTACCAAGGGCCGACAACAATGCGTCCCTCACGGATAAAGTCCTTAAGCTTTTCGGCCTTTTCGGGCTCTATCTCGGCGTAGTCCTCCAAAACGATGGTCTGACCGTCAAGCGTGAAAATTTTATACTCGGGGTCGGTTTCCAGAATGTCGATAAGACCGTTTAAGGTCTCGACAAGGTTGTATCTGAAATGCTGAAACGGGACATACCACTCACGGTCCCAATGGGTCGAATTGATGTAAAACAGCTTCATTTCTCAAACCTCTTTGTGACAAATTCAAACTTAACCAACTTCAGTATAACACACCACCCACAGCACAGTAAAGTAGCCTTGGGCATTTTATAATAGAATAGTCCATCAATTGTAAAATCACCACAAAAAGCGGTACTCCGAGTATACGAAGTACCGCTTTGATTTAAGGGAGTTGCGATTAGGGAGAAATCGGTTTTTCGGTGAAATTTGAGCCGCCGCTCGTTGAAAAGCCTTGAAATACGGCAGTATTCCTGCATTTTTCAACTTCGCAACATCTTCAAATTTCATCCTACAAAACTGCCCTG
>JAZQCY010000049.1:0-17740 GCA_045546555.1 Acutalibacteraceae bacterium | reverse complement strand
CGACTTGTCTGGTGTAGGGGTAAAGGCCGGCGTTGAGGAGCTTGGTAACGACCTCGCGCTTGATCTTCAGGGAACGTGCGGACACGTCCATCATGTGATCCAGACGCTTGTAGAAATCAGCCTCGTCCTTGGCAAGGTAGGCGATACGGGGCATGTTGATGGTGACAACGCCGATGGAGCCGGTGGATTCGCCGCTCCCGAAGAAGCCGCCGGACTTCTTGCGCAGCTCACGCAGATCAAGACGCAGTCTGCAGCACATGGAGCGGACATCGGAAGGCTCCATATCGCTGTTGACATAGTTGGAGAAGTAGGGAGTACCGTACTTCGAGGTCATCTCAAACAACAGCTTGTTGTTCTCGGTTTCGGACCAGTCAAAGTCACGGGTGATGGAATAGGTGGGGATAGGATACTGGAAGCCACGGCCGTTGGCGTCACCCTCGATCATGATCTCGATGAAGGCCTTGTTGACCATATCCATTTCCTTCTTGCAGTCGCCGTACTTGAAGTCCATACGCTTGCCGCCGACGATGGCATACTCGTCCTCAAGGTCATGAGGAACGGTCCAGTCGAGGGTGATGTTGGTGAACGGAGACTGGGTACCCCAACGACTGGGAGTATTTACGCCGTAGATAAAGGACTCGATGCACTTCTTAACAGCATCATAGCTCAAATTGTCAACCTTTACAAAAGGAGCAAGATAGGTATCAAACGAAGAGAAGGCCTGAGCGCCTGCCCATTCGTTCTGCATAATGCCAAGGAAGTTGACCATCTGGTTGCAAAGGGTTGCAAGGTGCTTTGCAGGAGCAGAGGTGATCTTGCCGCCAACGCCGCCGAGGCCTTCCTCGATAAGCTGCTTTAATGACCAACCTGCACAGTAACCGGTCAGCATCGAAAGGTCGTGAATGTGGATGTCGGCATTCTTGTGAGCCTTGGCGATCTCATCGTCATAGATCTCGCTCAGCCAATAGTTAGCGGTGATAGCACCCGAGTTGGAAAGGATAAGTCCGCCGACCGAATAGGTAACGGTGGAGTTTTCCTTAACACGCCAGTCGGTGCTCTTAACGTACTGGTCAACGATCTCCTTATAGTCTAAGATAGTGGACTTCATATTACGGAGCTTTTCACGCTGACGGCGGTACAGGATGTATGCCTTGGCAACATCTGCATAGCCTGCCTGAACAAGCACGGTCTCAACGCTGTCCTGAATGTCCTCAACGGCTACGATGCCGTCCTCGATCTTGGGCTCAAAGTCAGAGGTGACCTTGAGAGCCAAAAAATCAACAATATTAGTGTTGTACTGACGCTCACAAGCCTCAAAAGCCTTGGTGATAGCATCTGAAATTTTGGCAATGTCAAATTCTACAATTTTGCCGTCTCGTTTGTTTACACGATACATTTTTCTACTCCCCGTTTCTTTAAATTTCTTTATATTGTTTTGCTGTGCTGTATATCAACCCCGAATTTCCGCTTCGGGAATTACTGCCTTGACTGTTTTTAAAAACTCATCCATTTCCGATTCCGAAAAGCTATCGCAACCGTCACCCAAAATATCGCCCGAGTCTTTATATTTTTGCAGGAAATATTTTTTGGTGCCCTTTATCCATTCTGCGATACTTTTAAAATCATCTACAGAATGTATACCTTTTACAACGGTGGTGCGAAACTCAAACGGAATATTGCCGTTTTTTAAAAGCTCAACGCTTTTTTCAATTTTTTTAATATCAATATCTATACCTGCCGCCTTGCTGTAGCCGTCTTTGGAGCTTTTAATGTCCATGGCAACGTAATCGATAAGGCCGGTTTTAAGCAAATTTTCAAGTCGGTCGGGAAGGTAGCCGTTGGTGTCAAGCTTGACCGAATAGCCTAACTCTTTAATCCTTTTAATGTAATCCTCAAGGTCGGGCTGTAGGAGTGGCTCACCGCCCGTGATACAGACCCCGTCCAAAATGCCTTTGCGCTTTTTAAGGTACTCCAGAACCTCGTCGGCCGAGGAGGTGTAGCACAAGGGGTCGTTCACCAAAGAAGCGTTGTGACAAAAGGGACATCTGAAATTACAGCCGCCCGTAAAGACCGTGCAGGCCATTTTACCGGGGAAGTCAAGCAAGGTCAGCTTCTGAAAGCCTTGAATGTTCATTATGTCACCCTTCCTGAACCTATTGGATAACAACGCACCGAAGTGCGGGAGGTCGGTGCATTATACAGTTTAGCATAGATATTGGAACTTGTCAACCCCTAAAACACAATATCTTGTGTTTATACTAAATGTATATAAAATTGGCACCGATATGTTGTAATCGGTGCCGTAGTGTGTATTTTTATTCATCTGTATGCAGGCTTTAAACTGTAGGGAAGGCATTTATGCCTTCCGAAAAGTGGGCTCACGGCGGACCGTCGAGGACGCCGGTCCCTACATTGTGTCTTTGCGCTCAATTGCAGGGGAGGGTCTCTGTGCCCTCCCGAAAGTCATCTCATGGCGGGCGCACACAGAGGTGCGCCCCTACGCTAAGCCTTCCCCAGTGGGGAAGGTGGCAGGCGATTCGTGAATTGCCCATACGCTAAGCCTGAAGGCGTGTGGTGCAAATCACATAAACCCGTTCATATTCATCATATTCATATCGTTTATGGTGTTCATGGTGTCCATCTGATGGTTCATACTGTCGTTGAAGCTGTTGCTGTCGGCTATGGACTGGCTCATAAAGCTATTGAACTGTCTTTCGTTTTCCTGACGGACAAAGTCGTTCATCGTTTCGATTCTTTGCATAAAGCCGTCGTCACTGTGGGTATAGTGGTGTGCAAAGCCGTGGTTATATGTGCGCTTGGTCGGGCGCTTTTGGTTTTTGGGCGTTTTTGATCCAACGGCCGAGCTGATAATTCTGAAAATGAATGAGAACAATACGATTGCGAATATTGCGATTGCGAAAAAGAATACTGCAGAATGAAAAATATTGAATGACATAACGGTTACTCCTTTTTATTGTTTAATTATTTTTGTTTCTTTTCGTAAATTTTTTGGCTTAGCTTAAACCTTACAAGCCGAAGCTTTTTGAACGGAATTGGGTGCCGTTGCTTATCCCATTCAAAAATGTAATAGAGATTGTGATGCTCTTTGTCGTGAAGTCTGATTTTCATGGTGCCTCTCCTTTGTGCGATAAAAGAAATCCCCTTTATCACTGTTTTTGTCTTACAGTAATAAAGGGGATTTAAAATGCCGTTTGGTTTTATAAAATGTAATATTTTTTAAGAAATTAATAATTCGGACGGTGCTCTGAGACTAAAGTTTACTCGATAAACGTAATGTCCGTCGACAAGTTCACAACCCAACCCTGCGTTGAGCTTCATGCCCAACGTATCCGAGGTGTCATAATTGTACATATCTAATGCCCAACCTTCGCCTTTGGCGATTTTTTCAAAAGTATCGTCGGTGATAGCTGTGATATTTTCGATATTATAACTTTTGTCCTGGAGATAGAAATCGAAATTTGGGACTAATTTTTTAAAAATCGCAACATCACGTTTAAGCTGGGTAAGAATTTCATCCTTTGTTCTGAAATTCAGATACAGGATATACTGCACCTGAAAATCCGAGGTCATTTTGTTATCTTTTGTAAACGAATAGTTAGCATCGCCCATAGCCGTATTTAAAATCATAAATTCCTCGACGTTGATGTTATATCCGAAAACATCGAACAGGTGGAAGTGATCGGCAAGGGCGTGTGCCGAATAAATGGTACTGCATTCTTCACCTGATTCATAATCGCCACTGTAGCCTGCGGCAGGTTCTTCATCAAAGAAGGTTTTTGTATTAACCACTAACTCTTTAATGTGGGACATACCGTTGGTTAAACGCTCCACGTCATAATAGAAAACGACCGGCTTGCCATTGACGGTGATCTGGGGGTTATTAGAGCCTTCGGCGATCATAAACAGCTCTTCCTCGGCCATTTCCCCCGTGAGGTTGATTTCAGTATAGGTGTCATTAAAAACGTATTCGTAGTACCAGCGTGTTGACTTGTCAAGCGTGCCGTTAATGACTACTTCACCGCTGACAGCCGTATCCCAAAATGCACCTGAGAGACGCTTTACGCTTTTAGGAATGACGGGTGCTGTATTTAGACGGCTACACTTATAGTAAGCCATTGAAATAGAGGTTACGGTTTCGGGAATGGTGGGTGCGGTTACCATATTTTTGCAGTTCTGGAAGGTGCAGAAAAGGTTGTTGATGGTCTTGCCGTTTATCTTTCGGACGATTTCGCCGTAAGAGGTCTTGGTTCGGTCGATAACGCAGGGTGTCCAACAACCCAAAATATCCTCAAGTGTAACACCGCTGTCACCCGTGTCAAAGCTTTCGTCAAGAGTGATCCACTGCTCGCTGTAATTCTCGCTACCCTCAAGATCTCGGATAAAGATACACTCATAACCGTAGTAGTAATCGCCGTATTCAACCTTGTCACCCCTTGTGCAGACTTCGGGGAAGGGATCACCCTCGGTCAGCACCGTTCCGTCGTGCATGGTGTAGGTACAGCCCTCGGGGATGGTACCCTCCAAAACGGAGAGTGACAAAAAGTCGGCCGAGGGTCCGCCGTAGCCGTCTACCATACTGCTTGTGACCGACGAATTGTTACCGATATCATCATTATTGTTGGCAACGATGACGGCGGTGGTTCCGCCGCCGACTGTGATAACTGCGGCGGTCACACCTGCGATGATCTTGGTCACCAAGGGCAAAGCGGCAATCTTTGCTCCGATACCTGTTGCGGTAGCGGCAGTGCTGACCGTTGCCGAGGTGGTTGCGGTGGCGGTAGCTGTAGCCGTAGTAGCAGTAGCGGTTGCCGTAGCCGTTGTTGTAGTGGCAGTAGCGGTAGCAGTCGCACCTGCTGCGGCAGTAGCACCTGCTGTAGCGGCAGAGCCTGCCGAAACCGATAGTGCGGCTCCCGTTGAGGCGGCAACACCGCCTGCGACGGCTTCGGCCGATGCGATAGGTAAAGCCTCGAAGCCACCCTTGAGGACCCAAGAGATAAGCGGGAAGAAGGGGAAGGCGTGCAGCTTGATGCCGTTCTTCTTTTCATAAGCCTCAATCGATGCCTTTAAGGATTTTCTTGCATAGTTCAGGCGGCTTTTGACGGTGCCTTCGGAAACACCCTGGATCTCGGCGATCTGTTTGACCGAAAGTTCGTCAAAGTAGTACATCATGGTAGCCGAGCGTTGCTCCTCCGACAGCTCGTCCAAAATGGCAAGAATGGTGTTTTTAAAGTCATCCTTATCCAAAGCCTCGTCGGGGATAAAGTCGGCATTGTCCTCTTTAACGGTGTCAAAAACGGTTTCGCCGTCCTCGTTTTCGTCTACCAGCACATCCTTTTTCTTTTTAAAATAGCGTGTGCATTGATGATAGGTTATCTGCTTCATCCAGGTCACAAAAGCGGCCGGCTCTTTAAGGCTATGTATGGTGTTGATTATCTCAACAAATGCCTCCTGCGTAATGTCGCAGGCAAGATCGCCGTCCTTAACCGTTTTTAATGCAAAGTAGTATACATCATTATAGAAGGCATTAAACAGATCGTTCAGTGCCTTGCTGTCACCGTTTTGAGCCGCAGTGACCAGCTTTACTAACTGTTCCCGTTCCATTGTAATCCATCCCTCTCTATAAAATTAGTCCTTGAAGCTGCAGTTGGAATTGGTGATAAGACTTTTAAGCTCGCCGCCGTAGCTGATAACCGTATCGGAATTAAAAATAAAGGTGTGAACGTAATGCGTGTGGGTAGGAAGTGTGATGTTAAGCATCGGGAAGCCGGCCTCGGCAAGCTTACCCTTTGAGTTGGAGAACGAAAGGCTGTTTACCTTTATACTGTTGACCGCATAGTCATAGCCGTTGACAATAAAGCACTCGGCATAAAGCTTGCCATCCTGCCAATATACCCTTTTGGGGTTGATGGTAATAGTGTTGGGATTATACCAATTGTTGTTCTCGTTTATAAAAACATTGTCCTCCTCCGACCACCAATCGTTACCCACAGGTATCTCGACCTCACCGCCGATAATTATAGATGTGTTACTGCTTGTGTTATCCTTCGAGGTGTTGTCCTTGGAGGAGGTGTCGGTCGGGCTTTGTGTGCTTTCGGTGGTGCTGTTTGTTGAGCTGTCAAGCGGAAGCTCAACGAGCTCTGACGAGGTGGTGTTGTCGGTGTCCGACACGGTTGATGAGGTGTTGCCATTTTGCTCGGTGCTATTGTTGACCGAAGCGTCGTTGTCGGTGGTGTCACCGCCGCAGGCGGTCACCGAAAGGGTGAGTAAAAGTGCAAAGATGAGTGCGATAAGCTTTTTCATAATGATTTCCGTCCTTTGTGTTTTTTTGGGACTTTTGCCCCTTACGTTAGTTAAGGGGAATTAAAAATCGGTTAGGTTTTATAAAGTTGAAAAAATTTTTGACCGATAATACATTTCAAGTATAGCATACAGTTAAATATAAGTCTATGGCAAAAATTAAAAAGTTTCAAAATGGGCAGAAAATATCTTGACAAACCGAAAATAAGGTGTTATAATCTCACAAAAGCGTTGAAGATATTATGCCAAAGCGTAATTCTTTTCAGAGAGCTGCCGTTGGGTGCGAGGCAGTAAGGAATTGTTTTAGCAGTCTCATATCCGAGCTTGGTTTCCGAATTTCAGTAAGAAGCCACGGTTGGCACCGTTATTGGCCTTGGACTTGTTAGAGTCTGCAGAGTGGTCGTGTTTTCACGGCAATACGGGTGGTACCGTGGTTAATGCTTGTTAATCATCCCGCAGAGATAAAATTTCTCTGCGGTTTTTTGTTGTTTTCCGCAGAAGAAGGAAAAAGGAGTAAACAATTATGAAGAAAATTTACGTTACCGATTTTTCACTCAAAAATGCAGGTCAGATCTCGTTCAGAGACAAGACCAACATTGCCAAGACCCTTGATTCGGTCGGTGTGGATGCTATTGAGCTGGCTCCCATTAAGAATGCCAAGGAGGACACCGTTGTCAATCGCACCATCGCAGGTATGGTCAAAAACTGCACCGTGAAGATCGCAACCGGTTTGACTGAGGAAAGCATTGAGGAGGCATACAACAGCATAAGCTGTGCCGAGGATCCTTGCCTTTGTGTCACTATACCCGTGTCCACCGTTCAGATGGAGTATCTTTACCATTTTAAATCTGCCAAAATGCAAGAGGTTGCCGAGCAGCTTATCAAAGCCGCCAAGGCCAAGTGCGAAAAGGTCGAGCTTGTCTGCCTTGATGCGACCCGTGCCGACCGTGAGTTTTTAAAGGCTATATGTGCCGCAGCCGAGGCTGATGGTGCTACTGCCGTTACCCTTTGTGATGATGCAGGCATTATGATGCCCGAGGAGCTTGCCGAAATGGTTGCCGATGTCAGATCGGTATGTAATATAAATGTATACGTTATGCCCAGTAATGCCATCAGTATGGCCGCCGCTTGTGCCGTTGCCGCCGTCAAAGCGGGTGCCGACGGTGTTTGGACCGCCGCAGTGGGCGAGTGGCTTTCGGCCGATGTTTTCTCGGATATTATGCGCTTAAAAGGTGCCGATATGGGTGTTGAGTGCCGTCTTAACGCCGCCGACATCCACCGTGAGAGTGACAGCATCAAGGCATTGATGAACGGCAAGGCAGGCTCGGTCACCGTGACCGCCGACAGCTCCTATTCCAACGTCAGTCTCAATGCCGACAGCACCTTGACCGAGGTTTCGGAGGCCGTCCGTGCTCTGGGCTATGAGCTTTCTCACGAGGATAGCGGCAAGGTCTATGAGGAGTTCAAGCGTGTCGCCGCCAAAAAGAGCAAGATCGGCATCAAGGAGATCGATGCTATCGTTGCTTCGGCCGCAATGCAGGTGCCTTCGACCTATCACGTTGAAAGCTACGTTATCAACAGCGGTAACATCATCAGCGCAACCGCCAACATTGTGCTGACCCGTGACGGTGAAAGACTTACCGGCATCAGCGTGGGTGACGGCCCCATCAACGCCGCATTCCTTGCTATCGAGCAGGTCATCGGTCACCACTATGAGCTGGATGATTTCCAGATCCAATCGGTAACCGAGGGTCACGAGGCCATGGGCTCGGCTATCGTCAAGCTCCGTGACGGTGAAAAGCTGTACTCGGGAAGCGGTGTTTCGACCGATATCATCGGCGCATCCATCCGTGCATACATCAACGCACTTAACAAGATAGTTTACAATGCCAAATAATCTGTGAGCATTATTCTTGTGAAAAGGTGATTTTATGAAACTGTCATTTTCAACTAAAGATACAAATTCGATAAGGTTTGCCGAAGTCTGCAATGAGGCGTTGGACTACGGCTTTAACGGCTTTGAGATTTTTGATATAAGCTCGGCCGTCGCAGCCGACACCAACGGTCTTTTCAACTCGGTCGGTGCCGCAGGCGCAAAGCGTAAGCTCATCAACCGTCGTCTGTCGGTATCTGCGCTGGTGTACCCCAAGGCTGTCGGCAAAACGGGCGACGATACCGAAGGTGTCCGTGAGTATATCAAAGAGGCATCTTATGCCTCTATCCCCAATGTTGTCGTCACCTTGGATGACGAGGCTTCGGGCGATGAGATAAAGTCTGTATTGGACCCTGTTATGAAGGACACCGAGACCTTTGGTGTGACCTTGCTTTTTGAAACGGTCGGAAAATACGCCAAAACTCAGAACGTTATTGACGTCATCAATATGTTCTCGATCGGCTCGGTCGGCGCATCCTGGAACATCCGTGAGACCTTTTTTAAGGGTGGGGAGGATGCCGAAAAGACCATTCAGGTTTTGGGCGCTTATATAAATAATGTAAAGATCGGTGATATGAAGGACGGCAAGTCAGTGCTTATCGGTGAGGGTGAGCTTCCGGTAGAGGAGTTTGTTTTTGCGCTCCGTTCGCTGAACTATGAGGGCTATATCTGCGCTTTGATGAACGATGAAATAACCGACACCGATATTGTTTTCACTCATTTTGTCAACTTTATGAAATCGGCTTCCAAGGAAAACGACAACGGCCGCAAGCTGTATTACAACCGTGCAGGTACGGGCGTATTCCCGTGGAAGAAGTTTATCACGGTCGATAAGACCTTTTCTGAAGTGCTTGACACCATGGTCGAGAATTTCCCCGACCAGTATGCCTTCAAGTACACCACACTTGATTACACAAGAACCTATGCCGAGTTCCGCAAGGATGTTGACCGTGTTGCCGCCGCTTTGATATCCTTGGGTGTAAGACCCGGTTATCACGTGGCTATTTGGGCAACCAACGTGCCGCAGTGGTTTTTGACCTTCTGGGCAACCGTTAAGATCGGTGCCGTTCTGGTTACCGTCAACACCGCATACAAGCTGCACGAGGCTGAATATCTGCTTCGTCAGTCGGATACACACACCCTTGTTATGATCGATTCCTGCAAGGATTCCAACTATAAGGAGATCGTTGAGGAGTTGTGTCCCGAGCTGAAGACCTTGACCCCCGGTGAGCCCTTGCACGCCAAAAAACTGCCATTTCTTAAGAATGTTATTACCGTCGGTTTCCCGATGGATGGCTGTCTTGAGTGGAATGACTTTTTAAACCGTGCCGACCGTGTCCCGGTTGAAGAGGTCTACCGCCGTGCCGCCGAGGTCAGACCCGATGATGTGTGCAATATGCAGTATACTTCGGGTACCACCGGCTTCCCCAAGGGTGTTATGCTGACCCACCGCAACATAGTCAACAACGGTAAGATAATCGGCGACAGAATGGATCTGTCCACCGCCGACCGTATGATGATTCAGGTGCCGATGTTCCATTGCTTCGGAATGGTGCTTTCGATGACCTCAATGATGACCCACGGCGGAACGCTTTGCCCGTTGCCGTATTTCTCGCCCAAGTCGTCGTTGGCCTGCGTGAATGATGAAAAGATCACCTGCTTTAACGGTGTTCCCACAATGTTTATCGCAATGTTTGCCCATGCTGATTTTGCAAAAACAGATTTTTCGTATATCCGCACCGGTATTATGGCGGGTGCAAACTGTCCTCCCGATCTGATGCGCCGTGCCGCCGATGAGATGAATATGAAGGAGATCATCAGCGTTTACGGTCAGACCGAGGCGTCCCCCGGTTGCACAATGGGTGAGGTCAATGAGGATATCGACCACCGTGTTGAAACGGTCGGTTCGGCTTTCCCCGGTGTTGAGTGTAAGATTATTGATCCCGAAACGGGTGATGAGCTTCCCGACGGAGAAAACGGTGAGTTTGTTGCACGTGGATATAATATAATGAAGGGCTATTACAAAATGCCCCGAGCCACGGCGCAGGCCATTGACAAGGATGGCTGGTTACATTCGGGTGACATTTGCTGTCGCACCCCCGACGGTTACTATAAGGTCACAGGTAGACTTAAAGATATGATAATCCGTGGCGGTGAAAACCTTTACCCCCGAGAGATCGAGGAGTTCTACCTCGGCCACGACAAGGTTAAGGATGTTCAGGTCGTCGGCGTACCCGACAAGCGTTACGGTGAGGAGGCCTGTGCGTGGATAATCCTCAACAAGGGCGAGGAGTCCTCCGAGGATGAAATGAGGGAATACGGCAACAGCTTTATGGCCCGCCATAAGGTCCCCAGATATTTCATATTCACAAAGGAATTTCCGATGAACGCTGCGGGTAAAATACTCAAGTACAAAATGCGTGAGCAGTCGGTCGAGATGTTGGGTCTCGACAAATAAGGAGATATAAAATGTGTCCGATAGTTGACAGTCACTGTCACATATATCCCGATAAAATAGCCGAGCGTGCTGTCGAAAGCATTGGAAAATTTTATGATATCCCAATGAGCAACGGCGGCACGGTCGCCGATATGGTCAGCGCCGAAAAGGAAGCAGGGGTGACCCACTGCATCGTGTTTTCGGTGGCCACCAAGGTCGCTCAGGTTGAGTCGATCAACAAGTTTATAGCATCCGAGGTTGAAAAGTCCAACGGCTTTATGACGGGCTTGGGTACACTTCATCCCGACAGTCCCGATATGGCAGCCGATGTCGAGCATCTTTTGTCTTTAGGATTAAAGGGCGTCAAGCTGCACCCCGATATTCAGGGCTTTAAGATAGACGATTACCGTTGCCTTAAAATTTATGAGCTTTGCGAAAAGCACGGCATCCCCGTGTTGCTTCACACGGGTGATAACCGCTACGATTTTTCCAATCCCAACCGTGTAAAGCCTATTTTGGACACCTATACCGACCTGACTGTGATAGGTGCTCATTTAGGCGGTTGGTCGATCTGGGACAAGGCGGTTGAAACTCTTGGAGGTTACAAGAATTTTTACGTTGATTGCTCATCGTCCTTGTACGCAATTACCCCCGAAAAGGCTACCGAGGTCATCCGTGCCTACGGTGCCGAGCGTGTGATGTTTGCAACCGACTACCCGATGTGGAATCCCAAGGAAGAGCTTGAACGGTTTGATAAGTTGGATCTGACCCAAGAGGAAGGGGAACAGATACTCTATAAGACTGCTTCAAAGCTGTTCGGGCTGTCGCTGTAAAGTTATCGCTTTAAACCGATAAAATATTTTTTGAAAATTTGCGAAAAAAGTATTGACAAACGGAAAAAGCAGGCGTATAATGACTACCATCGATAGAAATAGCATCGATGCTATTTCTATGCCAAATCTTTGATTTGGCAACAAATTTCTAAAGAAATTTGGCGATAGTCATTGCAATGGTGTTGAAAAACCAATCTAATCTTCGATTTGATTGGTTTAAGCCGATAAATCGGCTTGTCGAAATGCAACTCATTTCGACTTCAACAAACATTATAATACAGTAAAATTAAATAAAAGGCTATGACGAAGACGGAGTTTTCTTAAAGCTTTAAAGAGAGTCGGGGACGGTGTGATCCCGATAAGATAAAGAATCCATCCCATCACTTCCGAGCCGAAGACCGAAAGATACCGAGTAGGCTCTTCCGTGACTGCTACGTTAGTGCATAGAACTTGTTGGAGTTCGAAGTGGCGTTTTAAACGCAATTTGAGTGGTACCGCGGGTACTGAATTTGTTTTCAGACTCGTCTCAAAGTTTTCTTTGAGACGGGTTTTATTTTTTTATCTGATTTCTTTTGAAAGGAGAAACCGAAATGAGTACAGAAACTACCATGCTACAGTTGAGTGAGGTCGCCGCACGAATTAAGGAAATGCGTGAGATCATGGGCTGGACCAAGGCCGAGATGGCCCAAAGAGTAGAGGTGACCGAGCAGATTTACGATATGTATGAATCGGGAAAGGACGATATGCCGTTCTCGTTTATATACAAGTGTGCTCAGGCTTTCGACATTCAGATGACTCAGCTTCTTGACGGCAGAACCGGAAGACTTTCCTCTTATACCGTAACAAGAAAGGGTCAGGGCCAGACTACCGTTGATGAGGACGGTATCACTATCCGCAACCTTGCGCCTAAATTTAAAGATAAAATTTCCGAGCCTTATATGGTTCGTTATGAGTATTCTGCCGAGCTGCAGAACCGTCCTATTGAGCTTGCAACCCATTCGGGTCAGGAATTTGACCTTGTCTTAGATGGTTCTTTAAAGGTTCAGGTCGGTGAACACACCGAGGTGCTTAATGAGGGTGACAGTATTTATTACAACTCCTCAACACCTCACGGTATGATAGCCGTCGGCGGCAAGGCCTGCACCTTCTGCGCAGTTGTTCTCCCCGGCGAGGAGACCAAGGAGGAGGTCGTTACCAAGAGCATTGCCAAGGCTCGCTCCACCCAGAAGCTGGTCTGTGAGAAGTTCGTTAAGGTGGAAGAGGACGAGAACGGAAGCCTTAAATCCATCGACTTCCCCAACCGTGAGACCTTCAATTTCGGTTTTGATATCGTTGACGGCATTGCCGATACTTATCCCGATAAGCTGGCAATGATCCACGTTGACAAGAATATGGTCGAGCGCCGCTTTACCTTTAAGGATATCAAGCGTGCCTCCAATCAGGTTGCCAACTATTTTGCATCTTTGGGCATCAAAAAGGGCGACCGTGTAATGCTTGTTTTAAAGCGCCATTACCAGTTCTGGTTCAGTATGGTTGCTTTGCACAAGCTGGGCGCTATCGCAATTCCCGCAACCCATCAGCTTAAAGATCACGACTTTGAGTACCGCTTTAACGCCGCAGGTGTTTCGGCTATAGTTTGTACCAAGGATGATGACGTATATAAGATCGTTGACAACGCACAGAAGAACAGCCCCACACTTACTACCAAGATCCTTGTCGGTGCTTCGGCTGAGGGTTGGCACGATTTTGACCAAGAGTACACAAGATTTTCGGGCAAGTTTGAGCGTGCCGAGGATGCCTCCTGCGGTGATGATGCCGCTTTGATGTTCTTCACATCGGGTACCACAGGCAACCCCAAGATGGCTTCGCACAAGCACACTTATGCTTTGGGTCATTTTGTTACTGCAAAGTATTGGCATTGCTGTGAGCGTGAGGGTCTACATCTCACCATCTCCGACACAGGTTGGGGTAAATCGCTTTGGGGTAAGCTTTACGGTCAGTGGCTTTGCGAGGGTGCCGTATTTGTTTACGACTTTGACCGCTTCAATGCGGCCGACATCCTGCCGATGTTCGCAAAGTATAACATCACCACCTTCTGTGCACCGCCCACCATGCTCCGTATGCTTATCAAGGAGGATCTTTCCAAGTACGATCTTTCCTCCATCCACCACATGACCACAGCAGGCGAGGCTTTGAATCCTGAGGTATTCCGCCAGTTTGAAGCCGCAACCGGCCTGCAGATAATGGAAGGCTTCGGTCAGACCGAGACGACTCTGACCATCGCTAACCTTGTGGGAACCACTCCCAGACTTGGTTCAATGGGTAAGGCTTCTCCGCAGTATGATATCGACATTGTTGATCCCGACGGCAACTCCGTTCCCACCGGTGAAACGGGCGAGATCGTTGTCCGTCTCCAGACGGGCGATCCCTGCGGCTTGTTCAGAGAGTACTACCGTGACGAGGAAAAGACCAACGAGGCCGTTTATGATGGAATGTATCACACGGGTGACACCGCCTGGCGTGATGAGGACGGTTACTTCTGGTATGTCAGCCGTATCGACGACGTTATCAAGTCGTCCGGCTACCGTATCGGACCCTTCGAGATCGAAAGTGTCATCATGGAACTGCCCTATGTCCTTGAGTGCGGTGTTTCGGCCGCACCCGATGAGGTAAGAGGTCAGGTCGTAAAGGCAAGCATTGTTTTGACCAAGGGAACAGAACCTACCGAGGAACTCAAAAAGGAGATACAACAGTACGTTAAGGAGCACACCGCACCTTATAAGTACCCCAGAGTGGTTGTTTTCCGTGACGAGTTACCCAAGACCATCAGCGGCAAGATCCAGCGTAACAAGCTTTAATATTCTGAATTTGTGTTAATTTATGAGGTTAGTATCATGAAACGGTTATCTTTTCTTTTGGTATTAATTATCGTATTTAATCTTTTGGTCAGTTGCGGTGATACCGGCACAGGTGACATCGCAACCGACACAATGGCATCTTCTAACGGTTTGTCATCAGAGAGCGCGTCTTCTGTAGGTGCCTCATCAAACGATAATGAGATTATTGATCTCGATAATGTTATTACCGAAACAGCATTCCCTGAAAACTACGTTGAACCAAAGCCGATTCAATATGTGTTTGAAAACGAAACGCTTGTCAAGCATTATGCCGATAATATTTCGCTTTATAAATATTGCGGACATTGGCAGGCTGACGAGAATGATCCTCACACCTTTGTTTCTTATTGGAATATTGCCTATGTTGAGGTGGATTTTACGGGTGAGGCTGTTTATCTTGAGTTTTCAAAATCTTCCAACATAAACGTAAGTGTTGACGGCGGTGAGTTTGTCCCGTATTATAATGTCGACGGAATTAAAAGAATCGAAGCCGTATCCGACGGTAAGCATACAGTCAGGATAAAGAACGGTGCTCCGAGCAGTTATTCTATTCAGGACCATATTTATTTTGCGGGTGCCTCGGTTCCAAAGGAACATACCTTGTCGCGCACCGCGGATAAGCCGCATTACATTCAGTTTATCGGCGACTCTATTTCAGAGGATAGGCTCAGCCACGCTCATAACTCGGCTGATATTCTCGGTTGGGATTACTCAGTTGCAGCAAAGTCGGGTATTTCGTTACAAACGGGTCGCGGATATTGGGGGAATTCTAATCCGAATATGCTGGATATCTTAGGTAAGTCGGTCGGCATGGAGGATGCTTTCTTTAAACTCGGATTGCCTCAGGATACCATGTCTAATGATGATAAACAGCGGTATCATAGTTATTTGAATGACGAATCGCTCGATTTTAATTTTAAAACCGGAAAAACTCCTGATGTTGTGTTTATTTTTCTTGGAACAAACGACGGGCTGAAAGCTTCCTCGGACCGTGAAGGCTTTGTGCAGCATTACAGCGATTTTGTTGATAAGATATTGAAGGTCTATGGAAATAAACCTCAGATATTCATTATGCAGGCGCTGAGTGCGGTTAATCAGGAACGTTATATCAGTATTGATACGGCAGGTAAGGAGATTGTTGAAAGGCATCCGACTAAGGTGACCTTCATAAACCGTGATACTGTTGATTCGTGGGAAGTGGAAATCAGTGCTGACGGCACACATCCATCAGCGGATGGCTATGCAACCCTTTCTGCTAAAGTGGCCGAGTTCCTTTGTGAACACGTAAAATAATATTTTACAGACGTTTTCGACTCGTTTTGATATTTTTCTTAAAATCAAAAAGTAGTCTTGACAAATGGGGTGTAATTTGGTATAATCCATACATTAAAGGCTTTGACGAAGAGGATGCGAAGCGTTAAATGCTTTCAGAGAGTCAACGTTTGGTGCGAGTTGACAGCATTGTTTCGGCATTTGTAACTTCCGAGCTGAAAGGAAGAAAGACGGGTTTCCCGTTCAGTAGAACCTTTCCGTAACTGCTGCGTAAATGCATAGGGCTTTTTAGAGTCTGAGGGGTACAAAGTAAACCTTTGTGCAATTTGAGTGGTACCGCGGGATATAAAGTTTTTATAGCTCGTCTCAAAGGATCTTTACTTTGAGGCGGGCTTTTTTACCGCCTTTAAAATGGGAGGAAAATATGAAAACAACCGGTCTTGAATTCAAAATTATGGAGATGGCCAAGCGTATAGCCGACCTTCGTGAGATCGTGGGTCTGTCTGTCGAAGAAATGGCCAAGAAAACCGGCATTACCGAAGAAGAATACCTTGCCTGTGAAGCGGGTCAGCGTGACCTTAACTTTGCGTTCCTTTACCGTTGCGCTCTGGCTTTAAAGGTCGACGTTACCGATATTATCGAAGGTAGTAGCCCCCGTTTGGCAGGCTACACCGTAACCAGAAGGGGAGAGGGTCAGCGAATCGAGGAGGCACACGGCCTTCGCTATTACAACCTTGCCGCTTCCTTCAAAAACCGTATCGCCGAGCCTTTGTATGTTGTTACCGAGTATAACGAGGAAGCACAGAATGCCGATATCGAGCTTACCGCTCATGACGGTCAGGAGTGCGATATCATTATTAAAGGTGCTTTAAAGGTTCAGGTCGGTGACCATATCGAGATTCTTCACGAGGGCGACAGTATTTATTACGATTCCTCGGTTCCTCACGGAATGATCGCCGTTGAGGGCAAGGAATGCACCTTCTATGCAATCGTTCTCAATCCTAAAGGCGAGCCTATCGACCACATGGTCCACGGCGGTGTCAAGGAGTTCACCTCGACCTCCAAGCGTCCTGCCGTAGCCGTTGAAATGGCCGAGGAGGAGCGTGTTTGGGAGGATTTTGTTATTCCTACCGAGAACGACAAGGGCACCATCACCAAGATAGACTTTAAAAACGAGGATAACTTCAACTTTGCTTTTGATGTTATCGACCGTTTGGGTCGTGAAAAGCCCGAAAAGCTGGCTATGATCCACCTTGACCGTGAGAAGAACGAGCGCCGCTTCACCTTCAGGGATATGAAGCACGCCTCCTCACAGACCGCCAACTACTTCAAGTCGCTTGGCATCAGCAAGGGCGATAAGGTAATGCTTATCTTAAAGCGTCACTATCAGTTCTGGTTTGCTATGATGGCTCTGCACAAGATAGGTGCTATTGCAATTCCTGCCACCAATCAGCTTAAAGAGCACGATATAACCTACCGTATCAAGGCCGCAGGCGTAAAGGCCATCCTTTGCACAGCCGACGGTGACGTTTCCAACGAGGTCGATTTGGCCGCTATGAACTGTGAGTGCTTACAGCACAAAATTATGGTTGGCGGCAGTAAAGAGGGCTGGAGAAACTTTGACGAGGAATACGGATTTTATACCCGTAAGTTTGAGCGTACCGAGGATTCCCCCAAGGGTGATGACATTATGCTGATGTACTTCACCTCGGGTACCACCGGCAATCCCAAGATCGCTGTACATAGCTATAAATACCCGTTGGGTCACTTTATCACCGCAAAATACTGGCACTGTGTCAATCCCGAGGGCATCCACTTTACCATTTCCGATACCGGTTGGGCAAAGGCCGCCTGGGGTAAGATCTACGGTCAGTGGCTGTGCGAAACAGGTCTTTTTGTCTATGACTTTGACCGTTTTGAGGCGGCTGATCTGTTGCCGATGTTCGCAAAGTATAAGATAACCACCTTCTGCGCACCGCCCACGATGCTCCGTATGCTTATCAAGCAGGATATTTCGAAATACGATCTGTCCTCTATCGAACATATGACC